>NZ_JBEOYO010000001.1:449448-626003 GCF_040297125.1 Streptomyces sp. NPDC001868 | reverse complement strand
CGGCGGGTCAAGCGGCTGGCGGTCAGCCACGCTTTCCACTCCGCTCTGATGGAACCGATGCTGGACGATTTCGCCGAGGCGCTGGCGGGCGTGACGTTCCACGAGCCGTCCGTCCCCGTCGTGTCGAACGTGACCGGTGAGGTGGCGGGGGAGGAGTTGTCGACCCCCGGCTACTGGGTCCGGCACGTCCGCGCGACCGTCCGTTTCGCCGATGGTGTCCGTGCCCTCCGGGCGCAGGACGCGACCACGGTCCTGGAGGTCGGCCCCGACGGTTCCCTCGTCTCCCTGATCCAGGAGACCGCGCCGGAGGCTTCCGCGGTCGCCGCCCTGCGCAAGGGCCGGGGCGAGGTGCGCTCCCTCGTCACCACGCTCGGGCGGCTGCACGTACGGTCGGCCGGCGTGGACTGGCCCGCTTTCCTGGCCGGGACCGGGGCGCGCCGGGTGGACCTGCCGACGTACGCCTTCCAGCGCGCTGCCTACTGGCTGGAGACGACCCGGCAGGGCGCGGAGGACCACGCCGCCGCCGCGGAAGCCGACGCGGCTGAGGTGCAGGCGGCGGCGGGCAGCCTCTTCACCACGAACTGGCAGCCCGTGGACGGCGTCGCTCCGCCCGAGGAGGCGCGCTGGGCGGTTCTCGGGCAGCCGGACGGGCGGGCCGGGACCCTGGCCAAGGCCCTGGCGCTGCGTCCCGGGAACTCGGCCGATGTACACGCCCGCCTGGAGCCCGTGGGGGAGGCGGCGCAGTTCGTCGTACTCGCCCTCGACGCCGCGCCCGGCACCGACGGAGAGGGTGGCGAGCCCGAAGCCGTACGCCATTCCATGCACGACACGCTCGCCCGTGTTCAGGACCTGCTCGCCCAGGAGCGGTCGGCGGAGTCCCCTGTGGTGATCGTGACGGGCGGGGCGACGACCGGCGACCCGGCGGGGGCGGCGGTGTGGGGGCTGTTGCTGTCGCTGCAGGCCGAGTTCCCCGACCGGTTCGTTCTCGTCGATCTGGCCGACGACGGCACGGACGCGCCCGCCCTGGCGTCCGCCGTGGCCACCGCACTGGCCCGGGGTGAGTCCCAAGTCGCCGTCAGGGAAGGCGCGTTGCGGGTGCCCCGGCTCGTCCGCGCCGAGGCTGCGCCCGCCGGTCCGCCGACGACGCGCGAGCACGGCACCGTGCTCGTCACCGGCGGTACCGGTGAGCTGGGCGGGCTCGTCGCCCGGCACTTGGTCGCCGTCCATGGCGTACGCGACCTGCTGCTCGTCGGCAGGCGCGGGGGCGACGCCCCGGGTGCGGACGTGCTGGCAGCCGAGCTCGAACGGGCCGGTGCCCGGGCTGTGTTCGCCGCCTGCGACGTGTCCGACCGGGAGGCGCTCGCCTCGGTCCTCGCCTCGATTCCGGCGGACCGGCCGCTGACGGGGGTGGTGCACACCGCCGGAGTCGTCGACGACGGGGTGATCACGGCGCTCACCCCGGAACGCGTGGACACCGTCCTCGGGCCCAAGGCCGACGCCGCCCACCACCTCCACGCGCTGACCCGCGACGCGGACCTGTCGCACTTCGTGCTCTTCTCCTCCGCCGTCGGCACCCTCGGCGGCGCCGGACAGGCCAACTACGCCGCCGCCAACGCCTACTTGGACGCCCTGGCCCGCAGTCGCCGGGCGCGGGGGCTGCCCGCTACCTCGCTGGCCTGGGGGCTGTGGGGCACCGGCGGTGGCATGGGCGGTCGGCTCGCCGAGGTGGACCTGCGGCGGCTCGCGCGGGCGGGTGTGCTGCCGCTCGACGCGGAGCGGGGGCTCGCCCTGTTCGACCGGGCGTGGGCGGGCGACGAGGCCGTCCTCGTGCCGATGCGGACCGACCCTGCCGTCCTGCGCGACCGCGCCGCCGCCGGCACACTGCCCCCGGCCCTGCGCGACCTGGTCCCGCGGACCCTGACGGGCGACAGGGCGGCGACTCAAGCGAACCGGCAGCCCCAGGCCCTTGGCGCCGGGCCCCCGGACAACGCGTCCGCCTCCGCCGCCGACCACGCCGCGCGGCTGGCCGCGCTGCCCGCCGCCGAGCGCGCCCGCACACTGCTCGACCTGGTCAGGGCGCGGGCGGCGGCCGTGCTCGACTATCCGTCGCCCGACAGCCTCGACCCGCGCCGGTCGTTCCGCGAGGCCGGGTTCGACTCGCTGACGGCGGTGGAGCTGCGCAACAGCCTCGCCGCCGCCACGGGGCTGCCGCTGCCCGCCGCCCTCGTCTTCGACCACCCCAGCCCCGCTGCCCTGGCCGAACAGCTGGACCGGCGCCTCCTCGACCACGCCGGCCCGGCGGCCCCCGGGCACCGGCCCGCGCTCCCCGCCCTCCTCGACCAACTGGAAGCGGCAATCGCGGAGTTGGCCTTCGACGACCCCGAACGGCCGCGCGCCGCCGCCCGGTTGCGGACCCTGGCCGCCGTGGGCGCGGGCGAGGGCACCGGGGACGAGGGCGGTGGCGCCGACGTGGACACACGGCTCGCCACGGCCTCGGACGACGAGTTGCTGGACTTCATCCGCACGGAACTCGGCAAGGAGTGAACGGTTCACATGGCTGATGACAAGGAACTCCGCGACTATCTCAAGCAGGTCGCCGCGGAACTGCACCGGACGCGCAAGCGCCTGGGCGAACTGGAGTCGGCGGCCCGCGAACCGATCGCCGTCGTCGGCATGGCCTGCCGCTACCCGGGAGGCGTACGGTCACCGGAGGACCTGTGGCGGCTCGTCGCCGAGGGCCGCGACGCCATCGGTCCCTTCCCCGCCGACCGGGGCTGGGACCTGGGCGCCCTCTACGACCCCGACCCGTCGAAGGAGGGCACCTGCTACGTCCGGGAGGGCGGCTTCCTCGACGACATCGCCTCCTTCGACGCCGCGTTCTTCGGGATCTCCCCGCGCGAGGCGCACTCCGTGGACCCGCAGCAGCGGCTGCTCCTGGAATCCTCCTGGGAGGCGCTGGAGCGCGCCGGCATCGACACCCGGACGCTCAAGGGCAGCCGCACCGGTGTGTTCGCCGGCGTCTCCCAGCAGGACTACGCCACGCTCCTGACCACCACCGAGGGCCGTATCGACGGCCACGGGTCCACCGGGGTCTCCAACAGCGTGCTGTCCGGCCGGATCTCGTACGTCCTCGGCCTGGAGGGCCCCGCCCTCACCGTGGACACCGCCTGCTCGTCCTCCCTGGTCGCGCTGCATCTGGCCGTACGGGCGCTGCGGGCCGGCGAATGCGATCTGGCGCTGGCCGGCGGGGTCACCGTGATGGCCACGCCCGATGTGCACGTGATGCTCTCCCGGCAGGGCTCGCTCGCCCCCGACGGGCGCTGCAAGGCGTTCGGCGCGGGGGCCGACGGCGCCGGATGGAGCGAGGGCGCCGGTGTCGTCGTGGTGGAGCGGCTGTCGGACGCCCTGCGCAACGGCCACCCGGTGCTGGCAGTAGTCCGGGGCACGGCGGTGAACCAGGACGGCGCCTCCAACGGTCTGAGCGCCCCCAACGGGCCCTCCCAGCAGCGGGTCGTCCGGGACGCCCTCGCCGACGCCGGGCTCACCGCCGCCGACGTCGACGCCGTCGAGGCGCACGGCACCGGCACCCGGCTCGGCGACCCCATCGAGGCCGACGCGCTGCTCGCCACGTACGGCGCCGCCCGCCCCGACGGACGGCCGCTGTGGCTCGGCTCCCTGAAGTCCAACATCGGGCACACCCAGGCCGCCGCGGGCGTCGGCGGCATCATCAAGATGGTGCTCGCACTGCGGGAACGCGTGCTGCCGAAGACCCTGCACGCCGACGACCCGACCCCGTTCGTCGACTGGTCCTCCGGCACCGTACGCCTGCTCGACGAGCCCCGCCCCTGGCCGGACGGCGGCACCCCCGGCCGCGCCGCCGTCTCCTCCTTCGGGGTCAGCGGCACCAACGCCCACGTCATCCTCGAACAGGCCCCCGCCTCCGCCGCCGCAACCACCGAAGAACACCCGGCCCCGGACACCGTCCCCGCCGTCCCCCTCCCCGCCGTCCTCTCCGCCCACGGCACCGCCGCGCTCCGCGCCCAGGCCCGCCGACTCGCCGACCACCTCACCGACACCGGCCCCGACGCCAACCCCGATACGAATTGCGCAACGAACCCCGACACCGGCGCAGGCCGCTCCGAGTCCGAGCCCGAGTCCGAGCCCGCGCTCGCCGACGTCGCGTACTCCCTCGCCACCACCCGTACCCCCCTCGACCGGCGGGCCGCCGTGCTCGCCGCCGACCGCGACACCCTCCTCGCGGGCCTCACCGCGCTCGCCGAGGGCCGACCGCACGACACCCTCGCCGAGGGGACCGCCGTCACCGGCAGGACCGCGTTCGTACTGCCGGGGCAGGGCTCTCAGTGGCTCGGCATGGCCCGTGAACTCCTCGACACCGAGCCGGTGTTCGCCGAGAGCGCCCGTGAGTGCGCGGAAGCCGTGGGGCAACTCGTCGACTGGAACGTCCTCGACGTCCTGCGCGGCGAACCCGGTGACATCGACCCGGACCGTATCGACGTCGTCCAGCCCGTCCTGTTCACCGTGATGGTGTCGCTGGCGCGGACCTGGCGGGCGTACGGCGTCGAACCGGACGCGGTGACCGGCCACTCGCAGGGCGAGATCGCCGCCGCGCACATCGCCGGGGGCCTCACGCTCGAAGACGCGGTCCGGGTGGTCGTGCTGCGCAGCCGCGCCCTGCGCACCCTGACCGTGCGCGGCGGCATGGCCTCCGTACTGCTGCCCGAGGACCAGGTCCGGTCCCGGCTCGCCCCCTGGGCCGACCGGCTGTGGATCGCGGCCGTCAACGGCCCCGCCTCCGTCGCGCTCACCGGCGACCCCGACGCCTGCGACGCGTTCGTCGCCGCCTGCGCCGCCGACGGTGTGCAGGCCCGGCGGATCCCCGGCGCCGGCAGCCCCGGTCACTCGCCGCACGTCGAGGCGTTGCGGGAGCGGTTGACGGCCGACCTCGCGGTCCTGGAACCGCGCGGCGGCGAGGTGCCGTTCTATTCCACCGTCACCGGCGGCCCGTTCGACACCGCCGGGCTCGACGCCGCCTACTGGTGCCGCAACATGCGCGAACCCGTCCGCTTCGAACCGGCCGTCCGGGCCCTGCTCGCCGACGGCCACCGTCTGTTCGTGGAGCCCAGCCCGCACCCCGTCCTCGTCAGCTCCGTCCAGCAGTGCGCCGAGGCCGACGACCACGAGATCACCGCCACCGGCACCCTGCGCCGGGGCGACGGCGGCCCCGGCCGGCTGCGCACCGCCCTCGCCCAGGCCTGGACGGGCGGCGCCCCCGTCGAGTGGCCGCGCGTCTTCGCCGGCACCGGCGGCCACCGCGTCGACCTGCCCACCTACGCCTTCCAGCGCACCCGGCACTGGCCCGACGGCCCCCGCCGGGGCGCCGACGTCTCCTCGGCCGGTCTCGGCCCGCTGCGCCACCCCCTGCTGGGCGCGCTGGTGCGGCTCGCCGACGACGACGGTGCCGTCCTCACCGGGCGGATCTCCCCGCACGACCACCCCTGGCTCGCCGGCTACCGCATCGGCGACCGCGCGGTCCTGCCGGGCACGGCCTTCGTCGAACTCGCCGTCCTCGCCGGCGACCAGGTCGGCAGCGGCCGGATCGAGGAACTCACCCTGCACACCCCGCTGTCACTGCCCCCGGACGGCGCCGTCGGCCTCCAGATCAGGATCGGCGCCGACCGGCAGGGCCGCCGCACCCTCGCCGTCCACGCCTCCCCGGCCGACCCCGGCACGGACGGACCCTGGACCCTGCACGCCTCCGGCACCCTCGTCCCCGAAACCGGCCCCGCCGACAGCGCGGGCAACACCCCTGCCCCCGCCGCCCCCGCCCCGGCCCCGGAGTTGACGGCATGGCCACCGGCCGACGGCACGCCCGTACCGGTCGAGGGACTGTACGAGCGGCTCGCCGCCGACGGCTTCGACTACGGCCCCGAGCGCCGCCTGCTCAGCGCGCTGTGGCGCACCGACGACACGGTGTACGCGGAGGTGGCGCTGCCCGCCGGACAGCACACCGAGGCCACCCGCTTCGGCCTGCACCCCGCCCTCGCCGAAGCCGCGCTGCACGCCCTGTACGCGCTCGGGGACGACCAGGAGGTCGCCGTCCCGTTCTCCTGGTCCGGCGTCGAACTCCACGCCACCGGCGCCGCCCGGCTGCGGATCCGGCTGACCCGCACCGGCGAACGCACCGTCGCGCTGCTGCTCGCCGACGCCACCGGCGCCCCGGTGGCCGTCGCCGACTCCCTGCTGCTGCGCCCCGCCGACCCGGCCGGCCTGCTCGCGGCGCCGGCCGCCGAACGCCTCGACCGTGTCGACCCCGCCTCCGTGCCCGCCGCCCCCGCCCCTTCGACCCGACCCGCCCGCCCCCGCCGCGCGGTCGCCGCCGACACCTCCGCCGACGCCGACCCAGACTCGCTGCGGGCCCGGCTGACCCCGCTCACCGAGACCGAACGCACCCGCGTCCTGCTGCGGCTCGTCCGTGACACCGCCGCCGCGGCCCTCGGCCACCCGGACGCCGACACCGTCCAGGCGGGCCGGCCCTTCAAGGAACTCGGCTTCGACTCCCTCACCGCCGTCGACTTCCGCAACCGGCTCGCCACCGCCACCGGACTGCGGCTGCCCGTCTCCGTCGTCTTCGACCACCCCTCGCCCCGCCGCATGGTGCGGGCCCTGTACGCGGAACTGTTCGAGGACGCACCGACCGCCGCCCCGGCCACCACGGCAGCGACAGGGGCCACCGCCGACCGCCGACGCGCCGCCGCCGACGAACCCCTCGCGATCGTCGGCATGGCCTGCCGCTTCCCCGGCGGCGTCACCAGCCCCGACGAGCTGTGGCAGCTGCTCGCCGAAGGCCGCGACGGCATCACCGGGTTCCCCCGCGACCGCGGCTGGCGGATCCAGGACTCCGCGCGCGGCGGCTTCCTCGACGACGTCGCCGGCTTCGACCCCGGCTTCTTCGGGATCACCCCGCGCGAGGCCCTCACCATGGACCCGCAGCAGCGGCTGCTCCTGGAGACCTCCTGGGAGGCGATCGAACACGCGGGCATCGACCCGACGACCCTGCGCGGCACCCGCACCGGTGTGTACGTCGGCGCCGCCGGGCTCGGCTACTCGCTGCTCTTCCCGCCCGGCTCGGAGCAGTTGGCCGGGTACACCGTCACCGGCACCGCCACGAGCGTGATCTCCGGCCGGGTCTCGTACGTCCTCGGCCTTGAGGGCCCGGCCGTCACCGTCGACACCGCCTGCTCCTCCTCCCTGGTGGCCCTGCACTCCGCCGTCCAGGCGCTGCGCGGCGGCCAGTGCGACCTGGCGCTGGCCGGCGGTGTCTGCGTCATGCCCGACGCGTCACTCTTCGCCGATTTCGAACGCCAGGGCGGACTGGCGGCGGACGGCCGATGCAAGGCGTTCGCGGCGGCGGCCGACGGCACCGGCTGGTCGGAGGGCGTGGGCCTGCTGCTCGTGGAACGGCTCTCCGACGCCCGCCGCCACGGGCACCCCGTCCTGGCCGTCGTGCGCGGCACGGCGGTCAACCAGGACGGCGCGTCCAACGGCCTCACCGCCCCCAACGGACTGGCCCAGCAACGGGTGATCCGCGACGCGCTGGCCGACGCCGGCTGCCTGCCGTCGGACGTCGACGCCGTGGAGGCGCACGGCACCGGCACCCGGCTCGGCGACCCGATCGAGGCGCACGCGCTGCTCGCCACCTACGGCCAGGACCGTGAACGGCCCCTGTATCTCGGCTCGTTGAAGTCCAACATCGGGCACACCATGTCGGCGGCGGGTGTCGGCGGCATCATCAAGACGGTCCTGGCGATGCGGCACGGCACGCTGCCCAGGACGCTCCACGTCGACGAGCCGTCGCCGCGGATCGACTGGTCGACGGGGTCGGTGGAGGTGCTCGCGGAGTCCCGGCCGTGGCCCGAGACGGGCCGTCCACGCCGGGCGGGTGTCTCGTCGTTCGGCATCAGCGGCACCAACGCCCACGTCGTCCTCGAACAGGCGCCTGCCGAGGACGCCGTCGGGACACCGGTCACCATCTCTTCCCGCCCCTGGCCGCTCCTGGTCACCGCACACGACGAGAACGCGCTGCGCGACCAGGCGGCCCGCCTGCTCGACCGCCTGGAGACCGCCCCGGACCTGGACGTCGCCGACCTCGCCCGTTCGCTCGCCACCACCCGCGCCGCCCTGGACCACCGGGCCGCCGCCGTCGTACGCGACCGTGCCGGGGCGGGAGCCGCCCTCGCCGCCCTCGCCGCCGGCGAACTGCCGCCCGGCCTGCTGCGCGACACCGCCCGCGAGGGCACGCTGGCGGTGCTGTTCACCGGACAGGGCGCCCAGCGGTTCGGCATGGGCCGGGAGCTGTACGCCGACCACCCGGTGTTCGCCGAGACCTTCGACGCCGTCTGCGTGCACCTCGACCCCCAACTGCCGCGCCCCCTCGCCGAGATCGTGCTCGGCACCGGGACGGAGGACCCCGACCCGGAGGCCGTGCACCGCACCGAGTACACCCAGCCCGCGCTGTTCGCCTTCGAGACCGCCCTGTACCGGCTGCTGGAGAGCTGGGGGGTGCGCGCCGACTATCTGCTCGGGCACTCCGTCGGGGAGATCGCCGCCGCCCACATCGCCGGCGTACTGACCCTGCCCGACGCCTGCCGACTCATCGCCGCCCGGGGCCGGTTGATGCAACAACTCCCGCCAGGCGGTGCCATGTTGGCCGTCGCGGTTGACGAGAAGCAGGCCGCCGAGACGCTGGCGGACCACCCGGACGTCGTCGTGGCCGCCGTCAACGCCCCCGGCTCCGTCGTGCTCTCCGGCCCGGCCGAAGCGCTCGGCACCCTCCGCGACCACTTCACCGAACAGGACATACGGGCACGGTTCCTGACAGTAAGTCACGCCTTCCACTCACCCCTCATGGAGCCGATGCTCGACGACTTCGCCCAGGTCGTCGCCGAACTCGACCTCCACCCGCCCCGGATCCCCGTCGTCTCCGACGTCACCGGAGAACTCCTCACACCCGAGCAGGCCTGCTCGCCCGACTACTGGGTCCGGCACGTACGGGAGACGGTCCGCTTCGCCGACGGGGTGCGCACCCTGGTCGCCGAGGGCGTCACCGTCCTGCTGGAGGCCGGCCCCGACGGCGTCCTGACCGGCTCGGCGCACACCTGCCTGGACGCGGAAGCCGACCCCGACGCCGCCCCCGACCCCGACGCCGGTTTCGACCGTACGGTGTGCGTGGCCGCGCAGCGCAAGGACGCCCCGGAAGGGGAGAGCCTGCTCACCGCCGTCGCCCGCGCCCATCTGGCGGGCGCACCCGTCGACTGGACCGCCGTCTTCGCCGGCTCCGGCGCCCGCCGCGTCGACCTGCCCACCTACCCCTTCCAGCGCTCCCGCTACTGGCCCGAACCCCGCCCGGCAGGCACCACCGGCGACCTCACCGCGCTCGGCCTGCGCCCCACCGGGCACCCCCTGGTCGGCGCCCGCGTCACCTCGGCCGCCGACGGCACCACCCTGTTCACCGGCGAACTGTCCACGGCCGCCCACCCCTGGCTCACCGACCACGCCGTCCTCGACACCGCCCTCTTCCCCGGCACCGGATTCGTCGAACTCGCCCTGTGGGCGGGCCGCCGGCTCGACTGCCACCACCTCGACGAACTCACCCTGGCCGCACCCCTGTTGATCCCGGCCGACGCACCCGTGCAGCTCCAGGTCACCGTCGGCCCGCCCGACGACACCGGCCGGCGCGCCCTGACCGTCCACTCCCGCACGGAGCCCGAAGGCACCGGGCCCGACGGCATCGGGGCCGACGGCACCGCGCAGGACGACACAACCTGGACCCCGGACACCTGGACCGCCCACGCCGAAGGCACCCTGGCCCCGCAGGCACCCGGCTCACCCACCACCCCGCCCCTCACCGCCTGGCCCCCGCAGGACGCCGAACCCGTCGAACTGGCCACCTTCTACGACGACTTGGTCGACTACGGCTTCACCTACGGCCCGGCCTTCCGCGGCCTGACCGCGGCCTGGCGGCGCGGTGACGAGGTGTTCGCGGAGGTGCGGCTGCCCGAGGCGGCCGGGGGCGGCTTCGCCGTACACCCCGCCCTCCTCGACGCCGCCATGCACTCCCTCGCCTTCCGCCCCGCCGCGCCCGAGAGCGGCGGCCCCCTGCTGCCGTTCGCCTGGCGGGGAGTCACCGGCCACGCGCAGGGGGCGACCGCGCTGCGCGTACACGTCCGCGACGAGGCCGGGGACCGGGTGTCCGTGGAACTCACCGACCCCTCCGGGCGCCCCGTGGCCTCCGTCGCCGCCCTGCACATGCGGACCGCGTCCACCGAGGGCCTGGACACCACCCGCATCCGCCCCGAATGGCTGCTGCGCACCGAGTGGACCGCCCTCGACGCCGCCCCGGACGGGCGGCCGCCGCGCCGGTTCGCTGTCCTCGGCGACACCACGGCGTACGCGCACGCCGAACCGCTGCTGCGGACCGCCGGGGCCGTCGAGCACCACGCCGACCTGGACGCCCTGCGCGCCGGTGGCGACCCGCCCGACGTGGTCGTCGTACCGCTGCCGCCCGCCGCACCGACCTCGGCCGCCGCCCGCGACGCCGTGCACGCAGCCCTCACCCTGCTGCAGCGATGGACCGCCGACACCACCATGGCGGGCACCCAGCTTGTCCTGTGCACCTCCGGCGCCGTCCGCGCCTCGGACCACGAGACCGTGACCGCCCCGGCCGCCGCCGCCGTCTGGGGCCTGGCCCGCTCCGCCCAACTGGAGAACCCGGGCAGCGTCCTGCTCATCGACCACCTCCCCGACGCCACCACACCCCTGCCCCTGGCCGTCGCCCAGGCCCTGGCCGCCGGGGAACCCCAACTCGCCCTGCGCGCCGCCGAGATACGCGTCCCACGCCTGGGCCGCCTCAGCCCCGCCGGGCAGGCGACCGGCACGCCGGCGACCGGCACCCCCGCCGCCGACAGCCGCTCCACCCCTGAGCCCGCCCCGCCCCCAGCCCCCGTCTGGCCCACCACCGGCACCGTCTTCATCACCGGTGCCACCGGCACCCTGGGCCGCCTCGTGGCCCGGCATCTGGTCACCCGGCACGGGGTCCGGGATCTGTTGCTGGCCGCACGGCGGGGCGGTGACGCGCCCGGGATGGAGGAGTTGCTCGCCGAACTCGCCGGGCTCGGCGCCACGGTCCGGGCCGAGGCCTGTGACATCACCGACCGTGCCGCGCTGGCCGCGCTGCTGGAGACCGTCCCGGAGCTGAAGGCCGTCGTGCACACCGCCGGGACCGTCGACGACGCCACGCTCACCGCTCTCACCCCCGCCCAGGTCGACGCGGTGCTGCCGGTCAAGACGGCGGCCGTGGAGCATCTGCACGAGCTGACCGCCGACCGGGACCTGGACGCCTTCGTGGTGTTCTCCTCGCTGGCCGGCACGATGGGCGGCGCAGGACAGGCCAACTACGCGGCGGCCAACGCCTTCGCGGACGCCCTGTGCGTGCGCCGGGCCGCCGCCGGACTCCCCGCGCTGTCGCTCGCCTGGGGCCCCTGGCAGCGCGGCGAGGGCATGACGGCCGGTGTCGCCGACAGCGATCTGAAGCGCATCGCCCGCGTCGGGCTGCGCCAGCTCGACCCCCGTGAGGGCATGGCCCTGTTCGACGCGGCCCTCACCACCGGCGCGAGCGTCGCCGTCCCCGTACGCCTGGACACCTCGGCCCTCGACCCCGGCTCGCCCACGACACCCGTCCTGCTGCGCTCCCTGGCCGCCGGAACCCGCGCGGGCGGCGGAGGACCGGCCGGACCGGCGACGGCGGTGTCGGGCCTGCGGGAGCGGCTGCTGCCGCTGTCCGAGGCGGACCGCACCGCCGCCCTGGTGGAGCTGGTGCGGGCCGAGGCCGCGACCGCCGCCGGACTGCCCTCGGCGGACACCGTGCCCTCCGGCAAGCCCTTCCAGAGCCTGGGCTTCGACTCCCTCATGGCCGTGGACCTGCGCAACCGGCTCTCCGCCCTCACCGGCCTACGGCTGCCCGCCACCCTGGTCTTCGACCACCCCACCCCGAAGGACCTGGCCGAACTCCTCCACACCGGACTCGACCTGACCCCCGCTCAGGCCCCCGACCCGGCCCTGCTCGCCCTGGAGTCCCTGGAGACCTCCCTGCGCACCCCCGCCGACGACCCCGCCCGCCGCGCCTCCCTGGCCCTGCGTCTGCGTGTGCTCCTCACCAAACTCGAAGAGACCCCGGGCGGTACCCCCGGACCCACCGTCGACACCCCCCTCGACGACGACGCCGACAGCGACCTCAGCGCGGCGAGCACCGAGGAACTCCTCAGCCTCATCGGGGACGAGTTCGGCATCCGCTGACCCCCGGGACCGCCGCCACCCCTTCCCCGGGGCCCGCCGGGTTAGGGGGCGGCCACCCCGATTCTGGGGCTCCCAGGCCCGGCACGGCGCCGTAGCGTCACGATCACCGGCACCCCCACGTTCGAGACCGTTGCCCACGTTCCACACCGGCACCCCCATGTCCCACAGCGGCACCCCCACGTTCGACTCCGGCGCCCCCCGTTCGGCACAGCCACCTCGCGCTCGCTCACCCCCCAAGGAGACCGATGCCCCTCGACATCGAAACCCCGCTGCCCTACCAACGCGACGCCGTCTGCCCGTTCGACCCGGGCCCGCGGCTGCGCGAGGTGCAGGAGAAGGACCCGGTGCACAAGTGGCGCCTGCCGAACGGCCAGGACATCTGGATCGTCACCCGCTACGACGACGTACGGCAGATGTTCACCGACCCCCGCCTCAGCAGTGCCCTCACCCCGCTGACGCTCATGCTCCCCGGTATCGACGACGACCAACTGGAGGTGTCCCCGGGCAGCTTCGTCAACATGGACCCGCCGGAGCACACCCGGCTGCGCCGCACCGTCGCCTCCAGCTTCACCGCCCGCCGCATGCGCGAGCTCACCCCGCGCCTGGAGCGGATCGCCGAGAACTGCCTCGACGCCATGGAACACATGGGCCCGCCCGCCGACTTCATGACCGCGTTCGCGTTCCCCTTCCCGCTCTTCGCGATCTGCGAGCTGCTCGGCCTCAGCGACGAGGAGCGCGCCGAGTACGTCGCGCTCACCGCCAAGGCGGCGGCCGGTCTCGCCGCCACCGCCGAGGAGGTCAAGGACCTCGTCGGCGCCGCCCACCGCTTCATGCTGGACATCGTCACCGCCCAGCGCGCCGCCCCCAACGACGGCATGATCGGCATGCTGGTCCGCGAGCACGGCGACGAACTCGACGACGAGGAGATCGTCGGCATCAGCAACATGTTCCTGTCCGCCGGCTTCGACACCACCGCCAACACCCTCGGCCTCGGCCTCCTCGCCCTGTTCGAGAACCCCGCCCAACTCGCCCTGCTGCGCGACGACCCGGCCGTCCTCGACTCCGCCGTCGAGGAACTCATGCGCTACCTCAGCGTCATCTCCGCCACCAGCGGCCGCACCGCCACCGAGGACCTGGAGATCGGCGGCGTCACCATCAAGGCGGGCGAGTACGTCGTACCGGCCCTGGCCGTCGCCAACCGAGACCCGGCCCACTACACCGACCCCGACCGCCTCGACCTCACCCGCACCCCGGCCCAGCAGGTCGGCTTCGGCCACGGCATCCACCGCTGCACCGGCGCCACCATGACCCTGCTGGAGCTGAAGATCGCTTTCCCCGCCGTACTGCGCCGCTTCCCGGAGCTGCGCCTGGCGATCCCGCGCGAGGAACTCGCCTACCGCGGCTACAACATGGTGCACGGCGCCCTGAGCATCCCCGTCGTCTGGTGAGCCCCGCCCCCTGCACCCCCTAGGTGTCCCCGCACCTAGGTGTCCCCGCACCTCTAGGGGGACGGGCCCGGCCCCTTCCCGGGGCACCCCCGAACCGGCCCATAGCGTCCACCACCAGCGGCAGAACGAGTGGGAGCCCGAGGCATGAACACATCTCTCGACGAGGTCATCGACGCGCTGCGCGCCTCCCTCCTGGAGAACGAGAGGCTGCGCCGGCACAACCACCGGCTCACCTCCGCCGCCACGGAGCCCCTGGCGATCGTCGGCATCGGCTGCCGCTTCCCCGACGGCGTGAACCATCCGGATGATCTGTGGCGGCTGGTCGTCGAGGGCCGCGACGCCATGACTGGCCCGCCCACCGACCGGGGCTGGGAACACCACCCCACCTACGACCCCCGCCACCAGGGCGCGTTCCTCACCGCGGCCGGCGACTTCGACGCCGCCTTCTTCCGGATCTCGCCGCGCGAGGCCCTGGCGATGGACCCACAGCAGAGGCTGCTGCTGGAGGTCTCCTGGGAGGCCGTCGAACGCGCGGGCATCGACCCGCTGTCCCTGCGCTCGACCCGCACCGGCGTCTTCGTCGGCGGCGCGACCCAGGAGTACGGTCTCCTCCTCGGCGACTCCCCGGAGAACACCGACGGCTACGCCCTCACCGGCCTGCCCGCCAGCATCATGTCCGGCCGTATCGCGTATCTGCTCGGGCTCGAAGGCCCCGCCCTGACCGTCGACACCGCCTGCTCCTCCTCCCTCGTCGGCCTCCACCTGGCCGGTCAGTCCCTGCGCGCGGGCGAGTGCGACCTCGCGCTCGTCGGCGGTGTCCTCGTCATGACGACCCCCACCATCTACGGCGAGTTCGACAGCCAGGGCGGATCGGCCTCCGACGGCCGCTGCAAGGCGTTCGCGGACACGGCCGACGGCACCGGCTGGGGCGAGGGCGCGGGCGTCCTGGTCGTGGAGCGGCTGTCCGACGCCCGCCGCAACGGCCACCCCGTCCTGGCGGTCGTCCGGGGCTCGGCGGTGAACCAGGACGGCGCGTCCAACGGCCTTACGGCACCGAACGGTCCGTCCCAACAGCGCGTGATCCGGGACGCGTTGGCGAGCGCCGGCCTGTCGCCCGCCGACGTGGACGCCGTTGAGGCCCACGGCACTGGCACCCGGCTCGGCGACCCCATCGAGGCCCAGGCCCTGCTGGCGACCTACGGACAAGGACGCCCGGCGGACCGGCCGTTGTGGGTCGGCTCCGTGAAGTCGAACATCGGCCACACCCAGTTCGCCGCCGGAGTCGCCGGAGTCATCAAGACGGTGATGGCGATACGTCACGGGGTCCTGCCGCGCACCCTCCACGTGGACGAGCCGACCCGGCAGGTCGACTGGTCGGCGGGCGCGGTGCGGGTGCTGACGGAACAGCGGGAGTGGCCGGCCACGGACCGCCCGCGCCGGGCGGGGGTGTCGTCCTTCGGGATCAGCGGCACCAACGCTCACGTGATCATCGAACAGGCGGAAGGGGAGCCGGGAGATGGCACGGGCGGGGAGGAGCCTGGGACCGACGGAACCGGCCGGGTGGAACCGGGGTCCGACCGGGCCGGCCGGGAGCTGGGCCCGCCGCTGCCCGCCCTGCCCGTACTGCTGAGCGCCCAGAGCCAGGCCGCCCTGCGCGACCAGGCCGTACGCCTCCTCGCCCACCTCGACCGCGACCCCGCCCCACGGCTCCCCGACCTCGCCCACTCCCTGGCCACCACCCGTGGCCTCATGGAGCACCGCGCCGCCGTCACCGCCACCGGGATGCCCGCGCTGGCCGAGGGACTGCGCGCGCTCGTCGCGGGCGAGGACGCGCCCGGACTCGTACGGGGCGCCGCGTCGGACGGCGGGCTCGCGGTGGTGTTCTCCGGCCAGGGGTCCCAACGGGCCGGTATGGGACGGGGGTTGTACGAGACGTTCCCGGTGTTCGCCGCCGCGTTCGACGAGGTGTGCGGGGCCTTCGACGGGTTGTTGCCGGGGTCGTTGAAGGACGTCGTCCTCGACGGTCCGGCTGAGGTGCTGGAGTCCACCGGATGGGCCCAGCCCGCGTTGTTCGCGCTGGAAGTGGCGCAGTTCCGACTGACCGAGTCATGGGGAGTGAAGCCGGATGTGGTGCTCGGGCATTCTTTGGGCGAGATGGTCGCGGCTCATGTGGCAGGGATGTGGTCGCTTGCTGACGCGTGCCGGGTGGTCGCGGCGCGCGGGAGACTGATGGGGGCACTCCCGCCGGGCGGCGCGATGTGGGCCGTGCGGGCGGACGAGTCGGAGATTCCCCGCGACAGCGAAGTATCGGTGGCGGCCGTGAACGGCCCCTCGTCGCTCGTGCTGTCGGGCGCGGAGGAATCCGTGCGCGAGGTCGCCGACCGGTTCGCGGCCGAGGGGCGGCGGGTGAAGCGGCTCGCCGTCAGCCACGCCTTCCACTCCGCGCTGATGGAACCCATGCTGGACGACTTCGCCGAGGCCCTGGCCGACGTCCGCTTCGCCGAACCGGTGCTCCCGATCGTGTCCAACGTGACCGGCGAGATCGCGGGCGAGGAACTGCGCACCCCGGAGTACTGGGTGCGGCATGTGCGGGCGACCGTACGGTTCGCCGACGGGGTACGCGCGCTGCGGGCGCAGGGCGTGGGTACGGTGCTGGAGCTGGGCCCGGACGGCTCGCTGGTCTCCTCGGTGCGGGAGACCGAGCCGGAGCTGGTGGCTCTCGCGGCCCTGCGCCGGGACCGGGACGACGCGGTGACCCTGCTGTCCGCGCTGGCGGAGGCCCATGTGCACGGGGCGGCCGTGGACTGGGGGACGGTGTTCGCGGGCACGGGCGCACGCCGGGTGGGCCTGCCTACGTACGCCTTCCAGCACCGCCGCTACTGGCCCGACACCCGTGTGGCCGCGGGCCGGGGCCGCGTGGTGGACGACTGGCGCTACCGGGTCGTGTGGCGGCGCCGTGAACTGACCGACGCCCTTACCCTGACCGGCCGTTGGCTGGTGGTGGACGCGGGGGACGCCGTAGGGGAGCGGGTGGCGCGGGCCCTGCGGGCGGCCGGCGCCGAGGCGGAGGTCGCGCCCCGCGCCGTGGCCGGTGACTTCGCGGGGGTCGTGGCCCTGCCCGGCACGGTCGAGGACGCCGTGGCGCTGGTGCGGGAGCTGCGGTCCGCCGGGACGAGGGTGCCGCTGTGGTGGCTGACGGTGGACGCGGCCGGGGTCACGCCCGACGACACCGTACGGCCCGAGGCGGCGCGGCTGTGGGGCCTGGGCCAGGTCGTGAGCCTGGAGGAACCCACGTGGTGGGGCGGCCTCGTCGACCTGCCCGCCGTATGGGACGACGACACGGGCACGCTGCTCACGGCCGTCCTCGCGGACGCGGCGCAAGGGGAGGACCAGCTCGCCGTACGCGGACCGGAGGTGTTCGCCCGGCGCCTGGTGAGGGCACCGCTGGCCGCGTCGGCGAGGCCGGCCCGGGAGTGGAAGCCCCGGGGCACGGTCCTGGTCACCGGCGGTACGGGCGGCGTCGGCGCGCATGTCGCCCGGTGGCTGGCCCGGGAGGGCGCCGAGCGGCTGCTGCTGACCAGCCGTCGCGGCCCCGCAGCACCGGGCGCCGAGGCGCTCGCGACGGAACTGCGGTCCCTGGGCACGGAAGTGACCCTGGCCGCCTGCGACACGGCCGACCGCGACGCCCTGGCCTCGGTCCTGGCGGCCATACCGGCGGAGACCCCGCTGACCGCCGTCGTCCACGCCGCCGGCATCGTGCGCTACACCAAGGTGCGCGACCTGACCCCCGAGGAGATCGACGAGGTCGTCTCCGGCAAGGCGACCGGGGCCCGCCACCTCGACGAACTCACCGCCGGCCTGGACCTGGACGCCTTCGTCCTCTTCTCCTCGGGCGCCGCCTCCTGGGGCGGCGGCTCCCAGGGCGCCTACGCGGCCGCCAACGCCCATCTCGACGGCCTCGCCCAGGCCCGCCGCGCCCGAGGGCTGCCCGCCACCTCCCTGGCCTGGGGCACCTGGCGCTCCGACGGCATGGCGGCCGACCTGGACGAGGAGTCCCTGGCCCGGATGGGGCTGGCCCTCATGGACCCCGCGCTCGCGCTGTCCGTCATGAGGGAGGCGGTCGAACACGGTGAGACCTGCCTGACCGTCACCGACACGGAATGGTCCCGCTTCGCACCCATGTACGCGGGCGCCCGCCGCCGCCCCCTGATCGAGGACATCCCGGAGGCCGCCCGCGCCCTGCGGAACGACCCGGACACCCCCGACGACAGTGAGGGGACAGCGCACCCGGCCGGGGCGGGCGACGCTCTCCGGCGCCGGATCGACGCCCTCACCGAAGGCGAACGCCGGTCCGCACTGCTGGAGTTGGTGTGTTCGCGCGCCGCGTCCGTGCTGGGCCACTCCGACGCGACGGAGGTCGCCGCCCACCGCCCCTTCAAGGACCTCGGCTTCGACTCCCTGACCGCGACCGAACTCCGCAACCGCCTCGACGCGGCCACCGGCCTCCGGCTCCCCGCCACGCTCGTCTTCGACCACCCCACCCCCACCGCCCTCGCCGGGCACCTGGACCGCGAACTGCGCGGCGGCACCGACCCCGCCGCCGCCCGGACCATCGTCGTACGGCGGGCGGAGCACGACGAACCCCTGGCGATCGTCGGCATGGCCTGCCGCCTCCCCGGCGGGGTCACGGGCCCCGAGGACCTGTGGCGGCTCGTCACCGAGGGCCGCGACGAGATCACCGCCGTGCCCGACGACCGGGGCTGGGACGCCTGGGGAGCCTCGGGAAGCCAACAGGGCGGCTTCCTCACGGACATCGGAGGCTTCGACGCCGAGTTCTTCGGCATCTCACCGCGCGAGGCCCTGGCCATGGACCCGCAGCAGCGGCTCCTCCTTGAGGTGTCCTGGGAGGCGATCGAACGGTCCGGCATCGACCCGTCGTCACTGCGCGGCACCCGTACGGGCGTCTTCGTCGGCGGCTCACCCACCGGCTACGGCACCCTCCTCGGCGACGCGCCCGACGCTGGCGGCTATCTGCTCACCGGCAACAGCGGCAGCGTGATGTCCGGCCGGATCGCCTACGCCCTCGGCCTGGAGGGCCCGGCCCTCACCGTGGACACCGCCTGCTCCTCCTCCCTGGTCTCCCTGCACCTGGCGGGACAGGCCCTGCGCGGCGGCGAGTGCGACCTCGCCCTCACCGGCGGCGTCGCCGTCATGCCCACACCGGGCGCCTTCGACGAGTTCGCCCGGCAGGGCGGCCTGGCGTCGGACGGCCGCTGCAAGGCCTTCGCCGATGCCGCCGACGGCACCGGCTGGTCCGAGGGCGTCGCCTTCCTCGTCGTGGAACGCCTGTCGGACGCGCGCCGCAACGGTCACCCCGTGCTCGCCACGGTGCGCGGCTCGGCCGCGAACCAGGACGGCGCCTCCAACGGCCTCAGCGCCCCCAACGGCCCGGCCCAACAGCGCGTGATCCGCGCCGCCCTGGCCGACGCGGGACTCACCCCGTCCGAAGTGGACGCGGTCGAGGCCCACGGGACCGGGACCCGGCTGGGCGACCCGATCGAGGCGCAGGCCCTCCTCGCGACCTACGGCCAGAACCGTGAACGTCCCCTGTATCTAGGGTCGTTGAAGTCCAACATCGGGCACACCCAGGCGGTGTCCGGGGCGGCCGGTGTGATCAAGACGGTGCTGGCGCTGCGCCACGGGGTGCTGCCGAGGACCTTGCATGTGGACGAGCCGTCCAAGGAGGTCGACTGGTCGGCGGGCGCGGTGGAGTTGCTGACGGAACAGCGGGCGTGGCCGGAGACCGGGAGTCCACGACGGGCCGGCGTGTCCTCGTTCGGGATCAGCGGCACGAACGTGCACGTGGTCCTGGAGCAGGCGCCGGAGGCTGGCTTGACCACCGGGGCCGTGCCCGAGCTCGTGCCCGAGTCCTGGTCCGGTGGCCCTGTCCCCTGGGCGCTCTCCGGTCATACGGAGGCCGCGCTTCGCGCCCAAGCGACCCATCTGGCTGCTTATGTGACGCGACATCAGGAACTGCCCAGCGGCTCCGTCGCCCACTCACTGGCCCTGTCCCGGGCCGCTCTGGAGCATCGGGCGGTGGTGGTCGGTACCGGCCGTGAGGAGTTGCTGCGGGGTGTGGCCGCCGTCGCGGACGGACGGCCGGACGCGGCAGTGGTGCGGGGGCGTGCGGGTGGCGGCGGAGGTCCGGGGCCGGTGTTCGTGTTCCCGGGGCAGGGGTCGCAGTGGGCGGGTATGGCGGTGGAACTGCTGGGGTCCTCGCCGGTGTTCGCGGCGCGGATGGCCGAGTGTGAGCGGGCGTTGTCGTCGTTCGTGGACTGGTCGCTGACCGAAGTCCTGGCCACTGGCGGCGAGTTGACCCAAGTCGACGTGGTGCAGCCGGTGTTGTGGGCGGTGATGGTGTCGCTCGCGGAGGTGTGGCGCTCGTACGGCGTGGAGCCAGCGGCCGTAGTGGGCCACTCCCAGGGCGAGATCGCCGCAGCGGTCGTAGCGGGAGCGCTGTCGCTGGAGGACGGCGCCTGTGTGGTGGCCCTGCGTTCGCAGGCGATCCTCGCCCTGTCCGGCCGGGGCGGCATGGCCTCCGTGCAACTGCCGGTCGACGACGTGCGCGAGCTGTCGGCGCTGGTCGATGGTCGTGTGGAGGTGGCGGCGGTCAATGGTCCGTCGTCGGTGGTCGTGGCCGGTACTCCGGACGGGCTGGACGAGGTCATCGCCGACGCGGAGGCGCGCGGTGCCCGGGCCCGGCGCGTGGAGGTGGACTACGCCTCGCACTCCGCACAGGTCGAGCAACTCCGGGAGCGGATCCCGGAGTTGCTCGCGGACATCGGCCCTGTCACCGCCTCGGTCCCCTTCCACTCGACGGTCACCGCCCAACGGTTCGACACCACCGGCCTGGACGCGGAGTACTGGTACCGCAATCTCCGGTCCACCGTCCGCCTCGAAGACACGGTGACAGGGCTGGTCGAGGCCGGGCACCAGGTCTTCATCGAGGTCAGCCCCCATCCGGTGCTGGTCGGCGCGGTGCAGGCGACGGCGGAGGCGGCCGGGCGTGACGTCGCCGCCACGGGGACGCTGCGTCGCGGCGAGGGCGGCCCACAGCGGTTGCTGCTCTCGCTGGGGGAGGCGTACGCGCAGGGGGTGCCGGTCGACTGGCGGGCCTGCTTCAACGGGGCCGGGACCGGGACCGCGACCGGGACGGAGGGCGAGAGCCAGGGCGCGGGCGAGAACGGGCCCGAGACCGAACCCCGCCCCCGGCCCACCCCCGTGGACCTTCCCACCTACGCCTTCCAGCACAAGCGCTACTGGCCCGAGACCCTGTCGGCCGGCGGCGCCGTCGGCCGGGCCGTCGACGACTGGCGCTACCGGGTCGTCTGGCGCCGAGGCACCCTCGCCGAGGACACACGGCTGTCCGGACGGTGGCTGCTCCTCACCCCCGAGATGCCCGCCCCCGGCGGGCCGGACGACAGGGTCGCGGCGGCGCTGCGGGCGGCCGGAGCCGAGGTGACGGTCGCCACCGGCGCCGCCTCGGAGGCCGTCGCGGGCGACTACGCGGGCGTACTCGCGTCCCCCCGCTCCCTCGCCGACGCCGTGTCCCTGCTGCGCGACCTGCGCGCCGCCGGCGTGGGGGCGCCGCTGTGGTGGCTGACGGAGGGCGCGGCCATGGTCGCCGCGGGCGATGCCGTACGCCCGGAGGCGGCGCAGCTGTGGGGGCTCGGGCAGGTGGTGGGCCTGGAGCACCCCGACCGGTGGGGCGGGCTGATCGACCTGCCGACCCGCTGGACCGAGGACACCGGCAGGCGGTTGGCCGCCGTGCTGGCCGTGGCCGACGACGAGGCCGGGGCCGAGGACCAGGTCGCCGTACGGGAGTCCGGCGTGCACGTACGGCGGCTGGTGCGGGCCCTGGCGCCGGGGCGTGAACCCGCACACGCCTGGACGCCACGCGGGACCGTCCTGGTCACCGGCGGTGCGGGTGGTATCGGCGCCCATGTCGCCCGTTGGCTGGCCGCCGAGGGCGCCGCGCATCTGGTGCTGACGAGCCGTCGTGGCGGGCGGGCGCCGGGCGCCGCCGACCTGGGCCGCGAACTGGAGGCGCTGGGTGCACAGGTGACGTTCGCGGCGTGCGACGTCGCGGACCGCGACGCCCTGGCAGCCGTCCTGGCGGACATCCCGGAGGGGGAGCCGCTCACGGCGGTCGTGCACGCCGCCGGTGTGGCGACCTTCTCCGACGTCCTCGCCATCGAGCCGGACGAGCTCGTGGCGGGCATGTCGGCGAAGGTGGAGGGCGCCCGTCACCTCGACGAACTCACCGCCGGACTGGACCTGGACGCGTTCGTGCTCTTCTCGTCCGGCGCGGCCGTGTGGGGGAGCGCCGGCAACGGTACGTACGCGGCGGCCAACGCCTACCTCGACGGCCTCGCCCACGAGCGCCGGGCACGCGGCCTGACCGCCACCTCGCTGGCCTGGGGCGCCTGGGCGGGCGGTGGCATGCTCCAGGACTCGCAGGCCGTCGCCGGACAACTGGAGCGGATGGGCCTGCGGCAGATGCAGCCCGAGCTGGCGATCGGTGTCATGCGCGAGGCGGTCGGGCACGGCGAGACGACCCTCACCGTGAGCGACATGGACTGGGAACGGTTCGCCCCCGTCTACGCCCTGGCGCGCCGCCGCCCCCTGATCGAGGAGATCCCGGAGGCCGCCCGCGCCCTGCGCGGCCAGGACCCGGCCGGCGACGAGGGGACGGCCGACGCGAACGCCGCCGCCCGGCTGCGCGAGAGCCTCACCGGGCTCACCGACCTCGAACGGCAGGACACCCTGGTGGACCTGGTCCGCGAGCACGCCGCCGCCGTACTCGGCCACGCCTCACCGGACGCCCTCACCCCGGACCGCCCGTTCAAGGACCTCGGCTTCGACTCCCTGACCGCGACCGAACTGCGCAACCGCCTCAACGCGGCCACCGGCCTGCGGCTCCCCGCCACCCTCGTCTTCGACCACCCCACCCCCACCGCCCTCGCCGCCCTCCTGCGCGAGGAACTCCTCGGCGGCACACCGGACGGGCCCATGGACGCCCTGCGCGTCCAGCAGGAACTCGACCGTATGGAACAGGCCCTCCTCCCGGCGGTGTCCGCCCCCGACCTGGACCCCGGTGCCCGCGCCGACATAGCGCGACGGCTGCGCGACCTGGCCGCCCTGCTGAGCGCCGGCCCGGACGCGGCGACGCACACGGCGGACGCCCTGGAGTCCGCCACCGACGACGAGATCTTCGACCTCATCGACCGCGACCTGGGCGTCGGCTGACACCCCATCGCAGCCCCGCCCCAGCCCCCCCCCCGCAGCCCCCGCCGCCACCCGTCGGGCGTGGCCCGCGTCCCCGGCGCCCGCCCCACCACACCGATCTGGAGTCGACCATGACCGAGGACAAGCTCCGCACCTATCTGCGGCGGGTCACGGCGGAGTTGCAGCAGACCCGCGACCGGCTGCGCGAGTCCCAGGACAAGTGGCGCGAACCTCTCGCCGTCATCGGCATGGCCTGCCGACTGCCCGGCGGCGCCGACTCGCCGGAGAAACTGTGGCGGCTCGTCACCGACGGAGTGGACGCCGTCGACGGCCTCCCCACCGACCGGGGCTGGGACCTGGACGACCTGTACGACCCCGACCCCGACAAACCGGGCAAGACCTACACGCGCGACGGGGCGTTCCTCTACGACGCGGGCGACTTCGACCCGGCTCTCTTCGGGATCTCCCCGCGCGAGGCGCTGGCGATGGACCCCCAGCAACGGCTGCTCCTGGAGACCTCCTGGGAGGCCGTCGAACGCGCCCGCATAGACCCGCTGTCGCTGCGCGGCAGCCGCACCGGCGTCTTCGTCGGCGGCCTGCCCACCGGCTACGGCGCCCTGCTCATGGACTCCGCCGAGGACCAGGGGTACGCCCTGACCGGCGGCTCCGGCAGCGTGATGTCCGGCCGCGTCTCGTATGCCCTCGGGCTGCAGGGCCCGGCGGTCACCGTCGACACCGCCTGCTCCTCCTCCCTGGTCGCCCTGCACCTCGCGGCCCAGTCGCTGCGCCAGGGCGACTGCTCCCTCGCCCTGGCCGCCGGCGTCGGCATCCTCGCGACCCCGGCGGGCTTCGTCATCTTCGCCCGGCAGCGCGGCCTCTCCGCCGACGGCCGCTGCAAGGCCTTCGCGAACGCCGCCGACGGCATCGGCTGGGGCGAGGGAGCCGCAGTGGTCCTCCTCGAACGCCTCTCCGACGCCCGGCGCAACGGCCATCCCGTCCTGGCCGTGCTGCGGGGCTCGGCCGCCAACCAGGACGGCGCCTCCAACGGGCTGAGCGCCCCCAACGGCCCGGCCCAACAGCGCGTGATCCGGCAGGCGTTGACGAGCGCCGGGCTGTCGCCGTCCGACGTGGACGCGGTGGAGGCCCACGGCACGGGCACCCGGCTCGGCGACCCGATCGAGGCACAGGCACTGCTCGCCGCCTACGGTCAGAACCGTGAACGCCCGCTCTACGTGGGGTCGTTGAAGTCGAACATCGGGCACACCCAGGCGGTGTCCGGCGCGGCCGGTGTGATCAAGACCGTGATGGCCCTGCGCCACGGGATGCTGCCGAAGACCTTGCATGTGGACGAGCCGACCAAGGAGGTCGACTGGTCGGCCGGCGCGGTGGAGCTGCTGACGGAGGCCCGGGAGTGGCCGGAGGCGGGGCGCCCACGGCGGGCCGGCGTGTCGTCGTTCGGGATCAGCGGCACGAACGTGCACGTGGTCCTGGAACAGGCCCCGGACCCCGACACCGCCGACGGCCCCGAGCCCGACGGCAGTGAGGTCGGGCGGGTCGGCGGCGGGACCAGGCCGGACGGCAAGGAGACCGAGAAGGAGCCCGACCGGAAGGGCGAGTCGGCCCCTGCTCCCGCCTCCGCCCCCGGCCCCGTCCCCTGGACGCTCTCCGCCGCCACCGCCCCCGCCCTGCGTGCCCAGGCCCGCCGCCTCCTGGACCACCTCGCCGAGCACCCGGACGCCACCGCCGCCGACATCGGCCACTCCCTCGCCACCACCCGCGCCGCCCTCACCCACCGGGCCGTCGTCCTCGCCGACACCCGCGACGACCTCGCGGCCCACCTCCGGGCCCTGACCGAGGGCGACGACGCACCGGGCCTGGTGACGGGCGAGGGCGGCAAGGCCAAGACGGTGTTCGTGTTCCCGGGCCAGGGCTCGCAGTGGGCGGGCATGGCGGTGGAACTGCTGGAGTCCTCACCGGTGTTCGCGGCGCGGATGGCCGAGTGCGAGGAGGCCTTGTCGTCGTACGTCGACTGGTCGCTGACCGAAGTCCTCACCAGCGGCGGCGAGTTGACTCAAGTGGACGTGGTGCAGCCGGTGTTGTGGGCGGTGATGGTGTCGCTTGCGGAGGTGTGGCGCTCGTACGGCGTCGAGCCCGCGGCCGTGGTCGGCCACTCCCAGGGCGAGATCGCCGCAGCCGTCGTAGCGGGAGCACTGTCGCTCGAAGACGGCGCCCGCGTCGTGGCACTCCGCTCGCAGGCCATCCTCGCCCTCTCCGGCCGGGGCGGCATGGTCTCCGTGCAACTCCCCGCCGACGAGGTACGCGACGCACTCGCGCGCTGGGACGGCCGGATCGATCTCGCGGCGGTGAACGGCCCGGCCTCCGTGGTGGTCGCCGGAGACACCGGCGCGCTGGACGAACTGCTGGCCTGGGCGGGGGAGAACGGGGTGCGGGCCCGCCGTATCGCCGTGGACTACGCCTCGCACTCCGCCCATGTGGACGAGATCCGGGAGGAGTTGGCGGAGCTGCTGGGCCCGGTGGCGCCGACCACGTCCCAGGTGGCGTTCTACTCGTGTGTCACCGGCGGCCGGCTCGACACGGCAGGGCTGGACGGCGCGTACTGGTTCCGGAATCTGCGCCGGCCGGTGCGGTTCGAGGAGACCACCCGGGCGCTGCTGGAGCAGGGGCACAGCCTCTTCGTGGAGGTGAGCCCGCACGCCGTGCTGACGGGCGCGGTGCAGGACACAGCGGAGGCGGCCGAACGCCAGGTGGCCGTCACCGGCACGCTCCGTCGCGGCGAGGGCGGCCCGCACCGCATGCTGCTGTCGCTGGGCGAGGCGTACGTACGCGGGGCCCCGGTCGACTGGCGGCCGTGCTTCGCCGGAACCGGTGCCCGGACGGTCGACCTGCCCACGTACGCCTTCCAGCACCAGCGCTACTGGACCGAACTGCCCGCCCCCACCGGCACCACGGCCGGCCGGATCGTCGACACCTGGCGCTACCGGGTGGCCTGGCGGCGCATCAACCCGGCCGCCGCCGCCCCGCTGTCGGGCCGATGGCTGCTGGTCGGCGGGGGCGGTGACGCGGCAGAGGTGGCCGAGGCGCTGCGGACCGCCGCTGCCGAGGTCGAGGTCGAGACCGCCGAAGCTCCCCACCCCCACATCGACGGCGAATACACGGCCGTCGTCTCCCTCCTGGACTCCGCCGCCGACGCCCTCGCCCTCGTACGCCACTTGGACGCCGCCGGCGTACGGTCGCCGCTGTGGTGGCTGACGCGCGGCGGTGCCGCCGTGGCCACGAGCGATGCCGTACGCGGGGACGCGGCGCAGTTGTGGGGGCTCGGGCAGGTGGTGGGCCTGGAGCACCCGGAGCGGTGGGGCGGGCTGATCGACCTGCCGGCGACGTGGAGCGAGAGCACCCCCGCCCTGCTGGCCGCCCTGCTGTCGGGGTCGGCCGGGGACGAGAACCAGCTCGCCGTCCGTGGATCCGCCGTCTACGCGCGGCGGCTGGTACGCGCCCCGCTCACCGACCGGGGCCCCGTCCGGCCCTGGAAGCCGCGCGGCACGGTGCTCGTCACGGGCGGCACCGGCGGGATCGCCGCCCATCTCGCCCGCCGCCTGGCGGCCGAGGGCGCGGAGCATCTGCTGCTCCTCAGCCGTCGCGGCCCGGCGGCCCCCGGAACCGACGTGCTCGCGGAGGAACTGCGGTCCCTGGGCGCGGAGGTGACGTTCGCGGCCTGCGACGTGGCCGACCGCGATGCCCTGGCGGCGGTCCTGGCCGAGGTGCCGGAGCGGTGGCCGCTCACCGCAGTCCTGCACACCGCCAGTTCCACCAGCTACGGTCCGGTGCTCGACGTCGGGCCGCAGGAGTTCGCGGACGGTACGGCGGCCAAGGCGCGGGGAGCACGGAACCTGGACGACCTCACCGCCGGCCTCGACCTGGACGCGTTCGTGCTCTTCTCCTCCGGCGCGGCCGTGTGGGGGAGCGCCGGCAACGCCACGTACGCGGCGGCCAACGCCTACCTCGACGGGCTCGCCCACGAGCGCCGGGCACGCGGCCTGACCGCCACCTCGCTGGCCTGGGGCGGCTGGGCCGACGGCGGCATGCTGGCGGGCTTCCCCGCGCTCGCCGACCAGCTGGAGCGCATGGGAGTCCGGCAGATGCGGCCGGAGTCGGCCATCGACGTCCTGTGGGAGGCGGTCGAACAGGGCGAGACCACGCTGACGGTCAGCGACATGGACTGGGACCGCTTCGCCCCCGTCTACGCGCTCGCGCGCCGCCGCCCCCTGATCGAGGCGATCCCGGAGGCCGCCCGCGCCCTGCGCGGCGACCACCCCGACACCGACCGCACGGGCGGCGACGACGGCACCGCCGCCGGACGGCTGCGCGGCACCCTCACCGCCCTCAGCGAGCCCGAACAGCGCGCCACTCTGCTGGAGTTGGTGCGCTCACGCGCGGCGGCGGTACTGGGCCACTCCGAGGTGACGGAGGTGGCAGCCCACCGCCCGTTCAAGGACCTCGGCTTCGACTCGCTCACGGCCACCGAACTCCGCAACCGCCTCAACGCGGCCACCGGACTGCGGCTCCCCGCGACCCTCGTCTTCGACCACCCCACCCCCACCGCCCTCGCCGCCCTCCTGCGCGAGGAACTCCTCGGCGCCACCGGGGCGACGGCCGCCCCGCCGCCGCCCGTGCGGCAGGCACCGGTCGACGATCCGCTGGCCGTCGTCGGCATGGCGTGCCGTTACCCCGGCGGCGTCCGTGGCCCCGAGGACCTGTGGCGGCTCGTCACCGAAGGCCGCGACGAGATGGCGGACTTCCCGACCGACCGGGGCTGGGAGGCGCTGTCCCTGTACGACCCCGGACGGCAGACCGCCCTCGCCGGACAGGGCGCCTTCCTCTACGAGGCGGGCGACTTCGACGCCGAGTTCTTCGGGATCTCCCCGCGCGAGGCGCTCTCCATGGACCCGCAGCAGCGACTGCTCCTGGAGACCTCCTGGGAGGCGATCGAGCACACCGGCATCGACCCGCTCTCCCTGCGCGGCAGCCGGACCGGCGTGTTCGTCGGCGGCACACCCCAGGAGTACGGCGCCCTGCTGATGAACTCGCCCTCCCTGGCCGGCGGTTACGCGCTGACCAGTTCGTCCGGCAGCGTCATGTCGGGCCGTGTCTCCTATGTCCTCGGTCTTGAGGGCCCGGCGGTCACCGTCGACACCGCCTGCTCGTCCTCCCTGGTCGCGCTGCACCTCGCGGGCCAGGCGCTGCGGGCGGGGGAGTGCGACCTCGCGCTCGCGGGCGGCGTCACCGTGATGGCCACACCGGGGGCCTTCGCCGAGTTCGCGAACCAGGGCGGCCTCGCCTCCGACGGCCGCTGCAAGGCCTTCGCGGACGCCGCCGACGGCACCGGCTGGGGCGAGGGCGTCGGCATCGTCGTACTCGAACGCCTCTCCGACGCGCGACGCAACGGGCACCGCGTCCTGGGCCTCGTACGCGGCTCGGCGGTGAACCAGGACGGCGCCTCCAACGGCCTCACCGCCCCCAACGGCCCCTCCCAGCAGCGCGTGATCCAGGCGGCCCTGGCGGGCGCGGGCCTCGCCCCCTCCGAGGTCGACGCCGTCGAGGCCCACGGCACCGGCACCAGGCTCGGCGACCCCATCGAGGCCCAGGCACTGCTGGCGGCCTACGGCCGGGACCGGGACACCGACCGGCCCCTGTGGCTGGGCTCCGTCAAGTCGAACATCGGGCACACCCAGTACGCCGCGGGCGTCGCCGGGGTCATCAAGACACTCCTGGCCCTGCGGGAGGGCGTCCTGCCCCGCACCCTGCACGTCGACGAACCCACCCGCCAGGTCGACTGGTCCGCCGGCACGGTACGCCTCCTCACCGACAACCGGCCCTGGCCGGAGACCGGCCGCCCCCGCCGCGCGGCCGTGTCGTCCTTCGGCATCAGCGGCACCAACGCCCATCTGATCCTCGAACAGGCCCCGGAGGACACGCCCTCGGAGGTGGACGAGCAGGGCCCGCCCTCCGACCAGGCCACCTCCGCCGAGGCCGCAGCCGACCTGACCACCGACCAGGCGACCTCAACCGAGGCCGCCGCCGACGAGCGTGCGGCGACCCCGCACGAGCGTGCGACGCCTCCGCCCGTCGTCCCCTGGCTCCTCTCCGGCCACACCGAAACCGCCCTGCGCGACCAGGCCGCACGCCTCCTCGCCGACCTGCGCGACCGGCCCGGCGTCGCCCCCCTGGACATCGCCGCCTCGCTGGCCACCACCCGCAGCGCCCTCACCCACCGCGCGGCCGTCGTCGCCGGCACCCTGCCCGAGCTGCTCACCGGCCTTCGGTCGCTCGCCGAGGACACGCCGTCGGCCGCCGACGTCGTCCGGGGCGTCGTACGGGAGAGCCCGCTCGCGCTGGTCTTCCCCGGCCAGGGCTCCCAACGGCCCGGTATGGGCCGCGACCTGTACGAGCGGCACCCCGTGTTCGCGGCGGCCTTCGACGAGGTCTGCGCCGCGTTCGACCCGCTGCTCAGCCGCCCGCTGCGTGACGTCGTGTTCGCCACGGACCCGGAGCGGGCGGCGGACCTGGACCGGACCGAGTTCACACAGCCCGCCCTGTTCGCCGTGGAGACGGCGCTGTACCGGCTGCTGGAGAGCTGGGGCGTCCGCCCCGACGCGCTGATCGGCCACTCCGTCGGCGAACTCGTCGCCGCCCACCTCGCGGGAGTCTGGTCACTGCCCGACGCGTGCCGGGTGGTCGCCGCCCGCAGCCGGCTGATGCAGGCGCTGCCGGCCGGCGGCACCATGCTCGCGGTCGAGGCCGACGAGACCGAGGTCGTGGCGGTGCTCGCCGCCCACACGGACCGCAGTGTCGGTATCGCCGCCGTCAACGGCCCCACGTCGGTGGTCGTCTCCGGCCCCGAGAACGCCGTCCTGGACGCCGCGGCGGAGTTCGTCGGGCGCGGCTACCGCACCAGGATGCTCGCGGTCAGCCACGCGTTCCACTCCGCGCTCATGGAGCCCATGCTCGCGGACTTCGCCGCCGTCCTGGCACAGGTCGACTTCCACGACCCCGTCCTGCCCGTCATCTCCAATGTGACCGGCGCCCCGGCCGCCGCCCGTGATCTGCGCGCCCCCGGCTACTGGGTGCGCCACGTCCGGGACACCGTCCGGTTCGCGGGCGGTGTGCGCTCCCTGCTGGACCGGGGGGTGCGCACCTTCCTGGAGGTGGGCCCCGGCGGCGCCCTGACCGCGATGGCCGCCGGGACCGCCGCCGACCACACACGCGACACCGTGACCTGCCTGGCCGCCCTGCGCGGCGGCGACCGGGGCGAGGCCGACGCGCTCGTCACCGCCCTCACCGGGCTCGCCGTCCAGGGCACGGCCGTCGACTGGCGGGCGTACTTCGCGGGCGGCGACGCCCGCATCGTCCCGCTGCCCACCTACGCCTTCCAGCACCACCGGTACTGGCTGCGCGTCCTCGGGGCCGGTGCGGGCGGCGGCCGGGAGGCGTCGTCGGTGGGCCTGACCACGGCGGGCCATCCCCTGCTCGGCGCCGTCACCACGCTGCCCGGCACCGGCGGGCTGCTCCTCACCGGCCGGCTCGACGTCACCGACCACCCCTGGCTGGCCGAACACGCGCTGGGCGGCACACCGGTCCTGCCGGGCACCGCGCTCGTGGACCTGGCCCTGCACGCCGGCGGCCACGCGGGCTGCGACCGGCTCGACGAACTCGTCATCCACGCGCCCCTGCCCCTGCCGGACCCGGGCGGCGTCGCCCTCCACCTGTCCGTCGACGCCGAGGACACCGACGGACGACGGCCGTTCACGATCCACGCCCGGCCCGACGAGGCCCCCGGGGGCCCCTGGACCCACCACGCCACCGGCGTGCTCTCCCCGGCCCCGCCCACCACCGCGGCCCCCGACACCGCCCCCTGGCCGCCGCCCGGCGCACGGCTCGTCCCGCTGGACGACTTCTACGCCACGACCGCCGAAGCGGGCCTCGACTACGGCCCCACCTTCCAGGGCCTGGCCGAACTCTGGCAGACGGACGGCGGACTCCACGCCAGGGTCGCCCTGCCCGACGACCCCGAGCAGGACGCGGCCCCCGCCGAGAGCGGCGACGGCCACGCCCTCCACCCCGCGCTCCTCGACGCCGCCCTCCAGCCCCTCGCCCTCGGCATCCTGGGCACCGGCCGACCCGACGGTACGGCCGTCCCCGCAGGCCTGCCCTTCGCCTGGTCGGGCGTCCGGCTGCACGCGACCGGCGCGGCCGAACTCCACGTCCGGCTGACGCCCACGGGCGACGGCGCGGTCTCCGTACGGGCCACCACGCCCGACGGCCTGCCCGTCCTGGACATCGACACCCTCACCCTGCGCGCCCCCTCGCCCGTCCGTGCCGACACGCCGCGCACCGAGCCCCTGTACCGGCTGGAGTGGCCGACCGTGCCGCTCACCACCGCCGCCGCCACCGCCACCGTGAACGCCACCACCCTCGCGCCGGTTCCGGTCGGCTGGGGCATGCTCGGCCTCGACCCACGCGAACTGCGCCCCCGGCTGGCCCGCGCCATCGGCCAGGACGTCGTCCCGTACCTGGACCGGGGCGCCCTCACCGAGACGATCGACACCGGCGTTCCCGCTCCCGCCGCCGTGGTCGCCTTCTGCGACCCGCACGGTCACGACGACGCGGGCGCCGACGCCCACGCGGCCACCCGGCAGACCCTCGACCGCCTGCGCCCGTGGCTCGCCGACGCACGGCTGACCGACACCCGGCTGGTCCTCGTCACCCACGGCGCCGTCACGACCGGCCCGGACGACGCAGGACCACGGCCCGCCTCCGCCGCCGTCTGGGGCCTCGCCCGGGCCGCCCAGGCCGAACACCCGGGCCGCGTCGTCCTCGTCGACCTCGACGACCCCGACAACCCCGACGACGCGGACGCCTCCCTGGCCGCCCTGCCGCGCGCCCTGGCCACGGGCGAGCCACAACTCGCCCTGCGCCACGGCACGGCCCACGTACCCCGGCTCACGCCCCTGCCGCCCACCGAACCGGCGACCCACCGAGAACCCCCGAGCTCCTCCAGCTCCTCCAACCCCTCCAGTCCCTTCACGCCCGACGGCACCGTCCTCGTCACCGGCGCCACCGGGGCCCTGGGCAAGGTGCTGGCCCGTCACCTCGTGACCCGGCACGGCGTACGTCATCTGCTGCTGGCCGGCCGGCGCGGACCGGCGGCGCCCGGCGCGGACGAGACCGCCGCCGAACTCACCGAGGCCGGTGCCCGGGTCACCTTCGCCGCCTGCGATGTCGCCGACCGCGAGGCCCTGGTCCGGCTGCTGGCCGGCATCCCCGCCGAGCACCCTCTCACCGGTGTCGTCCACCTCGCCGGTGTCGTCGACGACGGCCTGGTCGGCGACCTGACCGCCGAACGGCTCGACGCGGTGCTGCGCCCCAAGGCGGACGCGGCCTGGCATCTGCACGAGCTGACGGCGGACCTCGGGCTCACCGCCTTCGTCCTGTTCTCGTCCGCCGCCGGCGTGCTCGGCAGCCCCGGCCAGGCCAACTACGCCGCCGCCAACGCCTTCCTCGACGCCCTGGCCCAGCACCGCCGCACGCTCGGCCTGCCCGGGCAGTCCCTCGCGTGGGGCCCCTGGCAGGGCACCGGCGGCATGGCCGACACGCTCGACGCCGCCGCCCGGGCCCGGCTGGAGGGCAGCGGACTACGGCCCTTCACCGCCGACTCCGGGCTGGCCGCACTCGACCGCGCCCTGGCGACACCGGACGACGCCCTGCTCGTACCGCTCCGCCTCACCCCCGGCGCCGCCGCCTACCCCGCCGACCGGATCCCGGCCGTCCTGCGCGCCCTCGTGCGCGGCACCGCCCCCCGCCGGACCGTCACCCGCCGCACCGACCGGACCGGCGCCACCGCCCTGGCCTCCCTCGACCCGGCCGCGCGCGAGGACGCGCTGCTGGACCTGGTGTGCGCGGAGGCCGCACGGGTCCTCGGCCACGCGGCCACGGACGGCTTCACCGCCGACCGGGCCTTCGGCGAGCTGGGCTTCGACTCGCTCACCTCCGTCGAACTCCGCAACCGGCTCGGCACCGCCACCGGCCTACGGCTCCAGCCCACCCTGGTCTTCGACCACCCCACCCCAGGGGACCTCGCCGCCGCCCTGAACCGGCAGTTCACTGCCCCGCCGACGGAACCCGCACACGCCGAGGCCCGATCCGCCCCGGACGACCCGACCGCGGCCGTCGCGCACGCCGTGGAGTCCCTCTACCGGCACGCGGTCACCGCCGGCCGCTACGACCAGGCCGGCAAGGTCCTGATGAACTCCGCAGGACTGCGCCCCGCCTTCGCCTCCGCCGACACGGTCGGCAAGGCACCGTCACTGGTCAAACTGGGCGACGGCGGCCCGCCGTACCCCGCCCTCGTCGGACTGCCGTCCACCTCCGTGTGGGCCAGCGACCAGGAGTTCGTCGCCCTGGCCCGGCCGCTGCGCGGGCTGCGCGACACCCACTCGCTGATGATGCCGGGCTTCGTCGCCGACGAACTGGTCGCGGGCAGCGTCGAGGCGGCGGTGGACCACACGGCCCGCACCCTCGCCCGCGCCCTCGACGGCGCCCCGTTCGCCCTCGCCGGCCGTTCCTCCGGCGGCTCGCTCGCCTACGCGGTGGCCGCCCGCCTCGAAGAACTCGGCACCCCCGCGACCGGTGTGGTCATGCTGGACACCTATGTGGCGGGCACCCCGCAGACCGACTACATCGTCCACGCCATGGAGTCGCGTTCCCTGGAACGCGAGACCGAGTTCGGCCGGATGACCGGCCTCCGGCTCACCGCGATGGCGTCGTACTTCGCCCTCTTCGAGACCTGGCGGCCACGGCCCCTCACCACCCCCGCGCTCCTGGTCCGCGCCTCCGAACCGATCGCCGTCGACCCGGACCACCCGAGGGAACGCCCCGAGGAGTGGCAGTCGACCTGGCCCGTTCCCCTGGACGTGGTGGACGTCCCCGGAGACCACCACTCCATGATCGAGGAACACGGGGACGTCACCGCGAGGACCGTCCACGACTGGCTGGCCGCCCACGGCGGCTGAACGACGACCGGCCGACGACCCGACGTCGGCCGGACGACGGCCCGACAACGGCCGGACGACGGCCGGGGCCCGGGGAGAGATCCTCCCCGGGCCCCGGCCGTGACAGCCTCCAGCCGCACACACGCCTTCTAGCGGATCACGCGAGCACACGCCCGCACCCGGTCCACCAGACCGGCCATACCGAGCAGTTCCTCCTCCCCGTCCCGGGGTGGCACACCGTCCAGCACGGCCGCCGCGAAGCTCCGTACGACGGCCGCGAACTGGTCCTCGGCCGGCAGAGTGAACTCCCTTACGAGGTCCTGCTGTTCCAGCCGTACGACGGGCCGCAGCGTCGGCGGCGGGGTGAAGGCGCGGTCGAGGACGATCCGGCCGGTGCCGCCCCACAGCGCGTAGGAGCAGCGGTAGGCGTGCTCGAACCCGAAGGACAGCTCGGCGGTGACCCCGGCCGGGGTGGTCAGCAGCACATGCCCCGCCACGTCCACGCCCAGTGCCGGGTCGATCCGCAACACCGCGCCGACCGGGTCGAGTTCGGGACCGAGCAGCAGTCGTGCCGCGCGCAGCGGGTACACGCCGACGTCGAGCAGCGAGCCCCCGCCGAGGTCGGCGCGGTGGCGGACGTTGCCGGCGGACAGCGGGGGGATGCCGAACGAGGCGCTGAAGGAACGGAGTTCGCCGATCTCGCCGGCCGCGACGAGCCGCCGTATCTCCTCGTGCTGGCCGTGGTGGAGGAACATGAGGTTCTCCATCAGACACCGGCCGGCCGTGCGGGCGGCGTCCAGCATCGCGGCCGCTTCCGCGCGGTCGGTCGCCATCGGCTTCTCCACCAGGACGTGCAGTCCGCGGCGCAGTGCCTCGACGGCCCACCGCGCGTGCAGGCCGGTGGGCAGCGGGATGTACACGGCGTCGAGGTCGGTCCGGTCGAGCAGCCGCTCGTACCCCTCGACCGGTTCGCCGCCGAAGCGGTCGGTGAACCGGCGTGCCTTCGCCGCGTCGCGGCCGGCCACCGCGACGAGCCGTGTCCTCGGCTCCGCGGCGATCGCGGGCAGCACCCGCCGCCAGGCGATGTCGGCGCAGCCGAGGACGCCGACACGGACCACGCGCTCCGGGCCGCTCCCCGCCGGACCGCCGCCGCTCGGGCCGGTCATCCGAGGGCCTCCGCGCAGGCCACGAGGGTGCGGGCCTCGATGTTGACGTAGTGGCTGTGCCGCAGCAGCTCCTTGAGCTGCCCCAGCGTCACCCAGCAGAACCGGTCCGGTACGTCCGTCGGGAAGTCCTCGTCCAGTTCCGCGATGACATACCGGTTCTCCGCCGCGAAGAACCGTCCGCCCTCCTCCGACTGGACACGGTCGTAGCGGATCCGGTCGGGGGAGAGGGAGTCGAGCACGTCGAGATACGGCGGACGCTCGTCCGGCGGCAGAGCCGCGCCCTCGTCCGGGACACAGTGCACGGTCGGCCCGATCTCCAGCTTGTCCAGACAGCCCTCCTGGACCTGCGCCTGGACCAGGAAGTGCGGCACACCGCCGATCCGGCGGTACAGCAGGGCCGCGAGCCCCCGGTCGCAGGGCGCCAGCATCGGCTGTGTCCACGACGGCACCTCACGGTGCGGCGCGGTGACGTCCACGGCGATGATGCGGAACCGTCCGCCCTCGTCGTACGCGATCTCCGTCGGTGTCCGGCGCCAGCCGGTGACCCCGGTGAGCGGCACGACGTCGGCGGTCAGCTCGCATCGCGCCTTGGCCTCGGTGAACCAGCTGGACAGCTCCGTCATGGAGTGCAGCGCGCCGCGCCCGTCGGCCGGCCTGTCCGGGGGCAGACAGGAGATGACCGTACGGGCGTCCATGTTGATCAGGTTGTCGCGGTGGAGCAGTGCTCTGATCTCGTCGAGGGTGAACCAGCGGAAGTCGTCCTGGACGGGTATGTCGTCGTCGACCTCCACGATCATGTTGCGGTTCCGCTTGCGCAGGAACCAGGCCCCCTGTTCGGACTGCAGGACATCGACCAGAACCCGGCCCCGGCCCCGGCCGTGACCCCGGCCCCGGCGGTCGGTGAAGTACTCCAGGTATCGGACGGACCCGCCCCGGTGCACCCGGGTGTAGTTGCTGCGGGTCGCCTGCACGGTCGGGGAGAGCTGGATCCCGTTGACGTTGCCGGGTTCCGCCTTCGCCTGGAGCAGGAAGTGCCGTACACCACCGAATGTCTTCGCGAGGATGCCGAGGACGCCGATCTCCGGCTGGTCGATGATCGGCTGCGACCACTCGCGCGGACCTTCGGGGCCACCGCCCCGTATGCGCAGTCCCCGCACGCTGAAGAACCGCCCCGTGCGGTGCCGCAGATCGCCGGTGTCCTCGTCGAAGTCCCAGCCGGACAGGGCGGAGAACGGGATCGTCTCCACCCGCTGGTCGTTGACCCGGGCGCGTTCGGCGAACCAGGTGGCGAAGTCCCCTTCGGCGCGCGGCCCGTTCACCATGTGACGGGCAGGCAGGCGGGGCCGCGCAGGACACCCCCGGCGAACGGGATGTCCGCCGGCGGGATCGCGAGCGCCAGCCGGGGGAAGCGCTCAAGCAGCGACCCCAGGGCGACCTGGAGTTCCACACGGGCGAGTTCGGCGCCGATGCAGCGGTGGGCGCCGTGGCCGAAGATGAGGTGCGGGTTCGGGGAGCGGTGGAAGTCCAGTGTGGTCGGGTCGTCGAAGACGGCGGGGTCGAGGTTGGCGGCCTGGGTGTCGATCACCACGGCCTCGCCCTTGCGGATCGTCCCGGTGCTGAGCGGGACGTCGTCGACCGCGATCCGTACGAACCCGCCCGTGATCGACAGCGGCGCGAAGCGCAGCATCTCCTCGACGGCCGACGGGACGAGCGAGGGCGTGGCGCGCAGCTCCGCGAGGTGTTCGGGGCTGCGCAGCACGAGTGCCGCGAAGTTGGCGATCTCGTGGGCGGTGTTCTCGAAGCCGCCGACCAGCAGGGCGAGGGCGAGGTTGACGAGTTCGGCCTCGCCGAGCCGGTCGTCGTGGTCGCGGGCCAGGACCAGCCTGCCGAGCAGATCGTCGGAGGGGGTCTGCCGGCGCTCGGCGACCAGCGCGGAGACCAGCGCCACCATCTCCCCGACCGCAGACTCGACTTCACTCTGCTCGGTGCCGGTGAACATGGTGTGCGCCAGGCCGCGGAAGGTGTCGCTCTGCGCGTCGGGCACGCCGAGCATGTCGCAGATGACGGTGAGGGGGAGCGGCCGGGCCAGCGCGGTCACCAGGTCGGCGGGAGGCCCCTGTTCCTCCATGGCGTCGAGCAGCGCTGCCACGGCCTTCTCCACGCGCGGCCGCATCGCCTCGACGCCGCGCATCGTGAACGCCTGTGCGACCAGCTTCCGCAGCCGGGAGTGCTCCGGCGGGTCCATGCTGAGGATCGATGTGTCGTGCAGCAGCACCGGCGTCGGCCGGGGGACGTCCGCACCCACGGTCGCGGCCCTGCTGAACCGGGGGTCGGACAGCACCGTCTTGACGTCGGCGTGCCGGGTGATCAGCCGTGCCTCCATGCCGTACGCCATGCGGATACGGGCCAGCGGCTCCTTCTCCTGGATCTCGCGGTAGCAGGGAGGATATTCGAAGCCCACGGGTTTGCCCATCGGGAACCGGTGAATATTCTCAGCCACGTCCATTTCCTGACTCCCTGTCATTCCGTCACTCCGTCATTCGCGTAGCGGGCGCGGTGAATGCGGTGCGAGGCTATACGGTGGCGGGCGGACGGGATCGGCTCCGCAGAATTTGTAGGGGTCGCGAGGTGGGCGGTTGCCGTGAAATAGGGGTCTGGATAAGGGGGAGTGCGAGTTTTTAAGGGTCCTCGAAGTCCCTTGCCTCTTCCCTTGTCTGCCCGCGTCGGAGAACAATCCTCTGCATGTCCGTTCTCGAAGAGGGAGTGACAGATTTGATTTCCCGACCGGTGTACGGAGCGCCATGAAAGGAATTGTCCTCGCGGGCGGGAACGGAACTCGGCTGTTGCCGCTGACGGCCGTCGGATCCAAACAGCTGGTGCCGGTCTACGACAAGCCGATGATCTATTACCCGCTCTCCATCCTCATGCTCACCGGCATCCGAGACGTCCTCGTCGTCACCCGCCCCGCGGAACTCGAACTGTTCCGCGCCCTGCTGGGCGACGGCCGGCACCTGGGCATGTCCATCGACTACGCCGTCCAGGACGAGCCGCGCGGCATCGCCGACGCACTCCTCGTCGGCGCCGACCACATCACCGGAGAGGAGTGCGCCCTCGTCCTGGGCGACAACCTCTTCCACGGCGCGAACCTGCCGTCCCTGCTGCGCCGCAGTGTGCGACGGCTGCGCGGCTGCGTGCTCTTCGGCCACCAGGTCGCCGACCCGGAACGGTACGGCGTCGCGGAGGTCGACGCACGGGGCCGCCTCCTGTCCATCGAGGAGAAACCCGCCCGCCCCCGGTCCCAACTGGCCGTCCCCGGCCTGTACTTCTTCGACGACGAGGTCGTGGACATCGCCAAGGGCCTCACCCCGTCCGCCCGCGGCGAGCTGGAGATCACCGACGTCCTGCGCGCCTACATGGAACGGGACCGGGCCGACCTCGTCTGGCTCGGCCGGGGCGTCACCTGGCTGGACACCGGCACCCACGAATCCCTGCTGGAGGCCGCCCAGTTCGTCCGCGACATCCAGCGCCGCCAGGGTGTACGCATCGGCTGCGTCGAGGAGATCGCCCTGTACCTGGGCTTCATCGACGCCGACGACTGCCACCGGCTGGGCGCCGCGATGAGCCAGTCCCCCTACGGCCGGTACGTCATGGAACGCGCCCGCGCGCACACCCCCGACGCATGGCCCCCGACCATCCCGGAGGAGCTGTGAACCTCCTGGTCACGGGCGGCGCCGGCTTCATCGGCTCCACCTACACACGGATGCTGCTGAACGCCGCCGCCCCGGACGTCTCCCGGGTGACGGTGCTGGACAGCCTCACCTACGCCGGCCGGCGGGAGAACCTCGACCTCACCGACCCCCGGCTGACCTTCGTGCACGGCGACATCTGCGACCCCGACACCGTCGCCGGGGCCATGGCCGGCGTGGACCAGGTGGTGCACTTCGCGGCCGAGTCCCATGTGGACCGCTCCATCGCCGACGCCCACGCGTTCGTCCGCACCAATGTCGTCGGCACCCAGACCCTGCTGGACCAGGCGCTGCGCCACGGAGTGCACCGCTTCGTGCACGTCTCCACCGACGAGGTGTACGGCTCCGTCGAGACCGGCGCCAGGTCCGAGACCGACCCCCTCGACCCCAACTCGCCCTACGCCGCGTCCAAGGCCTCCTCCGACCTGCTCGCCCTGTCCTTCCACCGCACCCACGGCCTCGACGTCCGCGTCACCCGCTGCAGCAACAACTACGGCCCCCGGCAGTACCCGGAGAAGGTCATCCCGCTGTTCGTGACCCGGCTGCTCACCGGCGGGACCGTCCCGCTGTACGGCGACGGACGCCACGTACGCGACTGGCTGCACGTCGACGACCACTGCCGAGGGGTGGAGGCCGTCCGGCTGAGGGGACGGCCGGGCGAGATCTACAACATCGGCGGCGGCACCGAGCTCACCAACCGCGAACTCACCGGCCGCCTGCTGACCGCCTGCGGACGTGACTGGAGCGCCGTGCGGCACGTGGCCGACCGCAAGGGCCACGACCTGCGCTACGCGATCCGCGACGACAAGGTGCGCACGGAATGCGGCTACCGGCCGCGGGCCGACTTCGAGTCCGGCCTCGTACGGACCGTGGACTGGTACCGCCGGCACCGGTCCTGGTGGGACCGCGTCACCCCCACGGAGAGCTGACCATGGAATATCGCGCACTGAAGGTCCGGGGCGCCTTCGCGTTCACCCCCGACACCTTCCCCGACGAGCGCGGCAGGTTCACCGCCCCCTTCCAGGAGTCCGTCTTCGCCGAAGCGGTCGGCCACCCGCTCCCCGCCGTACGGCAGGCGAGCTGCAGCACCTCGCGACGGCGGGTGCTCAGGGGCGTGCACTACACCCTCACCCCGCCCGGCACGGCCAAGTACGTGTACTGCGCCCACGGCGAGGTGCTGGACATGGTGGTGGACCTGCGTGTCGGATCGCCCACCTTCCTGGCCTGGGACGCGGTGACCATCGACGCGGAGCGACCGACCGCCGTGTACTTCCCCGTCGGGGTGGGCCACGCCTTCCTCGCCCTGCGCGACGGCACCGTCATGGCCTACCTCCACTCCGGCGAGTACGTCGGCGCCCACGAACTCGCCGTGTCGGCACTGGACCCCGCCCTGGGGCTGCCCGTCGGCGAGGAGAGCGAGCCCGTCGTCTCCGCCCGCGACCGGGAGGCCCCCACCGTCGCCGAGGCGCGCGCCCTCGGCCTGCTGCCCGACTACGAGACCTGTCTCCGGATCGAGAAGGACTTCGGGCCCGAGGCCCGCCCCCGGTGACCGCCCCCGGCGCGCCCACCCCCACGAAGGCACGAAGGAAGGGATCCCCTTGACCTCCGCCACCCCCCGACCGGTCACCGCCTACAGCGACGAACACGCCGGCGTCTACGACCTCATCCATGCCGCCCGCAGCAGGGACTGGGCAGCGGAGGCGGAGGCGCTCGCCGCCCTCGTCACCGCACGCCACCCGGAGGCGGACTCGCTCCTCGACGTCGCCTGCGGCACCGGCAAGCACCTGGAGAGCTTCGGCCGCCGCTTCCGGCACGTCGAGGGAGTGGAACTCTCCGACGGAATGCGCCGGATCGCCCGCGAGCGGCTGCCCGACACCACGGTCCACCACGGCGACATGCGCACCTTCGACCTCGGCCGCACCTACTCCGCCGTCACCTGTCTGTGCTTCTCGGCGGCCTATATGGCGAACGCCGACGAACTGGGCCAGGCCCTGACACGGATGGCGCGTCACCTCGAACCCGGGGGCGTCCTGGTCCTCGAACCGTGGTGGTTCCCCGAGAAGTTCCTCGACGGCTTCGTCTCGGGAGCCGTCGCCCAGGAGGAGGGCCGGGTCGTCAGCCGTCTCTCCCACTCCGTCCGCGACGGCAACGCCACCCGGATGACCGTGCGGTACACCGTGGCCGACAGCGCGACCGGGATCAGCGAGTTCACCTCGTACGAGATCCTCTCCCTTTTCGACTCCGCCACGTACGAGGCCGCGTTCCGGGGCGCCGGTCTCACCGTGGAGTACCTCCAGGGCGGCCCGAACGGCCGCGGTCTCTTCGTCGGTGTCTCCCCCCGGAGGGCCTCGTGATCCAGGTGTTCCAGCCCACGCTGGGCGAAGCGGAACTGGCCGCCGTGGCCGAGGTGTTCGAGAGCAACTGGATCGGCCACGGACCGCGCACCAAGGAGTTCGAGGCGCGGTTCGCCGAGCATCTGGGGGTGGAGCCGGACCGCCTCGTCTTCATCAACTGCGCGACGGCCGGACTGTTCCTGGCCACCGAACTGCTCGGGCTCGGCGAGGGCGACGACGTCGTCCTGCCCTCCCTCAGCTTCGTCGCCGCCGCGAACGCCGTCGCGGCCACCGGCGCCCGCCCGGTCTTCTGCGAGGTCGACCCGCGCACCCTCAACCCCACCGCGGCCGACATCGACCTCGCCCTCACCCCTCGCACGAAGGCCGTCATGGTCCTCCACTACGGCGGCTACCCGGGCGACATCGCGGCGATCGCCGACCTCTGCCGCGAACGGGGCATCCCCCTGATCGAGGACGCCGCCTGCGCCGTGGCCTCCCACATCGACGGCCAGGCCGTCGGCACCTTCGGCGACCTGTCCGTGTGGAGCTTCGACGCCATGAAGGTCCTCGTCTGCGGTGACGGCGGCATGCTGTACGTCCGCGACGCCGAGCAGGCCGCACGCGCCAGACGGCTCGCCTACCACGGACTCGCCCGCCCCAGCGGCTTCGGCCAGGCCGGGGCGGCGTCCGGCCGCTGGTGGGAGCTGGACGTTCCCGAGGTCGGCCGGCGCATCGTAGGCAACGACCTGACCGCGGCCGTCGGCACGGTACAACTGCGCCGCCTGCCCGGGTTCGTGGCCCGCCGCCGCGAGATCGCCGCGCTCTACGACCGCGAACTGGCCGACGTCCCGGGCCTGTCGCTGCCCCCGCCGCTGCCCGAGGGCCATCACTCCACGTACTACTTCTACTGGGTGCAGGTCGACCCCGGCATCCGGGACGAGGTCGCGGCCGAGCTGTACGCGGCGGGTATCTACACGACCTTCCGCTACCCCCCGCTGCACCGGGTCCCCGTCTACGGGGCCGGGGCCCAGCGGCTGCCGCGCTCCGAGGAGGCCGCGGAGCGCACCCTGTGCCTGCCGCTCCACCCCGGCCTGGACGACGCGGACGTGCGCGCGGTGACGACGGCGCTGCGCAAGGTCATGGACGCCCGTCGAGAAGAGAACCCGTCATGAACACCCACGGCAGTGACGCGCGCGGCATGAACACCCACGGCGGGAACGCACAGGGCATGGACACCCATGGCGGGACCGCGCACAAGGAACTCATCCTCGACGCGACGGCGAAGTTCCACATGGAGGCCCGGGAGCCGGGCCCCTTCGTGCCGGGCACCACCGAGATATGGCCCGCCGGTGCGGTCCTCGACGAGCGGGACCGGGCCGCGCTGGTCGAGGCCGCCCTGGAGATGCGGATCGCCGCGGGACCCAGCGCGCGCATGTTCGAATCCCGGTTCGCCCGCAAGCTCGGGCGCCGCAAGGCCCATCTGACCAATTCCGGTTCCTCCGCGAACCTCCTGGCCATGACCGCGTTCACCTCGCATCTGCTGGAGGACCGGCGGCTGCGGGCGGGCGACGAGGTGATCACGGTCGCCGCGGGCTTCCCCACCACGGTCAATCCGATCATCCAGAACGGGCTCCTGCCCGTCTTCGTCGACATCGACCTCGGCACCTACAACACGACGGCCGCCCGTGTCGCCGAGGCGATCGGCCCGCGCACCCGCGCCATCATGATCGCCCACGCGCTCGGCAACCCCTTCGAGGTCGCCGAGATCGCCCAACTCGCGGCGGAACACGACCTGTTCCTGATCGAGGACAACTGCGACGCGGTCGGCTCGACGTACGACGGTCAACTGACCGGCACCTTCGGCGACATCACGACCGTCAGCTTCTACCCCGCGCACCATCTGACCATGGGGGAGGGCGGCTGCGTACTGACGTCGAACCTGGCGCTGGCGCGGATCGTGGAGTCCCTGCGCGACTGGGGCCGCGACTGCTGGTGCGAGCCGGGCGAGACCAACAAGTGCCTCAAGCGCTTCGACTACCAGATGGGCACCCTGCCGGCGGGCTACGACCACAAGTACATCTTCTCGCACGTCGGTTACAACCTGAAGGCGACCGACATCCAGGCCGCCCTCGGCCTGACCCAGCTGGACAAGCTCGACGCGTTCTGCGAGGCCCGCCGCCGCAACTGGCGCCGACTGCGCGAGGGTCTGGAGGGCGTACCGCACCTGCTCCTCCCGAGGGCCACCGAGCGCAGCGACCCGAGCTGGTTCGGGTTCGCGCTGACCGTGGACACAGAAGCGCCTTTCACCCGGGCGGAGTTGGTGGACTTCCTGGAAGGCCGGAAGATCGGCACCCGGCGGCTGTTCGGCGGCAATCTGACCCGCCAGCCCGCCTACATCGACCAACCGCACCGGGTGGTCGGCGACCTCACCAACAGCGACATCGTCACGGAGCAGACCTTCTGGATCGGTGTGTATCCGGCGCTCACCGACGAGATGCTCGCCTATGTCGTGTCGTCGGTACGGGAGTTCGTGGGGAAGCACACCTGACCGGGCGGGCGGGACCGGGGACCGCTCCGCCCTCAGCCGCGAGGCACTTCAAGGCCCCGCGCACGCCGACGGAACCGGCGCGCGCGGGGCCTTGAGGCACCCATGACCGCCGTTCGCCTAGCGGCGGTGTTCGGCGGTCAACTTCTCCAGGACCGGCACCAGTTCACCCGGTGTGGGCTGCGACATGATCTGCTCGTCCCGCAGCCGGCGCGCGGATTCGCCGAACGACGGCTCGTCCAGCAGCCGTTCCAGCGCCGCACGCAACTCCTTCCGCTCGGACACGTACAGCCCCGCGCCGACACCTTCGAGATGCCGGCCCTTGTGCAGGGCGAACCAGGTGTTGGCGATCAGCACCTGCGGAACGCCCGCGCCCAGGGCCGTGTTCCAGGAGCCTCCCCCGCCGTAGTGGACGACCGCCGAACAGCTCGGCAGGAGCGCCAGCAGGGGCACGAAGTCGACGAGCCGCGTGTTGGCGGGCACGGCCTGTTCCTCGCCCGGTACCTGCTTCAGCGTGGCGATCAGCTCGATGTCCAGGCCCTCGAACATCCGCAGGTCACCGATGGGAAAGGCGTCGTGCCCCGCCTGGTCCCGCAGGGTCGTCCCGCCGGTCAGGCACACCCGGGGCCGGGTGGGCGGCGCGTGCAGCCAACCGGGCACCACGGCGGGCCCGTTGTAGGGCACGTACCGCATGGGGACCCGCCGCACGTCCAGCGGGAACCGGGCGTCGGACGGAACCGTGTCGATGGTCCACTGCCCCACCGCCATGTCCTGCGCGAACCCGCCCCCGCCGAACCGCTCCGACAGCGGCCCGAGCCAGGGCTCCAGCGGGTCGGTGCGCTGCTCCTCGGGCGCCCCGTCGCGCAGCCGCAGGAAGGTGCGCCGCATCTGCTGCAGCAGATCCGGGCTGAACACCAGCCGCGCGTGCGCCGCGCCCACGGCACGCGCGGCGACCGGCCCGGCGAAGGTGTACGGCTCCCAGACGACCAGGTCCGGCCGGAAGTGACGGGCGAAGTCGACCAGCCCCTCCACGAAGGCGTCGTTGTTGACGCCCCGCATGTAGAAGTCGATGAACGCCCGGTACAGCAGCCCCTGCCCCTCCCAGGTCTCCGGGGACTCGACACTGCCGTCCTGCCCGAACCCGCCCGAGTAGTCGGCCGTGCCGCCGGCCTGTTCGAGCTGCTGAAGGAACGTGTGGTCCGTACCGACCGGCACGGCCGTGAGACCCGCCCGTGTGATGTCCTCGGTCAGGGCCGGCTGCGACGCCACATACACCTCGTGCCCGGCGGTACGCAGTGCCCAGGCGAGCGGGATCATGCTGTAGAAGTGGGTTCTCTCGGCGTGGGTGGCGAAGAGCACGCGCATAGGACGGAATCCTTCCGTTCTGCGGACGAGGGGCGACGGCCGGTCCCGGGCAAGGCTGCTCCGCGCAGGTCCGCGGGCCAACCCCCTATCGCCCCCGCACTCTCATTCCGGGGGCCTGGGCCGTGGCGACCCCTATCCGCAGGCCACCGGGGGCAGGGGTACCACGGAAAGAGGGTCGGGTACGCTCGGCTGGCCCAGGGCGTCGACCGAGAGGAAGCGACGAGAACATGCACGTCAGCGTGGCCCGAGCCCTGACGGAGGCCTGCCGATGACCGGTGGCGAAGCGCCCGTCCTCCTGCACACCGCCGGCCGGGCCGCCCATCTCACCCTCAATCGCCCGAGAGCCCTCAACGCCCTCAACCACGCGATGGTCCGCCTCATCGACGAGGCTCTGACGGCCTGGGAACACGACCCGGCCGTCGAGACCGTCGTCATCACCGGCGCGGGGGAGCGCGGCCTGTGCGCGGGCGGCGACATCCGTGTCGTCCACGACGACGCCCGCGACGGCGACGGCACCGCCTCGGCCGCGTTCTGGCGGGACGAGTACCACCTCAACGCCCGCATCGCCCGCTACCCCAAGCCGTACGTCGCCGTCATGGACGGGATCGTGATGGGCGGCGGCGTCGGTGTCTCCGCGCACGGCAGCGTCCGGATCGTCACCGAACGGTCGAGGATCGCCATGCCCGAGACCGGCATCGGCTTCGTACCGGACGTCGGCGGCACCCATCTGCTGGCCCTGGCCCCGGGCGAACTGGGCACCCTCCTCGCCCTGACGGGCACCCAGATCGGCGCGGGCGACGCCCTGCTGTGCGGACTCGCCGACCACTACGTACCGTCCGGCTCGCTCCGGGACTTCGTCGACGACCTCGCCGACCTGCCCGTCGGTGCGGCCCTCGACCGGCATGTGCGGCCCGCGCCCGACGGGGAGTTGGCCGGGCGGCGGGAGTGGATCGACGCCTGCTTCGCCGCCGACACGGCCGAGGAGATCGTCCGGCGGCTCCTCGCCCACGGCGATCCGGCGGCGAATGAGACCGCCGAGACCCTGCTCGCCAAGTCGCCCACCGCCGTCAAGGTCACCCTCGCCGCCATGCGCCGCGCCCGGCGGCTCGGCTCCCTGGAGCGGGTGCTGGAGCAGGAGTACCGCGTCTCCTGCGCGGCCCTGGCCACCGCCGACCTGGTCGAGGGCGTCCGCGCCCAGGTCATCGACAAGGACCGCGACCCCCGCTGGTCCCCGCCCGCCCTCGCCGACGTCACCGACGCCGACGTGGAGCGCTTCTTCGCACCGCTGGGCGACCGCGAACTCGGCCTCGCCCAGCCCGACTTCAGGCAGGAGACGGCCTCGTGAGCGCGCCCGACCGCACACCGCCGCCCACCGAACGACACCCGGCGTCGCCGTCCACGGAACCACACCCGGCGTCCGCCGGTATACGGATCAGACCGGGCGGCCCGGCCGACGCCCCGGTCGTCCTCCGGATGCTCGACGGGGCCGTGGCCTGGATGAACGAGCGCGGCAACACCGTGCAGTGGGGCACCATCCCGTACTCGGAGCGGGCCGACGGACCGGCACGCGTCGAGCGGTACACCACCGAGAACACCCCGTACATCGCGGAGCTGGACGGCACACCCGTCGGCGCCCTGGTGCTGGACTCGGGCCCCAGCCCGCAGATGCCGATCGCACCGGCCGGGGAACCCGAGCGCTACGTCCGGCTGCTGGTCTCCGACCGCCACCACGCGGGCCTGGGCATCGGCGCGGCCCTCCTCACCCACGCCGCCGAGGAGACCCGCCGGGCCGGCGTAGGGCTCCTCCGCGTCGACTGCTGGGCGGGCGACGGCGGCCGTCTCGTCGCGTTCTACGAACGCAACGGCTTCACCCGCACCGCGAGCTTCCTCTCCGGCACCTGGCCGGGCCAGGTCCTGGCCCGCCGACTGCCGCCGGGGCGGCGGACGCCGTCACCCCGGTGACCGCCGGGGCACCCACCGGAGAGCAGGTCAGTGGGCGATGCCGTCGATGAGGTCACGGGCACCCTGGCGGAGCAGAGCGACCGCGACGGAGGTGCCGAGGGTCGCCGGGTCGAGGCGGCCGGCCCACTCGTGGGCGTGCAGGACCGTCTTGCCGTCGGGGGTGAACACGGAGGCGCGCAGGGAGAGTTCGCCGCTCCGGTCCGTGCGGGCGAACCCGGCGATGGGGCTGTTGCAGTGGCCCTGGAGGACATGCAGGAACATCCGCTCGGCGAGGGTCTCGCGGTGGGTGTCCGGGTCGCCGAGGCCGCTGACGGTGTCGATGGTGTCGGTGTCGTCCTCCCGGCACTGCAGCGCCAGGACACCCGCGCCGATCGGCGGCATCATCGTCTCCACGGACAGGATCTCGCTGATCACATCCGCGCGCCCGATCCGCTCCAGCCCGGACACGGCCAGCAGCAGCGCGTCCGCCTCACCGGCGGCGAGCTTCTCCAGCCGGCGGTTGGCGTTGCCGCGGAACGGCACACAGTCCAGGTGCGGGTGGGAAGCGGTGAGTTGCGCGGTACGCCGTACGGAGGAAGTGCCGATACGGGTCCCCGCGGGCAGCTCGTCCAGGGTGCGCCCGGCGGGGTCCACGAGCGCGTCACGGATGTCGTCCCGCTTCAGGAACGCGGCGAACATCGTGCCGGCCGGGAGCGGCCGGTCGGCGGGAATGTCCTTCACACAGTGCACGGCGAGATCCGCCTCGCCCGCGACGAGCGCGGCGTCGACCTCCTTGGTGAAGGCCCCCTTGCCCTCGACCTGGGAGAGATCGCCCATCCACTTGTCCCCGGTCGTCTTCACGGGGACCACTTCGGTGCGCAGCGCCGGGTGCAGCACGGCGAGTTCGGCGCGTACGCGCTCCACCTGGGCCAGAGCCATGGGCGAGTCTCGGGAAACGATACGAATCAGGTCCTGCGACATGAAGGCACGATAGCCCCTCGGACCGGGCCCCGATGACCACCCCCGACCCCTGTCCTGACCCCACCTTCTACGATCAGCCCACCGACCTGCGCGGACGACCGACCCCTACGTCCGGCGCCGGCGACCGGCCTCACACATCCGCCCGCCGGTACTGCCCGAGAAAGTCGAACTCCCCGTCGACCGCGCGGAACAGGAACAGCGCGTCGTGGTTGTAGCCGTTGGCCGAGGTGTACGCGATGTTCCGGCTGATGCCCTGGTAGGTCACCTCGTGCATCCGGCGGACGATCGCGCCGCGCTCCCTCAGGGGTGAGTCGCGGCTGTTCACACACGCCTCGGCCAGGAACAGCACCGCGTCGTACGCCTCCGCCGCGTACGGGCCGGGGCGCTCCCCGTACCGTGCCTCGTACGCCTCGGTGAAGGCGCGGGCCGCCGGGGTGGCCGTCGGATCGATGAACGTGGTGGCGAACACCCAGCCGTCGCCGGCCCGGCCCGCGCTCTTCAGGAACCGTGCGCCGAAGGCCCGTTGGGTCGCGACCCGGGCCCCGGAGAACCCGGCCCCGCCCAGCGCCGCCGCGAAGGCGCCCGCCCTCTCCTGGCCTCCGCTGAACACGACCGCGTCCGCCCGGGCCGCGACCACCTGCCCGGCGAGCGCGGTGTGGTCGAGCTTCCCGGCGGCGACACTCGTGACGTTCGCGTCCCTCCCGTCCCGGTCCAGTGCGCGCTGGATGTCGGCGCAGAGGGTCCAGGCGAAGTCGCCCTCGGACCGGTCCTCGACCAGGAACACCTTGCGGGCGTCGGCCCTGCCCGTGAGATAGGCGATGCAGGGGGCGGCGAGCAACTGGTCGGTCGGTGACAGTTGCGCATGCGAACGGAGTGTGGGCAGGTCGGCGTCCCCGGCCTGGGGTGAGCCCCCCACCGACACCGAGACGACGGGCATCACACCCTTCACGTACGTGGTCGCCGCCGCGAGGAAACAGCCGTCCGTGGTCGGGCCCAGCACCGCGAGGACCCGCTTATCCGCGGCCAGTTGCCCGGCCCGCTCCCGGCTCCGTCCGGGCTCGCCCCCGTCGTCGTACGCCCGCAGCTTCAATCGGAGCGGCCGGTCGGCGTCGGCGTTGACGTGCGCGACGGCCAGCCGGGCGCCGTTGAGCTGGGCGCGCCCGTCCTCGCCCGCCGCGCCGGACAGGTCGCCCTGGAAGGCCACGGAGAGTTCGGCGCGCGGGGCGGACGAGGACGAGGCACCCCCGCCGGCCCTCCGCTCGCCCCGGTTGCTCCACCACCAGGCTCCGCCCCCGGCCGCCAGCACCCCGGCCGCCCCCGTGGAGCCGAGCGCCAGGAACGCGCGGCGGGTCGTGGCCGGGCGGCCTGCCTGCGGCTCCTTGAGGGACGTCACCGTCACCTCACCGGAGTCCACCACCTCACCGGAGTCAACCGGCCCGGGCGCGACCGCGTCCGAGCCCGCAGCGACCGGGGCGGCGCCCGCAGACCCCCGCGCGACCGCGTCGGCGCCCGCCGAATCGTTCGCGACCGCGACCATGCCCGTCGGCGCGGACACCCGCGTCGGCTCGATCGCGCCCATGGCGAGCACCGCCGCCGACCGGTCCGCGATCAGCCGGGTCACCGGCTCCGGCAGCCACCGCTCCCGGTCGGCGGGTACGGCCGCCTCCAGCGCCGCACCGACCTCGACGGCGGTCGGCCGCCGCGCCGGATCCTTGTCCAGACACGCCCGTACGACCGGCTCCAGCGCCTCCGGGATGCCGGGCAGCTCCGGTTCGTCGTAGACCGTGCGCAACAGCATCCCGGCCGCCGCGCCGCCGCCGAACGGCCGTACGCCGGTGGCCGCGTAGGCCAGGACACAGCCCAGCGAGAAGACATCGCTGGGCGGCCCGATCCCGGCGCTCCGCGCCCGCGCCTGCTCGGGCGACAGGAAGCCGGGGGAGCCCACGATGACGCCGGTGGACGTCAGCGCCGTACCCTCCGGGGTGCGCGCGATACCGAAGTCGATGAGCCGGGGCCCGTCCGGGGCGAGCAGTACATTGCCCGGCTTGACGTCGCGGTGCACCAGCCCCGCCCGGTGCACCGCGTCCAGCGCTTCGGCGAGCCGCAGCCCCAGCACGCACACGGACGCGGGGGACCACGGCCCGTACCCCTCCAGGGTCTCCGCGAGCGAGGGGCCCGGTACGAACGCGGTCGCCAGCCACGGATCCTCCGCGTCGGCGTCCGCGCCCAGCAGCGGGACCACCCAGGGGCTGTCCACCTGCCGGGCGACCTCGATCTCCCGGCGGAACCTGGCCCGGAACCCCGCGTCGTCCGCATACGACGCCCGTACCACCTTGACCGCGGCGAAGGCCCCGCCCGGCGCGCGGGCCAGGAAGACGACGCCCATGCCGCCGACGCCGAGCCGTCGCAACAGGCGGTAGTCGCCCAGCCGCGACGGATCGGCGGTGCGCAGCGGCTCCATCAGGCCGTCAGCGGCGCGGGGCCGCCGTACACGAACGCTCCGTCCTCGACGCGCCAGAGGTAGCCGCCGGTGCCGTCGATGACCAGCTGACCGTTCTTCTGGAACCCGTACGTCCGGGTGATGCCCCGGTACTTGGCGGCCCGCAACGCGGCGAGCAGTTCCTCGCGGGTACGGCTCTTGGACGGGAGGTGCGCGAGGGACTTGAGCACCATCGAGGTCACGTCGTAGGCCTCGGCCGCGTACCGGGGCGGCGCCTTCTTCCACCGCTTCCGGTAGGCGTCCGTGAACGCCTTCGCCTCGGGGATGCCCGCCGGGTCGACGACCGGCGCGACGATCGTCCACCCCTCGGCGGCCTCCTTCGCCGCCGTGACGAAACGCGGGTCGAGCAGCGCCGGACCGGAGGCACGGGCACCGGAGAAACCGCGCTCGTGCAGGGTCCGGGCGAACGACGCGCCCCGGTCGGGCAGTCCGGCGAAGGCGAACGAGTCGGTGTCGGCGGCCAGCAGGTCGTCCACGGTGTCGGCGAAGCCGGACCGCATGGTGCTGACCACCCGGGGGACGTACGGCTGTCCGGCCGCCTTCAGTTGCAGGCTCAGATTGCTGCTGACCTCCCAGCCGTAGTTGTCGGCCGCCCGGTCCACGACGACACCGACCTTGCGCGGCCGGGTGCTCCGCAGGAACGGGTCCATGAAGAACGGCAGCAGCGAGTCGGGCAGCCGGGTGCTCAGGAACGAACGGAAGCCTTGCACGGAGAGTGCGATGGCACCGGGGGACACCCCGAGCACGGGCAACAGAACGGCGTCGTACGCCGCCAGCGCCGACTGGGCGGTCGCGTCCGTGGTCGGGCCGACCACGGCGAGTACGGAGGGGTCGTCGGCGAGTCGCTTGGCCAGCCGGGCGGCCTCGGCCGGGTCGCCGGCGTCGTCCACGGCCCGCACGTCCACCTGGAAGGGGGCGTCGCCCCGGGCGTTGAACTCCGCGACGGCCAGCCGCAGTCCGCGCTCCTGGGCCTTGCCGGTGGCGCTCCGGTCACCGCTGAGGTCGCCGTGCAGCGCGACGGTGTAGGCGGGGCGCCGGGAGGAGGCGGAGGCGGCCGGCTTCTTGTCACCGGAGCCGCCGTCCCGGCCCAGCGCCCACCAGGTCGCGCCGCCGCCCGCCGCGAGGAGCACGCCCGCGCCGGCGAGGAGGACGCGACGCCTCGCGGGGGCCTCGGGGGCGCCGGTCGCCGCCGTGGGCAGGGTGTCTCCGGTGGCGGACGCCGGGGACGCGGTGTCGTCGTCGGAAGGGGAGCGCCGCGGACCGGTCCCGCTCGGGGCGTCGCCGTCCGGGGCGGCGTCCTCGGGCGGGGCGGCGGCCGAGATCTCGGTGTGGTCGATGTCCGGCAGCGCGAGCGCCTCCGTCGAGCGCCGGGCGATCAGCCGGACGACCTCTTCGGGGAGCCAGGACGCGGGGGTACCGCCGGGCGGGTCGGCGGGGGTATCGGCAGGCGTGCCCGAACCCTCCGCCTCCTCCCCGGGCAGCAACTCCCGTACCAGTTCCTCCACTCCGGGCCGGCGGGCCGGGTCCTTCTCCAGGCAGCGGGACAGCAGCTCGCCCAGCGCGGCCGGGACGCCGTCGAGGTCGGCCGGATCGTGCACGGCCCGGTAGAGGAGGGCGTCGAGCGCACCCGCGCCGAACGGTGGGCGGCCCGTCGCCGCGAACGCCAGGACGCAGCCGAGGGAGAACACGTCGCTCGGTGCGCCGATGGTCCGGTCGCCGCGCCCATCGGCCTGCTCCGGCGAGAGATAGCCGGGCGTGCCGACGACGAGCCCCGTCGCGGTGAGCGTGGTGTCCTCGGGCGCCCTGGCGATACCGAAGTCGATGAGCCGGGGCCCGTCCGGAGCGAGCAGGACGTTGCCCGGCTTGAGGTCCCGGTGGACCAGCCCCGCCCGGTGGACCTCACCCAGCGCCAGCGCCAGCCGGCCGCCGAGGATCCGCAGCCCGTGCTCGGTCAGCGGCCCGTGCGCGGCCACCGCCTCGGCCAGCGAGGGACCGGGCACGTACGCCGTCGCCAGCCACGGCGCCGCCGCGTCCGCGTCGGCGTCCACCAGCGGCACCGCCCAGGGACTGCCGATACGCCGGGCGGCCTCGACCTCACGCCGGAACCGCTCCCGGAAACCCGCGTCCTCGGCGTACTCCGCCGCCAGCACCTTCAACGCCACCAGCGAACCGCCCGGCGTCCGCGCGAGGTACACCACACCCATGCCGCCGGCGCCGAGCCGCCCCAGCAGACGGTGGTCGGCGATCCGCGCCGGATCGGAAGAACGCAGCCGCTCCATCAGCCCTCGCCCCCGCCCAGCTCGTAGCCCAGCCGGTCGAGCATGGTGACCGTGCCACGCGTCACGTACGGCTCCAGTTCCCTGACGGTGTATCCCGCGGCGCCCTTCAACGACACCGACACGGTCACCTGGCCGAGCCGGGTGACCATCCACCGGTACATGACCTCGCCGCCCCCGGTCAGATAGGCGCCGTTCTCCAGGATCGAGTCGTCGGCGTAGTTGTTGTCGCGTATGCCGCGGGGGGTGCCCACGGACATCAGCTTCGCGATCCGCTCGTCGGCGCGTACCTGCTGCTCCGGGCAGCGCAGCGCCTCCTCCAGCGTCTCGGACAGCTGGTCGTCGGCGCCGAGCACCGTCGTGTGCACCGTCACCGTCGCCGTCACCTTGACCGTGCCGCGCTTCCCGGTGCCCGGCAGTTCGCTGTAGAGGGAGACCGAGGCGAGTACGTCGTCGGGGAGTGCCCGGCGCTGCCACCGGCACTGTTCGTCCAGGACGGCGTGGGTGCCGGGAGCGCTGCGGGCGAGTGACTGCGCCCGGAAGCCCGCGCCCCAGTCCCGCGGCCGCATCACGACCGCCTCCGCCAGCGCGGCGCCTTGCTTCCCGGAACGGGGTACGCGATCCGGGTCCGCCACGAACGGCGTCGCGGACGCCGTCGACGCCGCCTGTTCGTCCTCCGCCTGTTCGTCCTCCGCCGACCCCTGCGCGGACGCGGAAGCGGAAGGCGTCGGCGACCCCGAGGCCTTGGCACCGGGCTCGGCCGCCCGCTCCGACGCCCCGGCGCTGCAACCGCCGAGAAGCACCGCCACCGCGGCCCCCGACGCGGCGGCCCTCAGCCGCCAACCACCTCTTCGCCCAGCTGTTTTGTCGTCCATCGCCGCCCCCTCCACCGCGATATCCCGTGCGTGACCGGTGATCGTACAGAGGTACGCAATCCCGGCGGGAGCGGTTCCCACGAGTCTCTTCGCACATTTCCGGGCCATTGACGCGGAGTCGGAACTACCCCACTCTGAACACATGTTCAGAACACATGTTCAGAACGCGGACCGGAACGCGGGTCCGAACGCGGGCCGGAACACGACCGGTTGTGGGGACGGCCGCGCCGACGTGGTGGTGATCGGCGGCGGAATGGCCGGCATGGCGACGGCGCTGCGCCTCCAGACGGCGGGCCTGTCGACGATCGTGCTGGAGGCGCACGGCCACGCCGGGGGCTGCGCCGGCTACTACCGCAAGCGCGGCTTCTCCTTCGACGTGGGCGCGACCACCCTGGTCGACTTCGGCCCCGGAGGAGTCGGCGGCGAACTCCTCGACACCGTGGGCATCCCACCCTTGGACGCGGAAGAACTCCCGGGCTACCAGGCGTATCTGCCGGACCGTCGGATCGTGCTCCACCGCGACCAGGCCGCCTGGCACGCCGAACGGCTCCGCACGCTCGGCGACAGCGAGCGGCACCGCGCGTTCTGGGACCTGCTCGACCGGCTCGCGCACACGTTCTGGCGGGCCAGCCGGGCGGGCGTACGGCTGCCGATCCGCGGCCCCGGCGACGCCCTCCATGACCTGCGGGCGCTCGGCTGGTCCGGCCTCCCTTACGCCCGCCACCTGAACCGGACCCTGGGCGACGCGCTGCGCGAGCACGGACTGCGCGGGGACGCCGCCTTGACCGGGCTGCTCGCCATGCTGGTCGAGGACACCGTCCACACGGGTGTCGACGACGCGCCCCTCATCAACGCGGCACTCGGGGTGACCATCCGGGGCGCGGGCCTCAGCAGGCACCACGGCGGTATGCACGGCTTCTGGCGGGTCCTGGTCGGCCGCTACAGGGAGCTGGGCGGCTCACTTCGCACCGCCTGCCGCGTCACCCAGATCCAAGGCGCCTCTGGTGCCTATCAATTGACGACTCGTCAGGGCGTCCTCCACGCCCGCCGGATCGTCTGCGCGGTCCCCGCCGCCACCACGGCGTCGATCTGCGCGGGACTCCCCGTCGCCCGCAGACTCCGGACCTACCTGCGACGCGACGCGGACGCACTCGGCGGCGCGACCGTCGTCTTCCTGGGCGTCCCCGAATCCGAGGTCGCGGGAGAGAAGTTGACGCATCATCAGCTCCTGCAGTCCTACGACCGCCCCCTGGGCGACGGCAACAACATGTTCGTCTCCGTGTCCGCCCCCGGAGACACCCTCAGCGCACCGCCCGGCCACCGCGCCGTGATGATCTCCACCCACACCGACCTCGCCGACTGGCGCGACCTCGACCCGGCCGCGTACGGGCAACGCAAGAAGGAGGCCGGGGAACAACTCCTGGCCCACGCGCGGCGGGCGTACCCCCGGCTCGGGGAACGCGCCGTCTTCGCCCAGACCGGAACGCCCCGCAGCTACGAACGGTTCGGGTTCCGTCCGCAGGGCGCGGTCGGCGGCGTACGCCAGCGCCTGGCCAACACCAACCAGCACGCCGTACCGCACGACCTCGGCGGCCCCGGCCTGTGGCTCGTCGGCGACTCGACCTGGCCGGGCCTCGGCACGGTCGCCTGCGTGCTGGGCAGCCGCATCGTCGCCGAGGGACTGCTGAAGGAGCTGAAGGAGAGGAGACGCGCAGGATGACCGCAGCCGCCGAACCCGGACCCACGGAACCCGCAGACTCCACGGAACCCACAGGTTCCACGGAACCCACAGAACTCGCCGAACCCACAAGCCTCACAGGCCCCACAAGCCCTCCGACCCCTTCGAGCCCCCCGGCCCCCGGCCTCCCCACCCTGGCCGAACTCGGCGAGGACCTGCTCGTCACCACGCGCCGGCAGCGGATCGTCGCGCTGGTCCGGCCGGGCGCCGGAGTGCTGGTCTTCGCCGGTGTGGTGTGGCTCGGCTGGTGGTGGCTGACCCCCGTGATCGTGTTCGGGATCTTCGTCGCCGTCGTGACCGTCACCCACGACGTGGTGCACCGCACGCTCGGCCTGTCGCCACGGGCCACCGACTGGGCGCTGTTCGCGATGGGACTGGCCCTGCTGGAGAGCGGTCACGCCTACCGCGCCACCCACACCCAGCACCACCGGCTCTTCCCGCACCCCGACGACCCGGAGGGCCACCCCGCCGAACTGTCCCTCCTGGGCGCGATCTGCCACGGCCCCGTCTTCCTCGTACGCCTGTGGCTCTGGTCCTACCGGCGCGGCCGGGACCGCCGGTGGCTGCTGGTGGAGGCCTTGGCCCCGTTCGCCGCGCTCACCGGGGGAGTGCTGCTCCTGCCGTACACGCCGGGACCGCTCCTCTATACGGTGATGGCGATCGTCGGGAGCTGGGTGTACCCGCTGCTGACGGTGTATCTGCCGCACCACGACTACGGAGACACCCCGTTGACGCAGACCCGCACCCTGCGCGGGAGGATCATCCCCGCCGTCTTCCTGGAGCTCACGTACCACCTGGAGCACCATCTCTACCCCCGGGTGCCCAGTCACCACCTCCCTGAGCTGGCCCGCAGGCTCGAAGGCCACTTCGCCGCCCACGGAGTACGGCCGGTGCGCGTTGTCTGAGAGCCGAGGCACCCGCGACCGTGTCCTGGAGGCCGCCCTCGTCTGTCTGGTCCGCAACGGCTACGGCGGGACCACCGCGCGGGCGATAGCCCAGGCCGGAGGCTTCGCACCCGGAGTGATCTACTACCACTTCGCGGACCTGGACGATCTGCTGGTGGCGGCGCTGGAACGCACCAGCGGGGCCCGTATCGACCGCTACCGGGCCGAACTGTCCGGCATCGACCGCGCCGTGCCCGCCGTCGCACGGCTGCGCGAGCTGTACGACGAGGACACCGAGACCGGACACATCGCCGCCGTCCAGGAGCTGTACGCCGGGGCGCGGCCCGGGACACGGCTCGCCGCCCAGCTCACCCTGGAGACCAAGAAGTGGGAGGACCTGGCCGAGGCACAGCTCACGGTCCTCCTGCGCGGCAAACCGCTGGCGTCGGTCGTCCGGGTACGGGTCCTGGCCGGTGCGGCGGTGGCCTTCTACCTCGGCATGGAAACCCTCACCCACCTCGACGGCGACCGCTCCCGCCCGGCCACCCTCTTCACCCAAGCCGCCCGCCTCGCCGCGCTCTTCGACCGTGTACCCCGCATCAAGAGGCGGGCGCGCAGGGTGAGATGAGCTTGTTCCCCATGATCCGACCTGGTCACGGTGGCCGGGATGTCTAGCCGTGTGAGGTCTCGGCCACGTCGACCACGTCGACCACTTCGGAGCCTTCGCGACGCAGCCGTTCACTCCCCCAGGCGCCGAGCGGCCCGAGTGCTTGATTGAGCGTGCGCCCGTGCTCGGTGAGGGAGTACTCCACCCGTGGCGGTACCTCGGCATAGACCTTCCGGTGCACCAGTCCGTCTTCCTCCATCTCCCGCAGGTGCTGCGTCAGCATCTTCTCGCTCACTCCAGGCAGACCGCGACGGAGCTCGGCGAAGCGGCGTACGCGATGGGCGTCGAGTTCCCAGAGGATCAGGCCCTTCCACTTGCCGCTCACCACGTCGAGCGCGGCGTCGATACCGCAGATGTAAGGTCCGCGTCTCGGCGCCTTGGCCATCACTGTCCCCTTACTGAAAGGTAAGTACCGCAGAAAATAGTGGGTACTTCCGAGAGTAGTGGCGCTCTCCGAGCATGGAGGGGTGAACGAACAACAGCACCACACCACCAGGCAGGACAGCGCTGTCACCGTGATCGGTCTCGGCCCGATGGGCCAGGCGATGACACGCACCCTCCTCGCCGCCGGCCACCCGGTCACCGTCTGGAACCGCACCGCCGGCCGGGCCGACGGCGTCGTCGCCGACGGAGCGACGCTCGCGGCGACACCTGGCGAGGCGGTCGAGGCGAGTGACCTCGTGCTCCTCAGCCTCACCGACTACCAGGCGATGTACGACATCCTCGACAGCGCCACCGCGTCCCTCGCCGGCCGGACGCTGGTCAACCTGAGCTCCGACACCCCCGACCGCACACGCGAGGCGGCATCCTGGGCGGCGGGCCACGCCGCCGCCTTCCTCACCGGTGGTGTCATGGCCCCGGCGCCGATGGTCGGCACGGAGGAGGCCCATGTCTACTACAGCGGCCCCGACGAGGTGATGCAGAGCCACCGGGCGACATTGGCACTGCTCGGCACACCGAAGCACCTGGGCGAGGATCCGGGTCTCGCCCAACTGATGTACCAAGCCCAGCTGACGGTGTTCCTCTCCACTCTGTCCGCACTGATGCACGCCACCGCGATGCTGGGCACCGCGGGAATGAAGGCGGAGGAAACACTGCCTGAGCTGCTCTCCTCCGCCGACTCGATCGGCACCATCTTCAGGGCTGGTGAAGAGACCCCCGGCGCCGCGCTGGATGCCGGCGAGCATCCCGGCGACCTCAGCACGGTCACCATGATGGGCGCGACGTCCGACCACATCGTCGAGACCAGCACGTCACTCGGTCTCGACCCCGCGCTCCCCCTGGCCGTGCAGGCCCACTACCGGCGCGCGATCGAGAACGGACACGGCAGCGACAACTGGACCCGCATCATCGACAGCATCCGAAAGCCGCGCTGACCGAACGCGGGACTGACGAACACACTCCCAGCCGCGACTCCGTCCGGAGCTCACGCTGCCCGTGCATTCGGCTCGACCATCACGGAGCGTGGCGTCTGCCTCGCTCCGTGATGTGCGGTCGGGCCGCTCCCGCGGGTCGCCGGCCCGGCGTCCGGCCGAGCCGTCGGCGGGGCGATGCAGCAGAATCCTTGTATAGGGGCCGGCGCGGCGCCGGCCGTGGGAGTGACCGACGTGCTTGATGTCCCGCTCTGGCTGTGGGCAGCGTTCGCCGTGACGGTGGTGGTGTCGCTGACGGTGGACCTGCTGGCCCACCGCGGCGCGCACGTCATCGGTTTCAAGGAGGCCGCGGCCTGGAGCGGGGTGTGGGTCGGCCTCGCGCTGATCTTCGGCGCCGTCGTCTTCCTCGTCCTCGGCACGACCGCGGGAACCGAGTACACCACCGCCTGGCTGCTGGAGAAGAGCCTGTCGGTCGACAACCTGTTCGTCTTCGCCGTGATCTTCGCCTACTTCAAGGTCCCCCGCGCCTACCAGCACCGGGTCCTGTTCTTCGGCGTCATCGGCGCCCTGGTGTTCCGCGGCGTCTTCCTGTCCCTCGGCGTCGCCGTGGTCAGCCGCTTCACCGCAGTCCTGTTCGCCTTCGCCGCCGTCCTCTTCTACAGCACCTACAAACTCCTCAAAGAAGAAGAGGACACCTTCGACCCCGGAAGAAGCTTCGCCGTGCGGGCCCTCAGGAAGATCATCCCCGTACGGGACGAGTACGCCGGGGCGAAGTTCTTCGTCAAGGAGGCAGGCAAACGCGTCGCCACCCCCCTGCTCGCCGTGGTGGCCGCGATCGAGGCGGCCGACCTGATCTTCGCCGTCGACAGCGTCCCGGCCGTCCTCGCCGTCAGCGACGACGCCTTCATCGTCTACACCAGCAACGCCTTCGCCATCCTGGGCCTGCGTGCCCTGTACTTCATGCTCTCCGGCCTCCTGGACCGCTTCCACTACCTCAACACCGGCCTCGCGATCATCCTGTCCTTCATCGGCCTCAAGCTCATCCTCCAGGCGTCCCACAAGCTGATCAGCCCTGACATCCCGGAGATCCCCTCCCTGGTGAGCCTGGCCGTCATCGTCGTCGTCCTGGCCGCCTCCGTCATCCTCAGCATCCGCCGGCCCGTCACCCGCAAGCCTGACCCGCCAATGCCCCGAGAAACAGATAATCCTCCGTAATGAGGCGATATGGGCGAATGGGTGAGTATCGTTAAAGAATGGGCAAAAGTAGTCATGAGGCCAAGCGGCAGGCGGGGCTGATGTGCCCGGCCTGCAAGAACCGCGTAGACGCGATCATCACAGGGCGGCACAAGTCGCTCGGGATCTACGTACCGACGTGGGGCCCGGGCCCCTGCCACAACCCCGACTGCCCCGAGCATGTGGAGGTCCCGGAACACGCCAGAACTGAGGACCGTTCGTAGGGGGCGCCATGCCGTCCCCCGACCGCCGGCCGCCTGCGAGAGCGCTCTGACGCGTGGGCTCCGTCAGCGCGCGTCGTCCGTCGCCAACCTCCCCTGTGCGGTGGCGGGTTCACCGGAATCCGAGCCGAAGTCCGAGCCGGCCCCCGCCGCCACCCCGCTCCGGCGGATCAGCGCCACCCCCAGCACCGCGAGAAGCGACGCCGCCGACAGCGTGTACAGGCCCCCGTTCGTCGTGCCGGTCGTGTCCTTGAGGTAGCCGAAGAGGGTGGGGGAGACGAAACCGCCCAGGTTTCCGATGGAGTTGACGACCGCGAGCCCCGGGGCGGCGATCTTCAGGTCGAGCCCCGACTGGGCCATCGGCCAGAACAGGGTGGCCGCGCACTTGCCGCCGACCGCGGCCAGCGTGATGGCGGCGAGGCCGAACCAGGGGGAGCCCAGTGTGGCCAGGAAGGTGCCGGTCGCGGAGAGGGTCAGCGCGACGGCCAGGAATGGACGGCGGTCGGGGGCGCGGTCGGTGAAGCGGCTCATCGAGTACATGGCGATCACCGCGCAGATCCACGGGATCGCCGACAGCAGACCGACCTGGAACGGCGACAGCCCGCCGATCTCCTCGACCAGACTCGGCAGCCAGAAGGTGATCGCGTACCCGGTGAGGGCCATCGCGAAGAACACCGTGGTCAGCAGCGCGACCTGAGGGTGGATCAGCAGCTTCAGCCGCGACACCCGGGGGGCCCGGCTGCGCGCCTCCTCGTCCCGGGCGACCGCCGCGCTCAGCGCGTCCTTCTCCTCCCGGGTGAGCCAGGAGGCCTCCTGGATACGGGAGACCAGGAAGAACCCGGCGACGAAGCCGACGACGATCGACAGCAGCCCTTCGAGCGCGAACATCCAGCGCCAGCCGGCGAACCCGCCGACCCCGTGCAGCTCCAGCAGCGCCCCTGTGATCGGGCCGGTCACGATGTACGCGGTGGCCGAGCCGCCGAGGAAGATCGCGCTCGCCCGGCCCCGGCTGGAGTCCGGCAGCCACTGGGTGAAGTAGAGGAGGACACCGGGGAAGAAGCCGGCCTCCGCGACACCGAGCAGGAAGCGCAGCCCGTAGAACATCCAGACGTTGTGGATGAAGCACATCGCCACGATCACCAGACCCCAGGTGATCATGATGCGGGTCAGCCAGACGCGGGCGCCGAACCGCTCCAGGAGCATGTTGCTGGGCACCTCGAAGAGGGCGTACCCGATGAAGAAGAGACCCGCGCCCAGCCCGTACGCGGTCGCGCTCACCCCGACGTCGGCCCGCAACTCGTCCTGCACGAAGCCGACGTTCGTCCGGTCCATCTGGTTGATCAACAGCATCAGGACGAGGATCGGCAGCATCCGGCGCAGGAACTTGTTGACGGCACGCCGCTCGGCATCGGGTATCACGAGTTCTGACATCGTTGTCTCCCTCTGGTGATTCACATGTGTGAACCACCATCACGTACGTAGGAATGCGGGAACCATACGGAGGGCCCGCTTCCGGGTCAATGGGCTGGTTCCGAAATCATGTACGTGAACAAGAGGGTTACGGTGAGGGCGTCGGTGTGGCGGTCGGGTGGATGAGGAGCAGGGCGATGTCGTCGCTGCGCGGTGCGGAGCGGCGGGCGTGCTGGACGAGGGTGTCGGCGACGGCGTCCATGGCGTGCGGCCCCACCGGTTCGGCGCGGGCCAGTGCGCGGGCCAGGTCGTCGACCGCGTCGTCGATGTCGATGCCGGGGGCCTCGACGAGCCCGTCCGTGTAGAGGGCCAGTACGGAGCCGGGCGGCAGCGGGATCTCGGTGGACTCGTAGTCGGCGTCCGGGTCGATGCCGAGGAGCAGCCCGGGCGGGAGGTGGAGGGCTTCGGTGCGGCCGTCGGGGTGGCGCAGCAGCGGGGGCGGATGTCCGGCGGTGGCCAGACAGGCGGTGTGCGCGCTCAGGTCGAGGTGGACGTAGAGGCAGCTGGTGAACAGGTCGGGGTCGAGATCGGTGAGCAGGCGGTTGGTGCGGGCGAGGACCTCGTCGGGGGCCGCGCCGGCGGTGGCGTGGACGGCGGTGCGGACCTGTCCCATGAGGGCGGCGGCGTTGACGTTGTGGCCCTGCACATCGCCGATCGCCGCGGCGGCCGTGGTGGGGTCGAGGCGGATGAGGTCGTAGAAGTCGCCGCCGACGTCCATGCCCCGGGTGGCGGGGAGATAGCGGGCGGCCACGTCCAGTCCGGCGACATGGGGCAGGGTGTGGGGCAGCAGGCCGGCCTGGAGGTTGTGCGCGAGCTGCTGCTTGGTGTCGTACAGGCGGGCCCGGTCCAGGGCCTGGGCGATCAGTCCGGCGGTGGAGATGAGAACGGCGCGCTCCTCCGGGGCGAAGGGATGGGGCCGCTCGTAGGCAAGGAGGAGGGTGCCGACCGGGCGCCCCGAGGTGATCAGCGGGAGGAACGCCCAGGCGGCCATGGCGTCCTGGAGGACCGCCGGGGGGTAGGCGCGCTTGAGGTCGGCGAACGTGCCGAAGAAGGTCGGGACACCGGTGGCGAGGGCGCGTACGGCCGGGGTGTCCGAGGTGAGCGGGGCGGCGTCGAAGCGTTCCATCAGCTCGGCGGTGTAGCCGCGGTACCCGATGATCCGCAGCCGCCCCTCCTCCGCCGTCATCAGGGCGAGGGCCGCGGCGCCGAACGCGGGCAGGATCTGGTCGGCGACCTGGTCGACCACGTCGCGTACCCCGACGGCCTCGGTGAGCGTGGCGGCCAGATGCATCAGGTCGTACAGAAAGGCGGCCCGTCCGGGCGCGGCGGGCAACGACGCACCCGCCCGTGGCGGCGGTGTGACCGGAGTGTGGGCGTGGGCCGAGTGGGTGGGTGTGATGCGGACGCTGATGCCGGAGGCGTCCGGTACGAGACTGAAGGACAGCCAGCGGTCCGGGGGGCGCAGGGCGATGAAGGACACCGGTTCCCGGCTGAGCATGGCCGCCCGGTAGCTGTCCTCGGCGGCCGGGCCCGCCAGCCAGCGCAGCGCCTCCCACGGTTTGGCGCCGAGCAGATCCGGGATACCGGTGCCGAGCAGTTCGGCGGCCTTGGTGCTGAGGAAGGTGATCCGTCCGTCCACGTCGAGCGAGCAGCTGCCGCCGGGGAGGCGTTCGGCGAAGTCGACCGCGCCCTGTGCCTCGGCGGGCCCCGCGCTCCGGCGCCGCAGCATCGGCAGCATCAGCGGCTCGGCGGCCGGCCGTATCGGGTGGCCGCCGTCGGCCGCCTTCCGCAGGAGCTGCCCCAGCCGATGGCAGACGCCGGTGATCTCCTCCCGCTCCCGGGGGCTCGGCCGGGGCGGGTGCGAGGCCGGCCACTGCAGCACCAGGCCGCCCCAGGTGTCCGTGCCCGTGGCGATGGGAGCCGCGGCCAGTGTGAAGCGGTACGGCACGACCAGGGCCATCCGTGGATAGCGGCGCGCCAGCTCCTCCTGGCCGCTCACCCACACCAGCCGGCGTTCCCGCACGGCGTCGGACACCGGGGAGGACGACTTCAGCGCCACCCGCGCCCAGGGCATGGAGATCTCCCACGGCACCCCGCCCAGTACCGCCAGCTGCAGCACCGGCTCATCCGGCGGCAGCAGATACACCGCCGTCACCGACGTACCGCTCTCCCGGGCGGCCTCCACCAGCACGGACGCCAGCGCCTGCGGACCGACGACGCCAGGACCGGACACGCCCTCACCTGCCCCGAACCGGCCCGACGGACCGAGCGGACGGCCACCGAACGTCACCCATATGCGGACCATACGCCTCCGGCACGGCGACAGCATGCCGGTGGAGGCGCCCGCCGGGGGCGGGTGCCTGGGCGGGTGAGGGGAGGCGCCCGGCACGGCGGGGTTCGGTCGCCGAGGCGTCCGTGCCGTGCCGCAAGTCGACGTGCGGCCGTCGCACCGCCCCGGATCCATGGCCACAACTCCGCATTTCTGTAAGTAAGTTGGGGACCGGACGCCTCCCTGTGCGCCACACTGCCCATACGAACGCCACACCGTCCACCAGGGGGCGGGGGTGCACGGGCGGGAGTGCTGCATGGCCGGGCGGAGAGCAGCCCTGGTCGCGGCGGCGGTGGCGCTGCTGCTGGCCGGGTGTACCAGCGGACCGGACGACGAGAGCGACACGAAGGGCGAGCCGGGCGGGACCCCCACCGCGTCGCCCTCGCCCTCGGCCTCGACGACGCCCGTGAGCGGGCCGTACACGCTCGCCGAGGACCGGGCGCCGAAGACGCGGGCCGAGGCGGTCACGTTCGTCCGCGACCTCGACGTGCGCCCCGACTACTTCGGCGGCGGGTTCCGCAGACGCGAGCCGTACGAGAGCGATCCCGCGCGGTGGGCGGTGCTCGGGCAGGACTGCCAGTGGCGGCGCGAGGCGCTGCCGGACACCGTGCTGGCCAGTCTCACACGGGCGTTCGAACTACCGGAGCGGGACGGCAAGGGCCCGGTGCACGTGTCGGTGACCGTCACCGTGCACCGGGACATCGTGTCGGCGCGCCGCGACATGGCCGGGGCGCTGGAATCGGCGATGCGCTGCCCCGAGCAGCGGCTGAACGCCACCGACCGGGTGCGTGGCCTGTACTCCCAGATCGACGCGTACGGCGACGCGCGGTCCGCGATCTCCGAGGACGACCTGACCGAGAGCGGGGAGTGGCTGGCCGAGGGCGGGAAGGCGCATCCCTTCGACTGGTACAAGTTCCGGGTCGGACCGGTCACCGTCGCCGCGACCGCACGGCACGGCGCGGGCCGGAGCGAGGACGAGGACTCCGCCATCACCTCCGACCTGGCCAAGGGCGTGTCCTTCGTCGCCTCCGACGTCGACCGACAGGGCAGGACGGGAAAGACCGGCGAGACGGGGGGCACGGGAGCCACCGGCGAACCCACTGCGACGGAGGGTGCGGAACAGTGAGCGAACCGCTGCAGCCGTCCGACCCGTCCCGCATCGCCGGGTTCCGCCTGCTGAGGCGGCTCGGCGCGGGCGGCATGGGCGTCGTCTACCTCGGCCGCACCGACTCCGGCGCGCCGGCCGCCGTCAAGGTCATCCGGGGGGAGAGCACCGGCGACGACGACTTCCGGGCCCGCTTCGCCCGGGAGGTGGACCTGGCCCGCCGGGTGGACAGCCCCTGGGTGACGCCCGTCCTGGACGCGGACGCCGAGGCCCGCGACCCCTGGCTGGCCACCGCGTTCGTCCCCGGACCCTCCGTCGCCGAGGCTGTCGCCGCGCACGGTCCGCTGCCCCCGCGTGCCGTACGCGCCCTCGGCGGACTGCTCGCCGAGGCGCTGGACGCCGTGCACACGGCCGGGCTCGTCCACCGCGACGTCAAGCCGGGCAACGTCCTGCTCGCCGTGGACGGCCCCCGCCTGATCGACTTCGGTATCGCCCGCGCCGCCGACGACACGGCCCTGACCGCGTCCGGGCTGGTCATCGGCACCCCCGGCTTCCTCGCCCCGGAACAGGCACAAGGCAGCCCGGCCTCGTCCGCGAGCGACGTCTTCGCCCTGGGCTGCGTACTGGCGTACGCGTCCACCGGCGTCCCGCCCTTCGGCACCGGGACACCGGACGCCCTGATCTATCGCACGGTCCACGACGAGCCCCAACTCGGGGGAGTGGAAGGCGAGTCGCGGACCGTCGTCGAGCGGTGTCTTGCCAAGGACCCGGAGGCGCGGCCCACGACCGACGAACTGCGGCGACTGTTCGCCGAGGACGCCACGGACACCTTCGTGGACCGGCTACCCGACGCCGTGGCCCGGATGGTCGCCGCCCGCGCCGCCGAGGGCCTCGCCCTGCCCGACGTCGAACCCACCGTCGTGAACGAGGCGGACGGGACGGACGGACCGGCCGCCCCGGACACCCCTCCCACCCGGCACCCGGGACGCCGCCGTCTGCTGCTGGCCGGCGGCGCCCTGCTGCTCGCCGCCGGTGGCGCCGGAGCGGCGGTCTGGGCGGCGGACGACGACGAGGAGCCGGCCACGGGCACCGGGCGCCCCGTCTACGTCCTCGGCGTGCACACCTCCACAACGCCGGGTGACACCGCCGCCGGCCGGACCTGCGAACGCGCCGCCCGTCTCGCCGTCGCCCAGCACAACGCCTCGCCGAAGCAGGCCTACGACCTGAAGGTGAAGGTCCGCGCGGACCGGGGCGACGCGGACTCGGCCCGGGAGGTCGCCCGCGCCTTCACCGCGGACCGGGACGTCGTCGCCGTCCTCGGCCCCGTCGCCGAGACCCCGATGTGGAATGCCTCGGGCGTCTACGGCGAGGCCGGGCTGACCCATGTGTCCAGCACCACCGGCGAACACGGCTTCTCCCTCCTGTCGCCCAAGACCTCGTTCCAGAGCGGCACCGCCCACGCCGCCCTCGGCGGCTGGATCGCGCTGCACGCCCTGGTGGCCGGACAGGTACGGCCGGTCGGCATCCTGATCGACCGGGCCGGGGGCCCCGCCGCACAGAGCCAGGGCACCCTGCTGGTCAGGGACTGGCGCGACGCCCTCGGCGCCCGAGTCGTGCCCCGGGTCGTCGCCGAGAAGACGGACGACACCCCGAAGGCGGTCCGGGAGCTCCTCTCCGCCGGTGTCGAGGCCTTCGTCTACTTCGGCCCCCTCGACACCACCGTCCGCGTCGCCCGTGACCTGGCCGCCGCCGGCTTCACCGGGCCGCGCTGGATGGAACACCGGCTGTACGGCTCGGACTTCCCGCGCCGCGCGGGCGCCGCAGGAGAGGGCTGGTACGTGGTCACCTCGGCCGCGGACCCCTCCGTACTGGCGACGAAGAAGGCCAAGGCCTTCACCGCGGCGTGGCGCGCGCGGTACGGCGCCGCCCCCGAACCGTACGCCGATCAGGCGTACGACAGCGCGCGGCTGCTGCTCACCGAGTTCGCCCGCACGGTCCCGGCGAAGGCGGGCCGGCGACCGGCGCGGACGGCACTCGCCGAGCGGCTGGCGGAGGTGAAGTACGCGGGCATCGCCCGGACCTACACCTTCGACGACCAGCATCGCTTCGACAGCACCGTGGACGGCTGGACGGACGAGACATACGCCCACGAGGTCCGCGACGGGCGCTTCCGCCAGCTGGGTTCCCTCGGCGATCTGGACCGGGCCGCGCGGAGCGGGGCCTGAGACGCGCGGCGGGCGCCCTGCGGCCGGGCGCCGGGCGACGAGGGGGCGGCTGACATGGAACGGCTCCTTCCCGCCGACCCGTCCGTGATCGGCGGCCACCGGCTCGCGGGACGGCTCGGCGCGGGCGGCATGGGCGTCGTCTATCTGGCGCGCTCGCCGCACGGCGCCTGGTGCGCGCTGAAGGTGATCCGCGCCGAGTACGCGGGCGACCCCGGCTTCCGCGCCCGCTTCCGCCGCGAGGCCGAACTGGCGTCACGGCTCACGGGCCGCTGGACCGTCCCGGTCGTCGCGGCCGACGCCGACGCACGCTCCCCGTGGCTGGCCACCGCCTATGTGCCCGGTCCCTCCCTCGCCGACGCCGTCGCCCTGCACGGACCCTGGCCCGAGGCACAACTGCGCGGTCTTGGCGCCGCGTTGGCCGAGGCGCTGGACGGGGTGCACACGGCCGGCCTCGTCCACCGGGACGTCAAGCCCGCGAACGTCCTGCTGGCCGTGGACGGGCCACGCCTGATCGACTTCGGGATCGCGCGTGCCGTCGGCGCCACCGCGCTCACCACGGACGGCACCGTCGTCGGCTCGCCCGGCTACCTCTCGCCCGAGCAGGCCCGGGGCCGCACCGTCGGCCCGCCCAGCGACGTCTTCTCCCTCGGCTGCGTCCTCGCCCACACGGGCACCGGCAGACCCCCGTTCGGTACCGGCGGCGCGGCGGCCGTCCTGTACCGGACCGTGCACGAGCACCCCGACCTGGACGGCCTGCCGGAGGCCCTCGACAGCACCGTACGGCGATGTCTGGCCAAACAACCCGAGCGACGGCCGACCACGGGCGAACTCCGCGCGGTCTTCGGCGGGTTCACCTCCGACGGCTGGCTCCCCGAGGGGCTGCCCGCCCTGGTCGCCGCCCGCGCCGCACGCGTCCTCGACCTGCCGGTGCCCGACCCCACCGTGATCGTCGGACCTTCCCCCGTGAACGCCCCCGACGCCCCGCCCTCGCCCACCCGCCGGCGCCTGCTCGTCACGGGAGCCGCGCTCGGCGTCACGGGGGCGGCCGGGGCGGGCGCGTGGTGGCGGTGGGGCCAGGGCGGGGCCGAGGCGAACACCGGATCCACCCGGCGCTCCCGCCATGTGGTCGCCCTCCTCGGCAGCCCCGACGACCCCTTCCACACGGCACACGAACGCGGCGCCCGCCTCGCCGTCGAGGAGCACAACCAGGACGCCCGACGCACCGTCGACCTCGTACTGCGCACCGCCGACGACCACGGCACCCCGGCGGGCTCCACCGAGGCGGCGACCCGGCTCGCCGCCGACCCGGACGTGTCCGTGGTGATCGCCGCGGGCGGCGACGCCACCGTGCTCGCGGCGCTGCCCCCGTGCACCAAGGCCCGGCTGACCGTACTGGTCACCCGCGCCGACTCCGAGGAACTCAACACCACCAACCTCACCACCGCGCTCGTGCTGCGCTCCACCCTGACCCTCGGCCCGCACGCCGTGCTGCGCCATCTGAACCGGATCGTCAAACCCGCCCGCACGGTCGTCGTCCACGACCTGGCCACCGAGACCGAGAGCCTGCCCACGGTCCGTATCGCCACCGTGCACGCCAAGCTCGACAGCGAGACGGCCGTGGCGGAGGTCGCCGCCGACGAGGACTTCACCGCGGTCGCGCGCCGGATCGCCGCCCGGCCCCGCGACGCCGTCCTGTTCGCCGGAGTGAACCCCGACCGGGCCGCCGCCTGCGCCCGCGCGCTGCTCGACGCGGGCCACCGAGGCGCCCGGGTCGCGGGCGAACACGTCCTCGGCGCCCCCTTCCTCGCCGTCGCCGAGGACTGGCGCATCGGCACCGGCTACACCGACGCGAACGCGGACCCGCTGACCAAGGCCTTCGCCGCCGCGTTCCGTGCCCGCCACGCGGGAGCCGCGCCCGGCCCCTGGGCGGCCGAGGCGTACGACGCCGTCCGGTTCGCCGCCCAGGGCCTCGCCTCCGCCGGCGACGACGGCCGCTCCTCCCTGCGCTCCGAACTCCTGCGCCGCCCCTGGCAGGGCATCACCCGCCGGATGGGCTTCGACGCCGACTCGCAGTACTTCCAGATCGGCGACGACAGCGGTGGCTTTCTGTTCCGGGTGACCGGGGGAGCGGCCCGCTTCGTGACACGCTCCGACGACATCGGCAAGCGGGGGTGAAGCCCCGCCCGCCGCCTTAGCCACCCGGACAGGTCAGGCAGGTCAGCAGGTCGGACAGGTCAGACCGGGCCGCCGCCGAACCCGATCTCGTTCCCGTCGGGATCGTGGTACGTGACCTTGCGTACGCCGTTCGCGTAGGTCTCGCGCGTCCTGGGCTCCAGCCCCCGGCCCGAGATCCCGGCGACCCGGGCGTCCAGGTCGTCGACGAAGACGGTGTGCAGGGCATGGCCGCCGCGCCCGGGCCGGTGCTCGATGTACACATAGCGGTGCTCGGCCAGCTCCCACACCGCCTCCGTGTCGTTCGGGAAGAACGCCGGCGGGGAGCCGAACAGGCGCTCGTACCAGGAGAGCGCCGCTGTGTAGTCGTTCACGGGGACACCTGCGAAGAGAACGAGGGCCATGACCCCATGGTAGGTCCGGCGAAGCGTCAGGCGCCGATCCTGGCGGCGACGATCGGGGCGAGACGGTCGGTGACGACGCGATGTCCTCGGTCGTTCGGATGGACGGAATCGGTCAGATCGCCGGAGCCCAGCCAGCCCGTGGTGTCGACGAAGGACACCCGGGAGTCCCCGCCCGAGACCGCCCCCTGTACGGCGGCCTCGGTCTGCGGGACGAACCGTCCCCGGAAGGTCTCCAACGCGAAGATCCAGGCCTGCGGATGAGCGGCCCGGACCTTGCGCAGCAGACTGGAGTAGGCGGCCTGGAACTGCGCCGAACTCACCCCGTGGCCCACGTCGTTGGTGCCCAGGTTGATGACGACGGCGTCCGCCCGGTAGCGGGCCGGGTCCCAGTCGGGCGTCGCCGCGTTGGGGTTGAGCTTGGTGTACTGCCGTTCCAGGCCCACGCATCCGTCCGCGGCGGCGACCAGACAGGCTCCGCCCTGGGCGATCTGCGTGTGCTCGGTGCCGAGCCGCTCCCCGGTCAGCCAGCCGTACGCGGTACGGGCGTTCTGCGAGGTCGTCGTGCCCACGGTGATCGAGTCGCCCACGAACTCCACCAGCTTCCTCGGCGCGGACGGCGCGAAGGTCGTCGCGCCGCTGTCCAGGACCAGCCCCTGGAAGACGGCGTCACCGCGGTAAGAGCCCGCCACCACCTGGTAGTTGACCTGAAGGGTGTGGCGGCCCGCCGGCAGCGCCGCCGGGGTGAGATTCACCGTGCCCTTCACATCGTCGTAGAACTTCACTGGCCCGTCGTCGATCCGCGCCCAGAAGTCGATCGTGCCGCGCTGCCTCAGCTGGACGGTCCGCCCGGTGAAGCCGACCCGGTAGTAGGCACCGGCCCAGTAAGGCGTGTACGCCGTCGCGGAGGTCGTGGTGTCCCAGCGCCCGACGAACTTGATGTTCGGGTCGCCGGGCTGCCCGGGAGCGGCGGCCCGCACGGCGGTGGACGCCGTGCCGTTCAGGGCGGCGCTGATCACCGGGGCCAGCCGCCCCGCGAACTTGGTGTGGCCCGCCTCGTTGGGATGCCCGTTGCCGTCCTCGTAGTCCGCGCCGTCGGTGAGCCAGCCGCTCGTGTCGACGTAACGGACCCTGCTGTCACCGGCGTTGTTGCGCGCGCCGACGGCCGCCCTGGTCTCGGTGACGTACCGCTTCTTGAGGGTCTGCACCGCGAAGAGGAACGCGTCCGGGTACTTGGCGCGCACGTCCCGCAGAAAGGCGGTGTACGCCGCCTGGAACGCGGCGCCGGTCACCCCGTGCCCGATGTCGTTGGTGCCGAGGTTGATGACGACCGCGCTCGCCCGGTAGCGGGAGAAGTCCCAGCCCGTGGCGCCCGTACTGGCCGACTTGAAGAACTGGCCGCTCAGACCGGTGCAGCCGGACTGCGCGACCAGGCAGTAGCCGGCCCGCGCGATCCGTGTGTGCCGCATGCCCAGCCGCTCGCCGGTCTTCCAGGCGTACGAGTCGAGCGCCAGCCGGTCGGTGAGGGCCCCGGCGGTGATGGAGTCGCCGACGAACTCGATCAGCCCGGCCGACGAGCCCGGCGCGACCGTGCGGGCACCGGAGTCCAGGACCAGGCCCTGGAAGACGGTGTCCCCGGACCGGTAGGTGATCCGCAGGGTGTGCGTTCCCGGGGCGAGGGGGCGGGGGGTGAGGTTCACCGTGCCGCGTACGCCCGCGTGGAAGACGTCGGGGCCGCCGTCGACGCTGGCGTAGAAGTTGACCGCGTCCCTTGCCCTCACCTTCACCGTGGTGCCGGTGAAGGACGTCTGGACGTACGCGCCGGACCAGTTGGCGACGGCCGTCGTACCGGAACTCGTGTCCCAGCGGCCGACATAGGCGATATGGGGGTCGGAGACCGAGCCGTCGCCCGGCGCGGCGTGGGCCCGGGTGACGCCGGCCAGCGACAGCAGACAGCCGACGAGTACCGCCGTGAGGACGGCCGCGAGACCGCGTCCGCCGGACCTGTGGGGGGAGGTCTGCATGGGGATCCTTTCTCACCGGGTGTGGGAGCGTTCCCATGAACAGCCTCCCCACGGAACCAGCGAGGGGAATCGCGGTCAAGAGGGCCTGCTGTGAAGGAAGTTGGCCCAGAACCCTGCTGATGGATCTCCGCGGCTTCGCGCCCTACGCGGCAGCGGCCTTCCCGATCAGCTCGCCGAGCCGGGCCTCCGTGTCGGCGGTCAGCTCGGTCAGGGCGTAGGTCGTGGGCCACAGGGTGCCCTCGTCGAGCCGCGCCTGATCGCTGAAGCCGAGAGTGGCGTACCTCGTCCTGAACTTCTGCGCGCTCTGGAAGAAGCAGACGACCTTGCCGTTCCTGGCGTACGCGGGCATGCCGTACCAGAGCTTCGGCGAGAGGTCCGGGGCGGCGGTCGCGACGATCGCGTGCAGCCGCTCGGCGAGGACCCGGTCCGCGTCCGTCATGTCGGCGATCTTCGCGAGCACATCGCTCTCACCGTCCGCCCTGGCCGCGCGCGGACCGCGACGCGCGGACGTCTTCAGCTCCTGGGCGTGCTCCTTCATCGCCTCGCGTTCCTCGGCACTGAACCCGTCGAACTTCTTCTCGGCCGTTCCGCCGCTCCGGGTGGGCTTGCGGGTGTTCGTCATGGCAGGTTTCCCTTCTCGTACTGCTCTCGTACTGCTCTCGTGCCGATCTCGTACTGTCTGATGGTCCGGGTCGTTCCGGGCTACGGTGTCGTGGTGGTCAGCCGAGCCAGCGGCCGTCGCGCAGCAGCTCACGGCCCGTCAACTCGTCCGCCTCACGCCAGGCCTGGACACGGCGCGGGATGATACGGAACCAGCGGTACGCCGTGGCCGACACACGCGGGTCGAACCCGGTGCGCGCGGCGAACCGGTCCCCCCGCTCCCTCGGCAACGCGTCGATGCCGAGGACCTCCACCTCGCCCTCGATCATGGACACATCGCGGGTGGGGCCCAGCCCCAGCCGAGTGGTCCGGGTCGCGGCGAGGTTGCGGCCGGTCGGGCTGTCGGCCGGGGTCGCCACCAACAGCGTCTCGCCGTCCCAGTCGAAGGACAGCGGCACCAGATACGGCACACCGTCCCGCGAGGCACTGGCCACCCAGACATCGACGTCATGGGCGAGCCGGTGCTCCGTGTCCCGGCGACGCACCGTACGGGGGCGTGGTCCGGCGGACGAACCGGTCATGGTCACTCCTTGGTTCCTCGGCTCTGGGTGGTCGGGCCGCTATCCGCCCGGTGTGTCTCGGCCGGGTGCGATCGCCGTGGTCACAGCCTCTCTCCAGGGGGCCACGGCCCGCCTCCGTGGTGAGCACGGAATCCACCACGGAGACGCCACGGATCCCCGGACACGGATCACTTGACGCGCATCAACGGATAATGGGCCGGTGTCCACTCCAGCGGTCTCGGCCCGGGAAGCCGAAGTGCTCGCGCTCCTCGGGGAGCACCTCAGCAACGCGGAGATCTCCGCGCGGCTCTTCATCTCCGTACGCACGGTCGAGTCGCATGTCTCCGCCCTGCTGCGCAAGCTCGACGAACCGGACCGGCGGGCCCTCTCCCGGCGCGCCGCCGAACTCGCCCGCGCCGCCGAACTCGCCCGCGCCGACCGGCCGCGCCCGGCACCCGCGCTGCCCGAACCCCTCACCGCGTTCATCGGCCGGACACGGGAGCGCGCCGAACTGGCCGAGGCGGTGAAGACACGCCGCCAGGTGACCGCGGTCGGTCCGGGCGGCGTGGGCAAGACCCGGCTCGCCCTGGCGGTGGCGGCCGACGCCGCCGGTGACTTCCCCGACGGGGTGTGGTTCGTCGACCTGGCCCCGGTCACCGACCCCGGGCGGGTCGGGGCGGCGATCGCGACGGCCGTGGGGGTCGGCGAACAACCCGGGCGCGGTATCGACGAGTCGGTGCTCGCCGCCCTGGCGGACCGTCAGGCACTGCTGGTGCTGGACAACTGCGAGCAGATACGCGACGGGGTCGCCCCGTTCCTGGAACGGCTGCTGGTCGCCTGCCCGGGGCTCCGGGTCCTCGCGACGAGCCGGGCCCGGATGCTGGTGCCGTTCGAATGGGTCTTCCCGGTTCCACCGCTGTCCGGGGACGGCGGCGCCGAGTCGGAGGCCGTGACCCTGTTCCTGGAACGGGCGGCGGCGGTCGGCCCACCCCCGGAACCGGCCGTACGGGACCGGATCGCGGCCATCTGCGAACGGCTCGACGGCATGGCGCTCGCGATCGAACTCGCGGCGGCCCGGTGGCCCACCCTCGGCCTGGACGGTCTGACGGCCGGCCTCTCCGACCAGCTGCGCATCCTCGCCGGCGGCCCCCGCGCGGACGACCGGCACCGGTCGGTGCGCGCGGCGCTGGACTGGAGCCACGACCTGCTGGACCCGGCCGACCGGGCGCTGCTGCGGCGGATCTCGGTGTTCGTCGTGCCGTTCACCGCCGAGTCGGCCACGGCCGTGGCCGGGTTCGCCCCGCTGGACGCGGCCGAGATCGCCGACGGACTCGGCCGGCTAGCCGAACAGAGCCTGCTCACCGCGACCCCGTCCGCGACCGGCACCCGCTACCAGGCGCTGGAGACCATCCGCCAGTACGGGACCGAACGGCTCACCGACGCCACCGAGCTGACGGACGTCCGCTCCCGCCACCTGGACTGGTGCCTGACCGGCGCGAACGCCCTCACCGGAGCCGGGGGTACGGACTGGCGTGCCCGGTTCGACGCCCTGGCCGACGACCTCCGGGCGGCCCTCGCCTGGGCCGCCGACCGCCCGGACCGCCGCCCGGACGCCCACCGCCTCGCCCTCGCCCTGGCCGAACTGACCTTCACCCGCACCCTGCTCGGCGAGTCCCAGCAGCGGTACGAGCAGGCGGCGATGCTCGCGGTCGGTGCGGGGGTGGGTGCGGCGGTCGGTACGGCTGTGGGTGTGGCTGTCAGTGTGGCCGGTGACACGACCGGGGCCGCCGCCGCTGCCGTGGCGCTGCGGGAGGCCGCCGCGGTGGCCGGCTGCCGCAGGCTCGGCGACGACATGTACCGCCTGCACCGGGCCGCCGCCGAGGCCGCCCGCCGGGCCGGCGACAACGCCGGCGCGGCCTGCGACCTGGCTGCCGCCGCCACCGTCGCGTACCGCTTCTCCAGCGAGTTCACCGTGCTCCCGGCCGTGGACGAGGCGACCGCGCTGCTCGCGGAGGCGCGACGACAACTGGCCGATGACGAAGGCGAGGTCGAGGTCGAGGTCGAAGCCGATGCTGGCGTCGACGCTCTGACGGCCGACAGGCCGAACCACGCGCCGGCCGGTCCGTGGGCCGATGTGGCACCCGATCCGCTGATCGATCCCCCAACTGCCCCAACTGCCCCCACTGCCCCAACCGCCCCAAGCGGCACGGCAGCCACGGCCGCCGCCGCCCTCGCCCTCGCCGAAGCCGCAGTCGTCGCGGACGCCTTCGGCGCGGTCCAGGGAGACGTGGACAACACCGCGCAGGAGACGGTCGGTTACGCGGAACGAGCCGTCGCACTCGCCCGGCGGGCAGGCGACCCGGTGGCCGAGTCCGCCGCCCTCGACGCGCTCTCCGGCGCCCGGACCTGGGCCGGCGACCCCTTCGGCGCGGCGGCGGCCGCCCGGCGCCGTATCGAGATCCTGGCCCCGGTCCCGCACACCCCCGCCGCGACGAACGAGCGGATGGACGCCCTCGCCATGGCCGCCGGGACCGCCCTCGGCGTGGGCGACTTGCCACAGGCCCGCGGCTGGGGCAGGCAACTCGCCGATCATCCGCTGTTCGCCGAGGTGGAACACCACGCCACGTCCTGGCTCCTGGTCGCGGACGCGTTCGCGGGCAACGCCACCGACGTCCTCACCGGCGGCGAGCGGTTCCTCGACGCCTGGCGGCGGAGCGGCCGGCAGCGGTCGTTCTCGCTCGGCCCGGCCGCCGCGTCGGTCGCCATGATCCACGGCCTGCGCGGCGACCACGACGCACGGGCGGCCTGGCTCGCGATCGTCGACGAGGCGGGCACCGGGGCGGAGCACCACCACGGCTACGGCGCGGTCTTCGACGCCATGGTCCTCCTCCACCACGGCGACCCGGACGCGGCCCTGGAACGGGTCGCCCCCGAGCCGGAGCAGGTGTGGAAGTGGGTCTCCTGGATCTGGCTCCACTGGTACGTGGGCCTGCGGGCCGAGGCATCGGTCCTCACCGGCCACCCGGAGGCCCGGCAGCGGGTCGCCGCCGCCCGGAAGCTGGTCACCGGCAACCCGGTCGCCACCGCCCAACTCGACCGCGCGCAGGCGCTCTTGGACGGTGATCTGCCCCGCCAACTCGCCGCCGCGACGGCATTCGACACGGCGGGCTGCCCCTACCAATCGGCCCGCACGCTCCTCCTCGCCGGAGACGGAAACGGAACCGAGAACGGAGACGCCCACACCGCCACCGGCCTGGTAGCGCTCGCCGGCCTAGGTCTCGCACCTGGCACCTGAGCCCGATCCGGCGACCGAGGTCGGCCGGGGCCAGCGGGTGCCGACCGACGGAGGTCGGCCGGTGTCGGTCGGCGTCTGTCGCCCTCAGCGCCCCTTGCGCACCCGGGCCGCCGCGCGGGCCTCCGCCGCCTTGCGGGCCTCGGCGGTCTTGCGGGACTCCTTCGCGGGTCGGCCCGGACGGGTGCCGAGGCCGCGGAAGGGGGCGTTGCCCGTGGCGGTCCTGGTCCCGGCGGGAGGCCGCTTCGCCCCGGTGATCGCGGTCAACTGGGCCTCGCCGGACCGCACTTGGGTGACCGTGGGGCGGATCCCGGCGTCGGACATCATCCGGTTCACGTCGCGCCGCTGGTTGGGGGTGACCAGGGTGACCACCTTCCCGGACTCCCCGGCACGCGCCGTGCGCCCGCCCCGGTGCAGATAGTCCTTGGCGTCGGCGGGCGGGTCGACGTTGACGACGAGGTCGAGCGCGTCGATGTGAATGCCGCGCGCCGCGACATTGGTGGCCACAAGGACGGTGACCGCGCCGTCCTTGAACTGCCCGAGTGTGTGCGTGCGCTGCGGCTGCGACTTCCCGCTGTGCAGCGCGGCGGCCCGTACACCGCTGGCCCGCAGATGCCGGGTGAACTGGTCCACGCCGGCCTTGGTGTCCAGGAACATCAGGACCCGGCCGTCCCGCGCGGCGATCTCGGTCGCGGTCGCGTACTTGTCGGCGCCGTGGATGTTCAGCACATGGTGTTCCATCGTGGTGACCGAGCCCGCGACCCGGTCGACCGATGCGAGCACCGGGTCGTGCAGATGGTTCCGCACCAGCTGGTCCACGTCGCCGTCGAGCGTGGCGGAGAACAGCAGCCGCTGCCCGTCGGCGTGGACCTGGTCCAGGATCTCCGAGACCTGCGGCAGAAAGCCCAGGTCGCACATCTGGTCCGCCTCGTCCAGCACCGTGATCCGTACCTGATGCAGATGGCAGTCCCGGCGCGACACCAGGTCGGCCAGCCGCCCCGGCGTCGCGACGAGCACCTCGACGCCGGTCCGCAGCGCCGCCTGCTGCTTGTTGATCGACAGCCCGCCGACCACCGTCGCCAGCCGCACCTTCAGCGCCTGCGCGTACGGCGTCAGCGCGTCGCTGACCTGCTGCGCGAGCTCCCGGGTCGGGACCAGGACCAGCGCGAGCGGTCGCTTCGACTCTGCCCGTAGACCCGCCGTACGGGCGAGCAGCGCGAGGCCGAACGCCAGCGTCTTGCCCGAGCCGGTCCGCGCCCGGCCGAGGACATCGCGGCCGGCCAGCGCGTCGGGCAGCGTCGCCGCCTGGATCGGGAAGGGTTCCGTCACCCCGAGACCGGTCATGGTCCGCAGCAGCTCCGGCGGCAGCCCCAGCGCGTCGAAGGACCCGGCCGGCGACGCCGAGGCGTGCGGGGGCCGGCCGGCGGGCGCGGGCTCGGAGGGCGACGGCTTCGCGTTCATGGGGAACCTTTCCTGGTCTGGCGCCCGGAACGCCCCGGGGCCCGTACCCCTCGGTACGGGCCCCGGCGGTGTCGAAGCGTGCCCCCATTTTACCAGCGGGCGCCCACGGCCCGCCCGGCCCGCGCACCGGCCCCGCCCCGCCGACCGGAAGCCGCCGCGCCGGCAGCCGCCGTACTAGAAGCTGCCGTAGTTGACCTGCCAGGTCGGCAGACCCATCCGGCGCCACACGGCGACCACCCGGTCGCGGTCGTCCAGCGAGACCCGTACGGCGAAGCGATGCCGTACATGCCGGTCGAAGAGCTCCGCCTTCACCACGTCGTCACGACGCTGGTCCCCGGCGGCCCGCATCCACAGCTCGTCGTACGGCACCTCGTGCGCGCGCAGCCACGACTCCGTCCGCTCGCGGTGCTCCTCACCGCGCCCGGAGAGCAGGACGAGGACGTCACCGTCGGCGCTGCGGAATGCCCGCAGCGCCCCGCGTACCGACTCGTTGAGCAGATCCTCCCCGCAGCGCGTGAAGTCGTAGGCGCCCCGGTCGCCCCGGAGGGCGAGGGTGCCGTCGATGTCGCACATGACCGCCGAGGGCAGTGCCGGGTCGGCGATGTACGGCTCGACGGCGGGCTCGTCGTTCAGCCACTCCGCGGTGAGCCGCCAGCCGCCCTTGCGGGACTTCGCGTGCTTGTCCGCGAGGATCCGGATGATCTCCTCGCCGACCGGCCGCTCCCGCTCGGCGTCGCGCCGCAGGCACTCCTCCACCGGTACGTCGGTGAAGTCGTGCACCACGAAGGTGGCCAGCCCCGCCACCGCCGCCTTCAGCCGCTTCGGGATGTGCGGTGTCATGTGCGTGTTGTCCACCACGACGTCGAAACCGCCCTCGACGGCCGCCCGCACCGCCGCGTCCTGGATCGCCAGCACGGTCTGCTCGTGCGCGAACGACCGACGCTCGGCCCCCTCCGGCAGCGGGATGTCGAGCATCTGCCGCAGATCGTCGAGGTTGACGCGGCGCATCCGCCCCTCCGACTCCGCCTGCAGCTTGCGGGCTGCCGTCGTCTTCCCCGAGGCGGGAAGGCCCGTCATGACGTGTACCACGGGCACGGTCAGTTCTCCTCGTCGTTCTTGAAGGGGTCGGACGCCTCCGGCCGGGTGGAACGGTACGTCACGAGTTCGGTCGTTCGCCCGTCCAGGCGCTGGAACATGGCGGGCCGTACGGCCGCGTCCGGCAGCTCCCGCACCGCGCGGGCGAACGCCCCCCGGTCGCCGGCCAGATGCGCGAGGGACCGGAACGCCTCGTCGATCGCCCGCTCCCGGTCCTCCACCTGCTTCTCGATGCCCGCGACGACACCACGCACCCACGCGTCGAACTCGTCCGGCACCTGTTCGAGCAGCGCGTCCAGCGGCCGGCCGCCGGACGCGACGACGTCCTCGGCCGAGCAGTTCAGCGCCTGGGCGATCTGCTTGGCGGGCAGCCCCGCGAACCGCTGGATGCCATGACCGCGCCAGATGTCCCGCTCGGTCACACCGGTGAGCACCTTGTGCAGCCGTACGTACTCGGCGAACTTGGCCTTGGCCCGCACACCCGAGGCGAAGCGCAGCACGAAGCCCTCCGCGTCGGTGCCCGTGGCCGCCACACCGCCCGGCAGCCGGTTGCCCTCCGTCATCGCCAGCAGTTCGGCGAGTGGCAGCGCGGGCCGGACGGTGACCACCGAGCCGATGCCGTCCCAGCCCTTCGCGGCCTCCGCCAGGGCAATCTCCGTACCGTCCTTGGCGAACGCGGCCAGCAGCACCACATCACGCCGGTCGCCGTAGTCGACGACGATCCGGTTCTCCGGGTACAGGATCTCGGCGAGGTAGGTCACCCCGGGCACGAGACCGGAGGTGTCCTTCCCGTCGAGCAGCCGCTGCGCCCAGGTGGCCTGGACGCTGATGAACGACCCCTTGGACGCGACCCGCCACGCTCCGGCGTAGTGGAACACCACCGCCAGACTGCCGTCGACCTTGTCGTACACCTCGAACGGCTCGTCCGGGAGACTCGGAGCGTACGGCTGACCGGTCTCGTGCTCACCGACGTTGAAGAACTTCGGCAGCGGAAGCGCGACGATCTCCCCGGTGCCGTCCTCGGCCACGAGTCCGCGGCAGCGCGTGGTCACGCGGGTCCACACGCGCTCGTACTGGCATGTCCTCGTGTACGTGTAGATGGACAACGGCAGTTCCGGGTGCGACTTGCGCGTGACGTGTCCCGCTTCGAGCGCCGCCGCCAACTCGTCCGGCGGCAGCAGCTCGTGAAGAGTCAGGTGGGCCTGGCTCATGTGTTCCTCCCCTTGGTGGTCCCTGATTGTCACGTGGGGGAGGTCCTCGCGCACACTGGATTTCGGGGACCGTCGCAGCTCACCCGCCCGGCGCCACCGCCCGCGACACATCCGCCAGGAGCGTCTCGACGTCCGCGCCCCAGCGTGAGCCGACCACCAGGTCGCGCGCCGGGTCCACCCACAGCAGGTGGTTGCCGCCGTTGCCGCGGGCGCAGCGGCCGGTGGCGGGGGCCGAGGGCCATACCGTGCGGTCGTCGTTCAGCCACCAGGACAGGCCGTAGTTCGGCTTGACCCGGCAGGGCGTCCACAACTCCTCGATCCATCGCCGCGAGACGACCCGGCGCCCGCCCCACACCCCTTCGCGCAGGCAGAGTTGGCCGATGCGGGCCAGGTCGAGGGCGCTGATCCACAGGCCGCCGCCCCAGTGCGCGCCACCGGACACCACGGGCACGCGTACGCCGTCGATGTCGACGACGGAGGTGTCGTAGCCGTGCCACGACCACCCGTCGGAGGCGCCGATCGGCGTCATGATCCGGTCGCGCAGGACGTCCGGGAGGGCGCGGCCCAGGAGGACCGTGAGCGCGAGGGCGGTGAGGTTCACCCGTACGTCGTTGTAGGCCCAGCCCTCGCCGGGCGGCCCGCCCGCCGACTCCGTACCCTCACGGGTGCTCTGCGCGTCGACACGCGTCGGCTTGCCCCACAGCTCGCCCTCCCACTGGCTGGTCTGGTCGAGCAGGTGCCGCCAAGTGATCGCGCGCCCAGGGGAGTCGGTGAACTGTGGCAGACCGACGGAGTCGGACACCGGCTCGTCCAGCCGCAACAGCCCGTCGTCGAAGGCGACTCCGGCCACCAGCGACAGCACACTCTTGGTCGCGCTGTACGCCATCTCCGCACGCCCCGGCTCGCCCCACGAGGCGATGACCGCGCCCCGCCGCACCACGACACCACTGGCACCGCCCCCGTCGAGGAGCGGCCCCACCACCTCCCGATGCGAGATGTCCGCCACCTGCGCCGCGAGATACGACGCCATGTCGTCCACCCCGGCCACCGGCCGCGCCACCTGCTCCCGCACGGCCCGCGCCAACCGCTCCCGGTCCACCCCCTGCCACGGATCACCGAACGGGCTCCCGCCCTCCAGCACGTCCCCGACACCCTGCGGGATCTGCGCGATCTGTGGGATTCGCGAGATCTGCGAACTCCGCGAGGCCATTACTCGTCCCCTCTCTCCTGCCGAGCCTGTCGCTCCAGGAACTTGATCAGCCTGACGTCGTTCCGCACAAGGCGTTCCCGCTCGTCGTCCGGCAGCGAGGCCAGGGGATCGACGATGACCTGGGCGCGGGGCACATGGACCAGCGAGCCGCAGTAGATCCGGCAGCCGGTGCACCACGCGAGCCCGACGCACCGCTCGTAGGAGGCGGACTCGGGCGGGTGGAAGCGGTACTTGTACGAGCGGACGGGCGTCCCGCAGTCGGCGCAGATCCGCCGGTCCCCGTCGGCGACCGTGTCCCAGGTCGCGACCCTGCGCCAGATCAGCCGCTCGTTCCGTGCTCTTCAAGTCGTCATGCCGATCATCGTCCCCCACAACCGGGGCCTCACGGGAGCGAATTACGGGTGCTGACAGACTGTCCGCACACCGCGCCGACGCGCCCGCCCCGCGACGGGAAGGAAGTTCGCCGATGACCCCGATCCACGTGACGGTCTGGGACGAGACCGAACGCGGGGGGCCGCCCGCGGTCTTCGCGCACAACATCTTCACGTGGGGCAGCGACGAGACATACGGGTTCGCGGCGCAGCGACCGCTGGCCGACCGTCACCGCCTGCTGCTGGTGGACCGCCGGGGTTACGGCGACAGCCCCGACACCGACCGCAGCGACTTCGACACCGACGCCGACGACCTGGTGGAACTGCTGGCGGCCCAGGACGGCGGAGCGCATCTGGTCGGCCACGGCAACGGCGGTCTGGCCGCGATGCTGGCCGCCGCGCGCCGCCCCGACCTCGTACGCTCGCTGACCCTGATCCAGCCCTCCGCGTTCTCGGCGGCCGCCGGTCACCCGGTGATCGAGACCATGATGGAGCGGGTGCGGGACAGCGCCGGTGTGCCGGAGTCGGTGACACCGGAGGAGTACCTGCGCGCCTCCACGGAAGGCATCGGCATGCCCATGCCCGACCCCACTCCCCAGCGCCTCCGCGCCGTGGCCACCTCGATGCGCGAACGCCCGATCTGGGAGGCGACGGCGCCCCTGGAACCGCTGCGCGCCGCCCCCTGGCCGACGCTGGTGATCTGCGGGACCTGGCAGGACGCACCCGACCTGTACCGCACCTACGTGGGCGAGGCCCTGATCGCCTGCGCCGAGGCACTGTCCGACACGATCGGCGCCCGACTCCTCCGCGTCCCCGGCCACTACCCGCACACCCAACAGCCCGCCACCGTCAACGCGGCCCTGCGCGCGCTGTGGGCGTGAGGGGGCATGAGAGCGGGGGAGAAGTCCTGATGGGCTGGAGCCCGATGATCTTCAAGTTCGCCGACGGCGGCGAGGAGCCCGTGCCGCTGGACCCGGCGTCGATCCGGGCCGTCCTGGAACCGCACGAGGTGGGGGACCCCCGGCTCACGGCGGGCACGGGCAAGGACGGGGGTCTCGAATTCTGGGTCCGGGCTTCCGACGGCAGCGAGGCCGAGATCTTCGCCGACGCCCGGTGTATCGCGGTGCACCGCCCGCATGCCGGAGCCGTGTGGGACATCGTCGCCGAACTGGTCTCCCGGCTCGGGGCGGTCGTCTTCGACCCGAGCGGGGGCGGGGTCGTGTGCCGGGCGGAGGAACACGCCCACCTTCCGGCGTCCATGCGGGACGACGTGACGGTGATCGAGATGACGGGCGAGGCCCTGGAGGTCGCGCTCACCGGGTCATGACGACGGCGAGCTCTCCCGGGGGCATGACGCGCTCCGCCTCCCCGGCGGGGGCGCCTGCGTCGGTCGTCAAGGCCGTGCCGCCCGTTCAGTAGTCCAGGTGAGCTTGCGCGTTCCGTCGCGACCCCAGGGGGAGGTATGCGGTGAAAGCCGCCCAGAGCCCCGACCCAGCCGAAGGTGTCCGCCCATGTCCCAGACCGCGTCCGCGTCGTCCGCCCTCGGCACCCCGTCGAAGAATCCGCCGACGAAGCTGAGCCCGGTCGACATCCGGCCGCAGGACACCGACTCGTCCGCCCTGCCGCCCCTGCGGTTCCACCACCCGACGCGACTGGAACTGGACCTGCACTTCGACGATCCCGAGAAGGACGGGCACGACAGGGACCGGCCCGGGCGCCGTCCGGTCCAGGGCGGCCGCCCCGACTGCGTGCGCGACGACGAGGGCACCGTGAAGGCCGTACCGCGGCACGGCGAGGAGTGTCTGCTGCGGGTGGGCTCCGACCTCCACCGACTGGTCGACGTGCACTGGCACACACCGTCCGAACACACCGTCGGCGGGGTGGCGTTCCCGATGGAACAGCACATGAAGTACCAGCGTGTGACCGATGACGTCGGTACGGGCGGGGCGGCGGACAGCGGGTTCGCGGTCATCGGCGTCTTCGTCCACCCGGGGCAGGCCAACGACTCCCTGGACCGCCTGCTGACCTCGGCCCGCCGCTCCGACGAGCCCTGGACGGTCGACGAGGTGGAACTCGACGCCCTGCTGCCCTCCTGCACCGAGTCCTACCGCTACGTCGGCTCCACCACCACCTGCCCCTACCTCCCCGGAGTGCGCTGGAACCTGCTGACCCATCCCGTCCAGGCGTCCGCCACCGCGCTGGCGCACTACCGGAAGGTCTTCCCCAAAGGCAACGCCCTGGAGCCACAGCCCCTCGGCGACCGCCGCATCGCCTCCGACCGCCACCGGTGGTGGTAGCGGCACGGAAGCCGCTACGGGCGTCGTCGTCCGGACCGGGTGAACTCGGCCCGGGTGGCGCTCAGTTGACGCCGTCGGGCAAAGCTGAGGCGGTCACGTTTCTCTTCCTCCGGAAGGAGGCACACCTCGGTGACGAGCGGAGCCCGGCGCCCGGTCAGAGGTAGAGGACGTAACTCATACGACGAGCCTGACAACCCGCCGGAACGGACGGCCACCGAATAACGCGCTCTCCGGCGGGCCCGCATATGTACGAACAAACCCTTGACACGTCCCCGAAACAGAAGCATGCTCTGCGCACCGCTTAAAGCGCTTTAAGTCCGCCGGGCGCGGCCGCACCGGCCGTACGGCCGCAGGACCCTCCCCACTTCCCCGCACCCAGGGCCCCACTCTCAGGTCACGGGGAGATAAATGCTCATATAGCGATCCGAAGTACATGAAGGAGCACCCGCACATGGAACGCACTCAGATCGGACGGCCGCCCCGCGGCCGTCGCCTCTCCAGAAGAGTTCTGGCCGGGGCGAGCGTGCTCGCCGCGGCGGCGACCGCGCTGACCGGGTGCAGCAGCGGCAAGGCCACGGGCGACACGGCACAGGCCACGGCGAGCGAGGGCGGATCGGCCCCCGCCGCGAAGGGCGGCAAGAACGCCATCTACGTCATCGGCGGCAAGCCCGACGACCCGTTCTGGTCCGCGGTGAAGCGCGGCGGCGAGGACGCGGCCAAGCTGGTGAAGACCGGCGGCGGCTCGGTGACGTTCCTCGGCCCGAAGACGTACGACAACCTCGGTCCGGACGCCGCCAAGCTGACGCTCACCGCGCTGTCGCAGAACCCGTCGGCGATCGTCGTACCGGACTGGGTGCCCGAGAACCAGGACGACGCGATCAAGCAGGCCGTGAAGCAGGGCGTGCCGGTCTTCATCTACAACGCCGGCGGTGTCGACGCGGCCGAGAAGACCGGATCGCTCAAGTACATCGGATCGGACGACTACGAGGCCGGCAAGGCCGGTGGCGTCAAGTTCGCCGAAGAGGGCGCCAAGAACATCCTGTGCGTCAACACCGTACCCGGCGCGGCGAATTCGGAGGCCCGCTGCGACGGCATCGCCGACGGTGCCAAGACCAAGGGCGCCAAGTCCAAGCAACTGCCCCTGCCCTCCTCCAACTTCGGCAACCCGTCCGCGGTGACCCAGGCCATCAAGGGCGCCCTGCTGAAGGACGACAGCATCGACGCCCTGGTGACGATCGGCGTCCAGGACGCGGACAGCGCCGCCGCCGCGATCGAGCAGGCGAGCGCCGCCGACAAGGTCGAGCTGGGCACCTTCGACCTCTCGGACAGCCAGCTCAGCCGCGTCAAGGAGGGCAAGCAGCTGTTCGCCATCGACCAACAGCCGTACCTCCAGGGCTTCTACGCGGTGTCGATAGCCAACCAGTACCTGTCCTACGGAGTGCTCCCGCCGCAGAACCCGCTCCTGACCGGTCCGCTCCTGGTCACCGCCGACAACGTCGCCGAGGCGATCGCGGGCACGAAGGCCGGCGTCCGCTGACGCGTACGCCCAGCCCGTCGCTCCCTCCCATCCGCGTTCCGCGTCCCGCGTTCCACGCGGAGGTGCCGGGCCCCGGCCCGGACCCGGCACCTCCCCAGGCGCACACCGCGCCGCACATCCGAGATCCACAAAGGTGGTACCAGACCGATGACAACCTCCCTCCCGAAGACGACGGCAGGCCCGGAGACCGCCGTCATACCGGCGCAGCGGTCCGAGAGCCGGCTGGGGCAACTGCGACATCGCCCCGAGGCCGGGGCGCTCATCGGCACACTGAGCGTCTTCGTCTTCTTCGCGATCTTCGGCGGTGAGAAGTTCCTCGCCCAGGCGGGCGCGGCGAGCTGGCTGAACATCGCCGCCGAGCTGGGCATCATCGCCATCCCCGTCGGGCTGCTGATGATCGCCGGCGAACTCGACGTGTCCGTGGGCTCGGTACTCGCGGGCAGCTCGATGACGCTGGCCATCGTGTCCGGGCACTGGGGCGCGCCGATGATCGTCGGCATCGTGCTCGCCCTCGCCCTCGGACTGCTGACCGGCCTGCTCAACGGGATCCTGGTCACCAGGAGCAACGTCCCCTCCCTGGTCGTCACCCTGGCCACCCTCTTCGCACTCTCCGGGCTCACCCTCGGCCTGTCCCGGTTCACGACCGGCACCACCAGCGTCGCCATCGCCCCCGACCCCACCTCCAAGGCGATCTTCGGACAGCTGATCGGCGGCCAGTTCGAGGTCGCGATCTTCTGGTGGATCGCCGTGGCCGTCGCCGTCACCGTGCTGCTCCAGGCCATGCCGTACGGCAACTGGATCTTCGCCATCGGCGGTGACAAGGAGAGCGCCCGCGCCAACGGCATCCCGGTCGCCCGCGTGAAGATCTCCCTGTACATGGCCAGCGGGTTCTGCGCCGCCCTCGTCGGCGTGATCCAGACCATCCTGTACAACGGCGCCCAGGTCGCCAACGGTCAGTCCTTCGTCTTCAACTCGATCATCGCCGTGGTCATCGGCGGCGTACTGCTCCAGGGCGGCTACGGCTCGGTCGTCGGCGTCGTCCTCGGCACCCTGACCTTCGCCATCGTCAACCAGGGCATCTACTTCACCGGCTGGAACTCCGACTGGGCCGCCCTGATCCTCGGTGTCCTGATCCTCGCGGCGGTGCTGATGAACAACACGTTCCGTCGGCTCGCCCTGTCCCACAAGCCCCGCTCCGCGAAGAAGGCCTGACCATGACCGCACCCCTGCTGCGCCTGAACGGCATCAGCAAGTCCTTCCTCGGCACCCACGCGCTGCAGGACATCTCCCTGGAGGTGGACGCCGGGAAGGTGCTGTGTCTGCTGGGCGACAACGGCGCCGGCAAGTCGACCCTCATCAAGATCCTCTCCGGGTTCCACAAGCCGACCACCGGCACCATCGAGGTCAACGGCGCCCCGGCCGTCTTCGACAGCCCGCGTGACGCCAGCGCCCAGGGCATCGCCACCGTCCACCAGTTCGGCGGTACGTTCCCGCTGATGGGCGTCGGCCGCTGCTTCTTCGTGGGTGCCGAACCCACCAAGGGCTTCGGTCCGTTCAAGCTGTTCGACAAGAAACTGGCGGGCGAGATCGCCGTCCGCGAGATGCAGTCCCTCGGCATCACCCGCGTCACCGACGGCGCCCGCCTCGTCGGCAGCCTCTCCGGCGGCGAGCGCCAGGCCCTGGCCATCGCCCGCGCCGTCTACTTCGGCGCCAACGTCCTCATCCTCGACGAACCCACCGCCGCCCTCGGCGTCAAAGAGGCCGCCCACGTCCTGCGCATCATCATGCAGGCCCGCGCCAAGGGCGTCGCCGTCATCCTCGTCACCCACAACGTCCGCCACGCCATGATGGTCGGCGACCACTTCGCCGTCCTCATCCGCGGTCAGAAGGCCGACGACTTCCGCAAGGGCGAACGCACCCGCGAGGAGATCACCGACCTCATGGCCGGCGGCGAGGCCATGGCCGACCTGGAGGCCGAACTCGCGGAACTGCAGGCCGGCGCCTGATCCCCGCCGCCTGACCCCCGCTTCGGCCACCGGCTTCGCGTCCCTCCCCCCCCCGCGAGCCGGAGGCCGAGATACGCGGCGCGACCGGAAACGGCACGCGCTGCCCCCGGCCCGTACCGGGCGGAGCTCACTCTCCGCCCGGTACGGGCGCGTACGCGGGAAGCCGGGGTGGGTACGCAGGAAGCGGGGCCGCGTGCTCAGGCAGCCGGGCCGCGCCGCAGCACCTTGCCGTGGGTGTCCGCGTCGAGCGAGGCGCCGCCGTCGGGTCCGGTCACGGTGACGCGGATCGTGAGGGAGCCGGGGTGGGCGTCGGCGGTCAGCTGCCAGGTCCGGGGGAGAGCCGACCCCGAGCGTGGTCCTGGCCTCCCGGACCAGGGCGGGGACGCGGTCGTAGGGCAGGGAGTCGAGGTCGAACCGGGGAACGTCCGTACCGGCCGGCGCGAACACCACGGACAGCAGCCGTGAGGAACCCCCGCGCGAGGGCGACCGGCGTGTGGTGAGTGGGCGCCGGTGCCGTGGTGATCGTCATAGGGGCGGTTGTGCCGGGCCCAAGTGATCACAGGAAGACCTGTTGGCGTCCATTGACCGTCCCACCAGGCAAGTTGACCCCGCGCCCTCAGCTCGCAGGGAGACGGCCGCACCCCTGTGCCCCCTGTGCCCCCCCGCGTCACGCGGCGAGCGCGGCCGGTTCGCCGAGGTGGGCGGCCGCCGTGCGCCAGGCGGCCGTCACCGCGGCATGCGCCTGCCGGGTGCTCGCGGCGTGGCCGCCGGTGAGGGTGAGCGGTGCCCCGACGTGGACGTGCAGGTCCGGGCGGCGCAGGGGCGCGGTGACCAGGCCGGCGAGCTGCTTGGCCGTGTTCCCCGAGGTGACCCGGCGCGCCCCGGCCTGGCCGACCGGGACGACGGGCGCGCCGCTGCGTTCGGCGAGCCGGGTCAGACCGCTGCGGAACGGTTCGGGCGCGGCTTCGGCGGCGTCCTTGCGCGTCGGGATCCCGCCCTCGGCGTAGATGAGGATCGTCCGGCCCGCCGCCAGTGCCTCGGCGGCCAGGTCGAGCGCGTCGGCGGCGCGCGGGTCCCCGCGGTACACCGGGATGTGCCCTTCGCGTGCGAGCGCACGGCCCAGCACAGGGATCCGCCACAGGCCGGCGGCGCCCATGACGACAGGATGGACACCGAGACGGTGCAACGCGGCGAGAACGACGGCGGGATCGGCGAGCGAGGTGTGGTTCGCGGCGACGATACTGCCCGGCACCACGTCGGATCCGGCGTCGGCGGTCACCGTGAGACGTCCGAACACGGGCACCAGGACGTCGGCGAGGCGGCTGAACATGGGGTCTCCCGATCTCGGTGAGGATGACCCCCATCGTCGCCGCGCGCACCGCCCCGGACCTTGAGTGCGCGTACTCAACTTGTCCCGGCGCCGGTACCTAGACGCCGGGCAGCCGGGCAGCCGGACCGCGTCGTCGCGCATGCTCACGCGTGAGCCCGGGCTGTTCCAGTACCGAGGGATCCACGAACGCCGGGTCGCGGGGTGTGTCCGCGCGGCGACCGTTCCAGAGCCGACCGTCGAACATGTCGGCCGTAATCACCGGCCACGTCGGCCTCACCGGATCGGCGGCAGTCGCCACCACCAGGCTTCGAGGTCGTCGTGGTCGGCGAACTCCACGGGGGCCGCGTGGCGCGAGCGTTGGGCGATGGGCAGAGCGTCGGTGCGGTCGACGATGGCGCGCAGATCCCGTACGGCGGGCATCTCGGCGAGTTCGGCGACATCGAAGGGGCAGCCCGCCGGGCCGCCGAGAAGGGTTTCGCAGCCGAACGCGTACCACTCGCCGATGAGTTCGTGGTCGCGTTCCTTCTCGGCGGCGACGGCGATCTCGTGGACCACGTCGATCAGCGGGGTGCGGCGCGGCGCGGCCGCGTCGGAACCCTGGAGTTCGCCGACGGCGACCATGCGCCGCCACAGCGCGGTGCCGGCGTCGCAGTACAGGAACGGCGGCTCGACATAGCCGTCTTCGAGCCAGGAGCCGTAACCGTCGAAGTCGAGGGCGTCCTCGTCGAACGCGCGCAGTCCAGTGAACTCCGTGAGCGCGTCGAAGTACGCGGCGCGCGCGGCGTAGTCGGGGTGCCGCTCGACCGGAAAGCGGTACGTGTGCCCACGACGCAGCAGGATGTCCAGCACACGGAAGCGCGTGAACGAGCAGTCGTACCCGTCCTGGAAGGCGTACAGCGTCGCGAACCACTCCCGGACACGTGGGTCGCCCGGCTCGGAGCGGGCGTCCAGAAGGCGAATCGACTCCTCGACCAGATCCTCGATCCCATGCTCGGACATCGACATCTCCCTCCCGCACAGCGCGCCGCCGATGCCCGCATCCAACCAGCCCCCACAGCCCCACCACCCCGACGCGGCACCCCCACCCCACGATTACGTAGCCGCATACGCAACGCTACTGACGGCCTCCGGCAGCCCCAGAGCCCTGGAGCATCCGCCGGACGACGGCCGCGGCTTGTTCCGGGTGGGCCTCCAGCCATGAGTCGAGGTGTTCGCGGACGGCCTCCGCGACGCCGGTACGCACCGCGGTGTCGCCCAGTTGAGCCCTTGTGGCGCCGAGGAACTGGGGTTGGTCCAGCTTCACCGACACGACCGCCGTCAGGCCCTCGCCGATCCGGTCGGCGCCGAGATCGGGGTCCGTCGCGGTCAGCAGCCGGCGTCGGCGCGCGTACGCGTTGAGCGCGGCCGTCAGGCCGTCGCGGAAGCCCGCCACGTGCGTGCCGCCTCCGGGGGTGGGGCGGCTGTTCGCGAAGCTCTGGACCTGTTCCTCGTCGCCGGCGCACCACCGCAGGGCCACTTCCGCGGTGCCCGCCATCCGTGGGTCCTCCCGTTCGAAGCCGATGACGTCCGGGTGGACGGGTGGCCCTGAACGCGCGTCGAGGAAGGCGACGAAGTCCCGTGGTCCGCCCGGGAATCGGAACCGCAGCGACCGAATCTCGCCGGGGGAGCGCTCGTCGGTCAGTGTGATGTCCAGGTCCCGGTTCAGGAAGGCCAGTTCCCTGAAGCGTTGGGCCAGGGCGGCGAACGAGTACCGCACGGTCCGGAAGATGTCGGCGTCCGCCCGGAAGGCGATGGAGGTTCCGCTGTCGACGGCCGGGCCCACGGCGGTGGGGGCGGTGACCGCCAGGCCACGGCTGTACTCCTGGACCCACCGGACCCCGTCGCGCCGCACCTCGGCCGTCAGGCGGCTGGAGAGGGCGTTGGTGACGCAGGGGCCGACGCCGGCGAGACCCAGGTGCACGGAGCGGCGGTCGTCGGGTTCCGTCCGCGAGACCGTGCGGGTCAGCCGGGATTCGAGCCCGGGACCGCGGGTGTGACCGGCGGCCTCGACGGGGACGCCCGGCCCGTCGTCGCAGACCCGTACACCGCCGTCCGCCGTGAGGACGATGCCGACGGCTCCGGCCCGGCCGGCCAGGACCTCGGTCACCGCCAGGTCGGCGACCTCGAACACCAGCTGGTGCAGGCCGAATTCGCCCGTGGAGCCCACGTACATGCCGGGCCGCTTCCGAATGGCCTCCCGCCCCTCCAGCACCTCGATGTGGGCGGCGTCGTACCCGATGGCTTCGTCACTCACCAAGTCCCCCTCCGATGGACTCCGACAGAGGTCGTCAGCCTAGGTGAAATCCAAGAGAACACCAGGTCAGGGTGTATTTGTCGAGGGCGTGGACGGGTCGGTGAACGCCTCCCCGGAGGTCGTCGGCCCAGGGCCTGTGCATCGCGGTCAGAACGTGTCCATGGGCCCGCCGAAGGCGCGTACGCACCCGTTCCCGGCGGACCCGAAGTCACCGATTCGGTGTGCAGGGGACGGTGGGGGAGAGAGTGGGGTAGTCGGTGTAGCCGGTCTCGCCGCCGACGTACATCAGGTACTTGTCGCGGACGGGGTTGACGGGGGCGCCGATGCGCAGGCGTTCGACGAGGTCGGGGTTGGCGAGGAAGGGGCGGCCGAGGGCGATGAGGTCGGCTCCGGCCGACAGGAGGCGTTCGGCCGCTTGCCTGCCGCCGTCGGCGGGGATCCGGTCGGCGGGCAGGACGGGGTTGGCGACGAGGGTGCCGGGCCAGAGCCGGCGGAGGTGCTGGTAGACGGGCTTGTCCGGGTCGGCGAAGGTGAGGTGGAGGTAGGCCAGACCCTTGCCGGACACCTCATCGGTGAGTGCCGTGTACAGGGGGACGGCGGCGCCCTCGTCGATGCCGTTGACGGTGTTGCCGGGCGAGATCCGCAGGCCCACCCGCTCGGGGCCGATCGCCCGGGCGACCGCGTCGACGACCTCGGTGGTGAAGCGGACGCGGCGGGCTACGGAGCCGCCGTAGGCGTCGGTGCGGTGGTTGGTGTTGCGGGACAGGAACTGGTGCAGGAGATGGCCGTTGGCGCTGTGCACCTCGACCCCCTCGAAGCCCGCGTCGACGGCTTTGCGTGCCGCGGCGGCGAAGTCGTCGATCGTGGACCGGATGTCCTCGGCGGTCATCTCCCGGGGAACGACGGCGTCCTGGCGCCCGGTGGGCGTGTGGATCCGTTCCGGGAGCGGGATCGCGGACGGGGCGAGGGGCCACAGGCCACTGGTGTCGGGATGGCCGACACGACCGCCGTGCTGGAGCTGCAGGAACATCCGGCCGCCCGCCGCGCGTACGGCCTCGGTGACCCGCCGCCACCCGGCGACGTGCGCGGCGGTGTGGATGGCGGTGATGTTCGGATAGGTCTGCCCCACGGCGTTCGGCGTGGCGGCCTCCGCGATGATCAGGCCCGCGGAGGCCCGCTGCGCGTAGTAGCGGGCGACCAGCTCGGTGGGGACGCCTTCGGCGGTCGCGCGGTTGCGGGTCATCGGCGCGATGACCAGGCGGTTCGGCAGGTCGAGAGAACCCAGGCCGGTGGGTTCGAAGAGGCGTGAGGTGTTGCTCGTGGTGGACATGCCGACACCGTAGAATGTGACATCAGTGTCAGATTCAAGTCGACCGGACACGAGGTGGGCCTTGCGGATCGGTGAGCTGGCCCGGCGTACCGGGGTGAGCGAGCGGTCGCTGCGCTACTACGAGCAGCAGGGGCTCCTCACCGCCTCCCGCACCCCGGGCGGGCACCGCGAGTACGCCGGTCACGCCGTCGACCGGGTGATACGCATCCAGGAGCTCTACGCGGCGGGGCTGCGCAGCTCGAAGATCGCCCAACTGCTTCCGTGCATGCGGGACGCGGACGGAGGCCCCTCCGAGACCGCCGACGGCAAGCTGGTCGCCGACCTGACCGCGGAGCGGGACCGTATCGACCGGATGATCGGCGATCTGCTCCGCTCCCGCGCCCTGCTGGACGAGGTGATCGACACCGCCTCCGGCCGCGCCACGCCCTCCGACGACGATGGAGGCGACCTGTCGGCACAGGGATAAGAGTTAGGTGCAATCCAAGGTTAAGTACTGCTAGCGTGCGGGGCGGAGGTGGCGTGTGCAGCAGAAGCCGAGCCAGGAAGAGTTGTTCGCGGCGGTGGACGAACTGCTGGCGGGCGAACCCGAGTTGCCGCCGCCGGGGGAGCGGGCACGGCTGCGTGACGCGTCCGGCGTGAGCCAGGCCCGTCTGGCTCAGGTCCTGCGGACGACGAAGCAGACGGTGAAGAACTGGGAGAGCGGCCGGTCCGAGCCCCGCCCGCCCCAACGCCAGGCGTACCAGCGGCTGTTGGAGGGCTGGGCGGCGAAGTATCCGGCCGAGACGGTGAGTGAGACGGCCAACGGGACCGCGACCGAGTCGGTGACCGGGACCGCGACCGACACGGCGACCGAGTCGATGGCCGAGACCGCGAGCGAGTCGGCGACCGGGACGGTGAGCGAGTCGGCGACCGATCCGGAGGCGGGGGCTCCCACCGGGGACATTCCCCGACCGGGCGCCCCCGCCGGACTCGCTCCCCGAACGGACACCCCCACGAGGCGCGTTCCGGCGTCGGACGCTCTCGCCGGACCGGGACCGCACCCGCTCCCGGGGACCGCACCCGCGCCCGTTCCCGCACCGGCTGCCCCCGGAGGACCCGCCGGGCCCGACCACGCCCCCGGTTCCGTACCTCCCCCCGCACCCACCCACGACCACATCCCCCCGGCGCCCGGAACCTCCCCGAGCACCCACCGCCCCGCCCCTGCCCCTGCCGCCGTACCCCCATCGGTCAGGACTCCCAGCCCCGTACCCCCATCACGCCGGCCCTCCCGACCGCGAGCGGCGGCCTCCGCGGCCTCCGCAACCCCCGCCGCCCCCACCACCGACGCCCGCTTCCCGAACGGCCCCCTCGCCGTGCTGGACGGCGACGGCACCGCCTACTGCCTGGGTGGTGTGCTGCTGGAGTGCCCGGCCACCACCATTCCGCAGCTGGTGGACTGGGTGCTGCGGGAGTCCGGGGTCGGTGCGGCCCGGCTGCACCGGCACGGGAAGGACGCCGACCCGCTGATCGTGCTGACCGCCTCGGCCGCGGCACGGTTCGGTCTGCCGGAGCGGCTGGAGGACCGCCGGGGCCTGCGCCTGGCGGAGGACCACCCGGTGGTCAGGCAGATCGCCAAGGCCAAGTGGAAGCTCACCCAGCGCGGCTTCGGTCCGTGGCCGCGTGTCTACCGGCCCGCGCAGGGCGGCAGGCGGCAGTGCGTACAGCTGGCGATCCTGCCGTGGGAGGCCCTGGACAGCCGGGCCTGGGGCGGCGCCGACCGGCTGCACCCCGCTGATCTGGCCCGCGTCCTGGGTGTGTTCGCCTCCCGGGTGCTCACCCCGCGCGGCTCGACGGCCGTGACGGGGCTGGAGCTGATGACGGCGATGCGGCCACCGACCCGCCCGGTCAAGGACGAGGCCACCGGCGAGTGGGTCTCCGGCCCGAACCCGGGTGCGCTGGCCCGGCCGGTGGACCCGGCGCCGCCGGAGGCCCCGACGGAGCATCCGGTCGCGCGGGGCTGGGAGCGCGGCTTCCTCGACGAGGAGGCCTACCAATGGGTGCGGGACCCCGATCTGTTGTCGGACGAGGAGTGCCTGCTGCCCTGGGCCGTGGGCATCGACATCAACACCGCCTTCCTCGCCGCCGCCTCCCGTCTCCCCGTCGGCCTGTCCGAACCGGTCCACCACACCGCGCCCGTGTTCGACAAGAAGGCCCCGGGCACCTGGCTCGTGGACCTCTCCCACATCGAGCTGGACCCACGCCTGCCCAACCCCTTCACCCCCACCGGCCAACGCCCCGACGGACCGGGCTGGTACGCCACCCCGACCCTGGCGTACGCGGAGGAACTCGGCTGCGAGATCCGCCCGTTCGAGGCGTATCTGCGTCATGAGACGGGCGCCTACCTGGACCCGTGGCACGACCGGCTCAAGGACGCCTACCTCACCACCAGCACCGACATGGGCATCCCCATCGACAAGGACGCCGACCCGACGGCGTACCTGGACGCCATGGCGCTGCACAAGGCGTACGCGGCGGCCGACGAGACCCGCCTCGACGTGCTGCGCGCCGCGCTCGCCGAACTGCCCGCCGGTCGCGCCGACCTGAGCGACGACGAACTGGCGGCCCGGGTCCGCCGCCACCGGCAGGGCGCGATGGTGCTGTCGGCGATCAAGTCGACGGTCAAGGGCGGCATCGGCAAGCTCCGCGAACGCCCCCAGGGCCGCCACTACAAGGACGGCGAGCGCTGGCCCGCCCTGGAACGCCCCACCTGGAACCCGTACATCCGCGCGGCCGTCATCGCCAAGGCGCGGGTGAATCTGCACCGCAAGACGGCGAGGCTCGCCGCGCTGACGGGCCTCCATCCGCTGGCGGTCCTCTCGGACTGCGTCGTCTACGCCAGCCGCGGCCCCTCCCCGCTGCACTTCCTGCCCTCCAACGGCGACGGCACCCCCGTCTACGGCACCTTCCGGATCGGCGCGTCCCCCGGCTTCTGCAAGCTGGAAGGTGTGCAGGACATGGCCTGGGCGGTCGATCTGATGGAGCAGGGCTACAACCCCGCCCGTCACATCAAGGGCGACGGCCACGACGCTCAACTCGACGAAGGGGAGTAGCCCGTGGGCCACATCGACGACGCCCTCGAACGCGCCGACCAGGAGGCGTTCACCAAGGCACCGCCCAAGACCCTCAAGGGCCAGATCGGCTACCTGCTCAAGCAGTTGAAGACGGCCAGGGCCGTCGCGGCGGAGCTGGGCATCACCGCGGACTCCGTCAATCGCTACCGGCGCGGTGCCCGCAGGCATCCGCCCCGGCACATCCAGGACCGTATCGACGCCGCCGTACGGGCCCGCTGGCAGCCGCTGGTGCGCAGGCGGCGGCAGAAGCGGGCCGCCACCACCGGCGGGATCACCGTGGAGACACGCGCCCAGTTCGGCTACACCGCACCGATCGGCACGACCGACGACGCCCGCTTCCGCCGTCTGACGGTCCACCTTCCCCCGGAGTACGCGCGCCGCCTGTTCGACGCCCAGGCCCAGGGCGCCGACGACCGGCGGCTGCGCGACATCGTGGCGGAAGGACTGCAGGAGGTGTACTTCAAGGACGGCGGCCGCCGCGCGGGCGACCTCGAAGTCGCCCTCCAGGACATCGACTACTTCGATGTGTCCTTCTGACGGCCGAGGTGATCCGATGCCGATCGCCGTCGGCATCGACGTGATGCCGGCCAGGCGGAAGATGTCCGTGGGCGAACTCGCGGCACGCGTCGGGACCACCCCCGCCACGGGAGACCTGCCGCGCCGGGAGAACGGCGACCCCGAGGAGAACGACCGGCCATGACCGACCACGCGGGGCGCCCGCTGCTCTTCCTGGACGTCGACGGAACACTCCTGCCCTACGGCGGAGCGCGGCTCCCGTCGGCCGCCGAGGAGTGGGTCGACTGGCAGCACACGTCGAATCCCCAGCTGGCGAAGATCGACCTCGGCCACGGTCCGCGCCTGCTGGCCCTGCCCTGCGTCCTGATGTGGGCCACCGCCTGGATGCACGACGCCAACGAAGTGATCGCCCCGCTGCTCGGGCTGCCGGCGCTTCCGGTCGTGGACCTGCCCGAGGCGCCGGAGGAGGACGTCGCGGACCTGCTGCACTGGAAGACCCGGGCCCTCGTCCGGGCGGCTGCCGGACGCCCGTTCATCTGGGCCGACGACGAGATCACGGACCTCGATCGCGCCTGGGTGTCACGGCACCACCGAGGCCGGGCCCTCCTCCACCGCGTCGAAGCCGAGATCGGCCTCACCCCGACGGATTTCCTCGTGATTCAGCGGTGGTTGGGTGGCTCCTGACCAGCCGCCGCCTGAACGAGCACGCGCACGTCCCACGGCCCGAGTTCCAGCGGCGCGCCCACGGGCAGGGGCGCGCCGGTCAGCGCGTCGGACAGGAACACCGGCACGGAAACGCTCGCGGGCTCCCAGGCCCAGTTGTGGACGATATGGACGCGGCGCCCGTCGGGCGAGGTGCCGGTGGTGGCGGTCACGGACGGCGGGAGGTCGCGCCAGGCGTGGCGGGCGGCCGGTGCCAGCCACTCGGCCAGCGCCCGGCCGAGCTCACGGCCGGGGACCGTACCGACGTAGGTGACCTGGCCGGCGCCGTGGCGGCGGGTGGTGACGGCGGGCCAGCGGCCGAAGTGCGGGTGGTCGTAGGTGACGAGCGTGTCGGCGTCGGTGGGGGTCAGGCCGTCCGCCCAGCGGGTCGCCGTCGCGCCCTCGGGGAGGTGGAGCGGCCCGCCGGGCACTGCTCGCACCGGTATCTCGCGGACGAGGTTGCTGAACTCGTCGTAGCCGACACCCGCCGCCTCCGTGAGGCGCCCCGGGGCCCGTTCGGCGCGGGCGCGGGCCTCGTGGTCGGCGTATCCGGTGCGCGGCCCGAGGACGAGGTGGCCGCCCGCTTCCGCGTAGGCGGCGAGCCAGTCGAGGGTGGAGTCGGCCGCGAGGTACAACGCCGGGACGACCAGGACCGGGTGGCGGCGGACGGCCTCCTCGGGCGAGGGACCCTCCCGCTCTCCGCTCGGGTCGTGCAGTTGGCGGGCGTGGACGATACGGACCTGGCGGCCCGCGTCGAAGGCGCCCCGGTAGAAGGGGTCGAAGATCCGGTGGTAGGCGCTGGGGTCCGGCTCGCCGTCCGCGGTCGCGAGCGGCGGGTACTTCTCCATGAGCCATTTGCTGGGCGTGGAGTACACCATCGTGAGGTCGGCGTCCGGTTCGAGTCCGGCGACGAGGGGGCCCGCCGCCTCGAACTCCTCGCCGAGGCGGGCGAGTTCGGCGTACGTACGGCCGGGCTGCCCGGTGTGGGGGAGGATGCCGCCCCAGTAGGTCTCGGCGCCGAAGTGCAGGGTGTGCCAGTGCCAGTACTCGATCATGCGGGCGCCGCGTGAGACGAGCGCCCAGGCGGCCTGGCGCCACTGTCCGTCGTAGGCGGGGCGGTTGTCCCACGGCATGCCGATGGAGCCGGCGTTGGTCTCGGTGACGAGGAACGGTGCCTGGCGGGAGGAGAACATCCAGTCGGCGGTCTGGTACAGGGCCCACACGCCGGTGGTCTGCCAGATCTGCCGGTGGTCGTCGGGTGTGGGGTCGGGCAGCAGCAGACTGTCCTGCATGCCGTAGTACGGGTTGCCTGCGGCGATGTCGAGCCCGTCGGTCAGCTCGTCGTCCTCCACCCCTTGCCGGGTGTAGGAGATACAGGTGGTGACGAACTGCTCCGGTGTGGCGTACTCGCGGACGAGGTCGGCCTGCCGGCCGATGAACTCGGTGACCTGCCGGGCCTGGAACTCCCGCCAGGCGACGTCGTACTGGGGCTGCGCGTTGCCGTCCGGGGTCCACAGGTCGGCCCAGGTCGACAGCCGGTGGGACCAGTAGACCAGGCCCCATTCACGGTTCAGGGTCTCCACGTCGCCGTACTTGGCGCGCAGATGGTCCACGAAGCGCTGGAAGACACCGTGGTTGTGGAAGAGGTGCAGACCGGGTTCGTTGTCGACCTGGAAGCCGATGACGGCCGGGTGGCCGGCGTACCGGGCGACGACCTTGCGGATGATCCGCTCGGCGTGGAAGCGGAACGCGGGGTGGGTGAAGTCGACCTCCTGGCGGGCGCCCCAGCCGATGCGCTCGCCTGTGCGCCGCTCCCCGGTGATCTCCGGGTACTGGCGGGCCAGCCACGGCGGTACGGCGTACGTGGGGGTGCCGAGCACGACGGAGATGCCGCGCTCGTGGGCGCCGTCCAGGACGGGCTGGAGCCAGTCGAGATCGAACCGTCCGTTCTCCGGCTCCCAGGTCGACCACACCGACTCACCGACGCGGATCACGGAGACATGCGCGTCGGCCATCAGGTCCAGGTCGGTCTTGAGACGTTCGGCGGGCCGTTCGTACGGCTGGTACTCGTGGTAGTACGCGGCGCCGAAGAGGACGCGGTCGGGCAGAGCCGCCATGAAGGGAAACCTCCGAGAGAAAGGGTGGGGGGAAGGGGTACGAGGGCTGCGCGCGGGCTACTGCTTGACGCCGCCTGTGGCCAGGCCGCTCTGCCAGTAGCGCTGCAGCATCAGGAACGCCACGACGAGCGGGACGATCGAGATCAGTGAGCCGGTCACGACGAGCGCGAGCATGTCGCTGCTGGCTCCGGCCCCGCCGTTCTGGGCCTGGGCGGCCCAGGAGGCCAAGCCCACGGTGATCGGGTACAGGTCCGGGTCGTTCAGCATGATCAGCGGCAGGAAGTAGTTGTTCCAGGTCGCCACCAGCGTGAACAGCAGGACCGTCACCACCCCGGGGCCCATCAGCCGCAGCGCGATCCGGAAGAAGATCCGGGCCTCGCCGGCGCCGTCGATCCGGGCGGCCTCCAGGATGCTGTCGGGGACGGCGTCCTCGGCGTAGACGCGCATCAGGTACAGGCCGAACGGGTTGACGAGCGAGGGCAGGATGATCGCCCAGGGGGTGTTGACCAGGCCCGCCTGCGCGAACAGCAGATAGGTCGGGATGGCCAGTGCGGTGGTCGGGACCATGACGGCGCCGATGACCAGGTTGAAGGCGGCCCGGTCGCCACGGAAGCGGTACTTGGCGAAGCCGTACCCGGCCGTGGAGGCGAGCAGTGCGGCGCCGACCGCGCTGACCCCGGCGTACAGGACCGTGTTCAGCAGCCAGTGCACGAACACCCCGTCGTCCTGGGTGAAGGTCTCCTTGATGTTCGTCAGCGGCTGAGGGGCGCCGGAGAACCACAGGCCGAAGCTGTTGAACAGGTCCTGCGTGCTCTTGGTCGAGGCGACAAGGAGCCAGAACAGGGGCAGCAGGAAGTAGGCCAGGGCGGCCAGCATGGCGATCGTCAGCGGGGTGCTGCGGCGGGCGGTGGCCGTCGTCACGGGGTCCTCCTGCGGTTCGCGGTGAGCAGGACGCCGTAGGAGGCGATCACGATGACCAGGCCGAGGAGGAAGGACACCGTGGCCGCGTAGTTGACCTGCTGGCCGGTGAAGGCGAGGGAGTAGGCGTAGAGGTTGGCGGTGTAGGAGCTGGTGATCACGTCCGGGGCGATCTTCATCAGCAGGTTCGGTTCGTTGAACAGCTGGAAGCTGCCGATGACCGAGAAGAGCAGGGTGAGCAGCAACGCCGGGCGGAGCGCGGGGAGTTTGATCGACCAGGCGATGCGCCAGGCCCCGGCCCCGTCCATCGCCGCCGCCTCGTACAGCTCGTGCGGGACGGTGCGCAGGGCGGCGTACAGGATGATCATGTTGTAGCCGACGAACTCCCAGGTCACGATGTTCGCCAGACTGCCCAGCATCCAGCCTTCGCCGAGGAAGTCGGGGACCGGGAGGTCCAGGTTCCGGCTCAGCTGGGCGAACGGGCCGAAGTCCGGGCCGTACAGATAGCCCCACATGAGCGCGGCGACGACGCTGGGCACGGCGTACGGGACGAAGATGCCCAGCCGGATCACCCGGGCCAGGCGCAGCAGGCCGCTGTCGAGCGCGAGGGCGAACAGCAGCGCCAGCAGCAGCATCACCGGGACCTGGACCACGAAGAACAGCGCGACCCGGCCGACACCGTGCAGGAACTGCGGGTCGCCGAAGGCCTTGACGTAGTTGTCGAGGCCGACGAAGGCCGTCCCGCCGATCAGACGCTCCTGGAAGAGGCTGAGGTAGGCCGCGTAGCCGAGCGGGGCGAGGTAGAGGAGGAGGAACAGCACCAGGAAGGGTGCGACGAAGAGCGGTCCGGCCGAGCGGTGGCGGCGGGTGGTGGCCATGTCAGCCGCCCTTGACGGTGAAGCCCTGGTTCTTCGCGTACGCCGTCAGCCGTGACTGCCAGCTGCCGAGGGCCCTGACCGTGTCGGACCTGTCGGCGAGGGACTTGCCGACGGTCTCCGTCCAGTCGGTCGCCGCCTGGTCGAGGAACGGCGGCCACTGGAAGGACGGGTCCACACTGGCGCTGATGTCGGCGAAGACCTGGTTGACCTTCTGGCCACCGTAGAAGGACGGGGCGTCCGACACGAACTCCGCGTCCGTGAGCAGGGACTTGGTCGCCGGGAAGAAGAACTGCTCGGTGGCGAACATGCTGGCGCTGTCCGGGTCGCTGTTGAGGAACTGCGCGAACACCGCCGCCGCGATGGGGTTCTCGGTGGAGCGGAGGACGGCGGTGGTCGAGCCGCCCCAGTTGCCCGAGCTGGGCTTGGCCGCGTCCCACTGGGGGAGCGGGGCCGCGCGCCACTTGCCGGCGGTGGCCTTGGCCGAGCCCGAGAGGAAGGCCGGGCCCCAGGCGGCGGTGATCCAGGTGGCGTACCTGCCCTGGTTCAGCGCGGCGTACCAGCCGTCGGTGAAGTCCGGCTCGACGCTGATCACGCCCTCCTTCGCCAGCCCACCCCAGTACCCGCCGAGCTTCCGGGAGACGGCGTCGTCGACGCTGATGGTGATGTCGCTCCTGCCGGACACGGCGTACGGCTCGGCGCCCGCCTGCCACAGCAGTCCGTGCCAGGCGGCGGGCTGGTTGGCCGCGAGGTTGGTGAGAAAGACGTCGGGGTCGGCCTTGTGCAGCTTGCGTGCCGCCTCGGCGAACTCGTCCCAGGTGCCCGGCACTTCGATGCCGTGCTTGTCGAAGATGTCCTTGCGGTACAGCAGTCCCATCGGGCCGGTGTCCTGGGGGATCGCCCACACCTCGCCGTCGCCGCCGCTGACCTGGCCCCAGGTCCAGTCGACGAACCGGTCCTTCAACTCTGCGGCGCCGTACGGCCGCAGGTCCAGGAGACTGTCGGTGATGGTGAAGGTCGGGATGGCCTGGTACTCCATCTGCACCAGGTCCGGGGCGCCGCTGCCGGCCTTCAGCGCGGTGCGCAGCTTGGTGTACTGCGGGGTGCCCTGACCGGCGTTGACGACCTTGACCTTGACGGCCGGGTATTTCTTCTCGAAGAGCGCGATCTCCTTGGCGATGTTCGGGACCCACGTCCAGAACGTCAGCTCGGTCGGCGTCTTCATCGCCTTGTCGATGTCGGCCCGGGCGACCGGCTCGGCGGAGCCGGAGGAACTGCCGGAGCCACCGCCGCCGCAGGCGGTCAGGGCCGCGCCGAGCGACAGGGCACCCGTCGTGCCGAGGAACAGCCGACGGCTCATGGGGGAGGAGGCGGTGGAGGAGGCGGCTGTGCGCGCGTTTCTGGGCATGGTGAACTCCCGCCGGTGGCGAAGGGGTTGGCGGCACGCCCGGTTCAGGGCGCGCGGAGGTGTGTGGGGTGCTGAGGGTGTGCGGGTCGCGCAAGGGGCGGCACGACGACCGGGCTCGAACGCCGGCGTCGACGCCGGAGCACGGCCGGGATCGCGGCCGGGGAGAAAGGAGAAAGGGAGGGCGAGGGCGCCCGGACAGGTGCGGGGACCTGGCTCGGGGCATGTCGCCGGCTACGGGGGCGGCCCTACGGCGACCGCGTGAGGGGCGCGCCGGAAGTGGCGGGGGCGTGACGGGTACAGCGGCTCGATCCGGGGTCACGCGCCGGCCGTGCGTGGCGCCGATGCGGTCAGGGCGGGGAGGTGGTGGTCAGCGCTGGGTGGCGGCGCCTCCTCCGTGCGGGACGGGCGGGGCGGGGGCGTCCGCCGGAGTGCGGGAGGCCGTGCGCCGCCCGCGTGCCGGGGTCGTCCGGCTCGGCGGTGGCGCGGTCGAGGCGCGGACGACGAGGTCGACCGGTGGGTCGCTCGGCGGCAAGGGGTCCGCGTCGGGGTTCTCGATGAGGTGCACGAGACGCTTGAGCCCCTCCTGCGCCACGGCGTCGAACGGCTGCCGCACCGTGGTCAGCGGAGGAGTCACATAGGCGGCGACCGGGATGTCGTCGAAGCCGACGACACTGACGTCCTCCGGCACCCGGCGCCCGGCCTCCGTCAGCGCGCGGATCAGACCGATCGCCATGTCGTCGTTGGCGGCGAAGACCGCGGTGACGCCGTCGTCCTCGGCCAGTCGGTGTCCGGCCGCGTACCCGGAGGCCGCCGACCAGTCGCCCCGGACGACCTCGGGCACGTCCTTCCCGTGGGCCGTGAGCGTCGCCCGCCATCCCTCCAGACGGTCCCGGGCGGCGTACCAGCGCTGCGGGCCCGCCAGATGATGGACCGTCGTGTGGCCCAGCCTCAGCAGGTGCTCGGTGGCGGTACGCGCCATCAGGTCGGCGCCGTCACCCGCGTTCAGCACCGCGGGCGCGGTGACGAACGGCGGCGCGCCGATGACCAGCACCGGCACGGCGACACGCAGCGTCATGTCGCCGCCCTCGCCCGCCTCGTCGATCGGCTCGGAGATGACGATGCCGTCCACGCCCTGGTCGAGGAGCGAGTCCACGGCCCCCGCGACACCCGCCGGGTCGCCCTCCACGGTGTTGACCACCCGGAGCGCGTAGCCCGTGTCCCGGACGACCCGCTCGACCCCCATGAGCAGCGAGGCCGGGCCGTACAGAGCCGTCCCCAGCGTCACCACCCCGATGGAGCGGGTCCGTCCCGAGGCCAGCGCCCGGGCGGCGTTGTTGCGCCGGTAACCGAGCTGCTCCGCGGCCTCCGTGACCCGTCTGCGGACCTCGGCGGAGACGTACGGCTCGTCGTTGAAGACCCTCGACACGGTCTTCTGGGAGACACCGGCCAGCCGCGCCACGTCCGTACTGCTCGGCGCCCCGGGGCTCCCGCCCCGCCCTGTACCTCGCGTCATGATGCCTCCCGGTGACCGCCGCGAACCAGACCGATGATGTCAGACATCACCTTCCTGACCGCGCTGTCATGTCTGCGTAGTCATGTCTACGCAGTCAGGCGACTGTCGTCAAGGGGTCGGAACGCACCGGTCCTGCCGGCTCGCCCGCGCCGGGATGCGCGGGCCACGGGTGTCAGGCGTCGGGAGCCGTGTGGACGCGTTCCCCTTCCACGAAGGTCTGCAGGACGCGGGTGGCCGCGATGTCCTCGGGCGGGCCCGTGAACGGGTCGCGGTCCAGGACGACCAGGTCGGCCGCCTTGCCGACGGTGATGCTGCCGGTGAAGGTGTCGAGGCGGTTCACGTAGGCACTGCCGGCCGTGTACGCGGCGAGGGCGGCTCCGAGGTCGAGGCGCTGTTCGGGCAGGAACTCGGGGGTGCCCTCGGGGGCGTCCGGGGAGCGCCGGTTGACGGCCACATGGATGGCCTGGAGCGGGTCGGGGCTGCTGACCGGCCAGTCGCTGCCCGCCGCGAGCGTCACCCCGGCGCGCAGCAGATCGCCGAACGGGTACTGCCGGGCGCCGCGTTCGGGGCCGAGGAACGGCAGGGTGAGTTCGTCCATCTGCGGTTCGTGGGCGGCCCACAGCATCTGGAGGTTGGCGGTGGCGCCGAGGGCCCGGAAGCGCCGTACGTCGTCGGGGTGGACGACCTGGAGGTGCGCCAGGTGGTGGCGGGAGTCGCGGTGCCCGTTGGCGGCGCGGGCGGCCTCGACGGCGTCGAGGGCCTCGCGGACCGCGCGGTCGCCGAGGGCGTGGAAGTGCACCTGGAAACCGAGCGCGTCGAGTTCGGTGACGTACTTCTTCAGCTCGCCCGGTTCGACGAAGCTGATGCCGCTGCCGTCCGAGGGGCAGCCGCAGCCGGTGAGATAGGGGTCGAGCATGGCGGCCGTGTGGTTCTCGGCGATGCCGTCCTGCATGATCTTCACCGTGCCGGCACGGAACCGGCCCCCGCTCAACTCCGCGCGCCGAGCGGCGAGTTCGGGGATCTGCTCGGCGCCGCGCTCACGGTCCCACCACAGGGCGCCGACGACGCGGGCGGTGAGGAGCCCCCGGTCCATGGCCGCCCGGTACGAGGGCGCCGGGTCCGTCATGTTGGCGTACGCGCCCACGATGGCGTCCTGCCAGGCGGTGACCCCGTGGGAGTGCAGCACGGCCTGGGCGCGCAGCAGGGCGGTCAGCTGTTCCTCGGGGGTGGGGTCGGGCACCAGGCGGCCCACCAGGTGGACGGCGCCCTCCTGGAGCATGCCGGTCGGCCGGCCGTCGGCGTCGCGTTCGATACGGCCGTCGGCGGGGTCGGGGGTACGGGCGTCGATGCCGGCCCGCTCCAGGGCCCGGGTGTTGACCCAGGCGCCGTGGTGGTCGCGGTTGGGCAGGAAGACGGGCCGGTCGGGGACGATCGCGTCGAGGGCGGCGGCGGTGGGGGCGCCGCCGGGGAAGGCCTCCAGGGACCAGCCGCCGCCGGTGATCCACTCGGCGTCCGGGTGCTCGTCGGCGTACGCCCGGATCCGCCGCAGATACTCGGCGGGGTCGACCGTGTCGGCGAGATGGCACAGGCCCAGCTCCAGGCCCGCGCCCTGCGGGTGCACATGGGCGTCCTGGAAGCCGGGCAGCAGCAGCTTTCCGGCGAGGTCGACGACCTCGGTGCCCGGCCCGATGAGGGCGTGCACCTCGTCGTGGCCGACGGCCGTGATCCGTCCGTCGTGCACGGCCACGGCGGTGGCACGGCTGCGGGCCGGATCGACGGTGTGGACGGGCCCGCCGGTGAGGACGAGATCGGCGGGACCCGTGACGGGGGACTGGGGCATGGGGGTGGACTCCAGGAGGGGGGTGGTGGGTCGGGGGCGTGGTCGAACCGCTGTCGGTGCGCGGCCCGGGGCTCAGACGGCCGTGCGGTCCATCGGGAGCGCGATGGCCTCGGCGTCGGTGCCGCGTCCGGTGGCGAAGTACGGCGACCGGCGGACGTACTTGGCGATCGCGGCCATCCCGAGGCCCAGCAGGACGATGACGGCGGGCAGGGAGAACATGAACCACCCGTTGTCGGGGCTCAGTTCGATGTGGTCGGTCATGGTCAGATACGAGTAGCCGAGGTAGCCGCCGAGGCCCAGCAGCACCAGCCCCGACACGGCGGGCACCCCCACGGCGAGCACCGCCGTCCCGGGTCCCTCACGGAGCGTGGACCGGAAGCGGACGGCGCAGGCGAGCGCGGTGAGGCCGTAGTAGAGGGCGACGAGCAGGCCGATGGCGTTGACGGCGGCCAGCAGCATGTCGCTCAGCCGGGGGAGGGCGACGGCCAGCAGGGCGACCGTGGCGGCGATGGAGAGCACGACGACCGTTCCCGCGGCGGGGGTGCCGTAACGCGGGTGCACCCGGGTCCACACCGGGCCCATGGTGCGGTCCCGGCCCATCGCGAGCAGTCCGCGTGCCGTGGGGATCAGCGTGGACTGCACGGAGGCCGCGGCGGAGAACATCAGGGCGACCAGGGGCAGCGTGGCCCAGGGTTCCGCGGCCAGCTTCTGCCCGAGGTACGGCAGGGCCTGCGGGCCGTTCTCGACGAGTTCGGCGAGGCTCATCTCGCGCTGGAAGGCGACCGAGGCGAAGAGGAACAGGCCCAGCATGGCGAAGAGCGCGATCAGGCCGCCGCGGGCCGCGTCGCCCGGTTTCCTGGTCTCCTCGGTGACACTGAACGCCGCGTCCCAGCCCCAGAAGAAGAACACCGCGAGGACCATGCCCTGGGCGAACGTGGTGCCGTCGGCGATCTCGAAGGGGTTGAACCACGAGAAGGAGAAGGCGTGATCGCCGGTGAGGAGCGCCCAGCCGCAGAACCCGATCAGCACGGCGTACTCGAAGACCAGCAGCGCGAACTGGAAGCGGGTCGTGGCACGCGTACCGGTGATGGCCAGGGCGGTGAGGCCGAGCAGGAGCACCAGCCCGACGGCCGTGCTGACGCCGGTGGACCCCGGATCGAGAGTGACGCCCGCCAGGGTGGTCAGTCCGGCCTTGTTGGCGAAGACCAGGACGACCGAGCCCATGACGGCGCTGGTGTAGGCGCAGAAGATGACCGAGCCGACGACGGTGACCCAGCCGGTCAGGAAGCCGGGCCAGGGGCCGAGGGTCTTGCCCACCCAGGTGTAGCCGTTGCCGCAGTTGGGCTCCGAGCGGTTGAGCCGGGCGTAGGCGGTGGCGATGCCCAGCACCGGCAGGAAGGCGAGGAGCAGGAGCGCCGGGCCCTGCAGACCCACGATGGTCGCGATCGTGCCCATGCCGATGGCGATGCTGGTGGTGGCGGCCGTGCTGGAGGCGGCGATGGCGACGCCGTCGACCACACCGAGGGAGCGGCGCAGTTGCGTGGATGACATGGAGGCTCCTCGTGGAGAGGGGACGAGGGTGGAGCCGCGCGGGACTGTGATGGAACACCTGGCGTTCGTCTTGCGTCAATGCTGTTGACATAAGGGGGCCCGGACCCTTCACTGCCGGTACGCGGTCCCGGCCGACAGGCGTCAGCGACAGGAGCCCCACCATGTCCACCCGTGTCCCGCAGGAACGCAGACGGCGCCGACCCACCCGCTCGGGTGTCGTGCTGTCGGAGGAGCTGATCGTGGAGACCGCGCTGCGGCTGATCGGCGAGCACGGCCCGGAGGCGCTCAGCGTGCGCCGGCTCGGCACCGCCCTGGGCTGCGACCCCAGCGCCCTCTACCGCTACTTCGAGAACACCGACGACCTGGTGCTCGCCATCGCCGACCGCATCATCGGCGACGCCATGGCGGGCTTCGACCCCGGGGACGACTGGGTGGCCGCCCTGCGCGAGATGGCCCTGCGCGTCCGCGCCGGATACCTCGCCCACCCCCGCGCCGCCGCCTTCGCCTCGTACCGGGTGACCCGGCGCCCGAACGAGATCCGCGCCGTCGACACCGGTATCGGCCTGCTGCTCGCCGCGGGTTTCGGACCGGCCGACGCGCCCCGCCTGTATCTGGCGTTCATCGACACCGTGCTCAGCCACGCGGCCATGGACGCCGCGTTCCAGGCACTCCCGCGCGGCCGGCGCGAGGCCGACGCCCGGGCGTGGCAGGACGTCTACCAGGGCCTGGACCCGGCGTCGTACCCGGCCCTGACCGCCGTACGCCAGGAGCTGCGGACCGTGGCGGACAGTTCCTTCGAGGAGGCGGTCGACCTGCTGCTGGAGGCGTTGGCGGCCCGGGCGCCGGCGAGGTGAACTCAGTCGAAGGTCCTCAGCCGAAGGTGCCGAGCATCGCGCCCATCGCGGCCACCACCGACGGCTCCACCCGGTAGTAGACCCAGGTGCCACGCCGTTCGGAGGTGAGCAGACCGGCCTCCTTGAGCTTCTTCAGGTGGTGCGAGACCGTCGGCTGGGAGACGCCGACGTCGGAGATGTCGCACACGCAGGCCTCGCCGCCCGCGTGCGAGGCGACGAGCGAGAACAGCCGCAGCCTGACCGGGTCGCCCAGCGCCTTGAACATCGCGGCGGTCCGCTCGGCCTCCTCGGCCGTCAACGGTCGCTCGGTGAGCGGCGGACAGCACGGCGCGACGGCCTCTGCGGCGACCTCGGGCTCCAGCAGCGGCAGCGCTCGCGCCAGCACCTGTGGCGGCACCTTGGGGTTCGACATATGTCTATGTTGCCATGCGGGGGCCGCTAATTCGATGACTCTCTATATTGATATTCATCGATGAAAGTGCCACGATGGCCATGCAAGAGATCGACGAACATCGAAACAAAGGGGAACCCGGTGACTGCGTCCCACAACAGCGTGCTCGCCCCGGACCAGCTGCCCGTCGTGGTCATCGGCGCGGGCCCCATCGGTCTGGCCGCCGCCGCCCACCTCGTCGAGCGCGGTCTCGACACCCTGGTCCTGGAGGCCGGCCCGGTCGCCGGGCACGCCGTACGCGAGTGGGCCCATGTCCGGCTGTTCTCGACCTGGGGCGAGCTCATCGACCCGGCCGCCGAGAAGCTCCTGGCCCCGACCGGGTGGGTCCGCCCCGACGCCTCCGCCTACCCGACCGGCGGCGACTGGGCCGAGCGCTACCTCCAGCCCCTCGCCGACATCCTCGGCGACCAGGTCCGTTACGGCGCCACGGTGACCGGCGTCGCCCGCGCCGGCCGGGACCGCGTGGTCGACTCCGGCCGCGACGAGCAGCCCTTCACCGTGCACCTGAGGTCCGCCGACGGGCGTGAGGAGCGGATCGCCGCCCGCGCCGTCGTCGACGCCTCCGGCACCTGGTCCGTCCCGAGCCCGATGGGCGCCGACGGCCTGCCCGCCCTCGGCGAGAAGACGGCCGCCGACCGCGTCTCCTACCGCGTGCCCGACCTCGACGACCCCGCCGTACGCGCCCGTTACGCGGGCCGGCGGACCGCCGTCGTCGGCTCCGGCGCCTCCGCGTTCACCGCCCTCGCCCTCCTCGCCGACCTGGCGAAGGAGGAGGGAGGCGGCACGCACGCGGTGTGGGTCCTGCGGCGCGGCATCGGCGCGCACACCTACGGCGGCGGCGAGGCCGACCAGCTCCCCGCCCGGGGTGCGCTGGGCCTGCGAGCCAAGGCAGCCGTCGAGGCCGGCCACGCGTCCGCCGTCACCGGCTTCCGTACCGAGGCGGTCGAACGCGCCGCCGACGACCGGCTCGTCCTGGTCGCACAGGACGGCCGCCGTCTCGACCCGGTCGACGAGGTCATCGTCCTCACCGGCCTCCGCCCCGACCTGTCCTTCCTCGCCGAACTCCGCCTCGGCCTCGACGAACGCCTCCAGGCCCCGACCGCCCTCGCCCCGCTCATCGACCCCAACGTCCACTCCTGCGGCACGGTCTACCCGCACGGCGTCAACGAGCTCTCCCACCCCGAGCAGGGCGTCTACCTGGTCGGCATGAAGTCCTACGGCCGCGCCCCCACCTTCCTCGCCATGACCGGCTACGAGCAGGTCCGCTCCGTCGCCGCCGCCCTCGCCGGGGACCAGGAGGCCGCCGAGCGCGTCGAACTCACCCTCCCGGAGACGGGCGTGTGCGGCGGCGCGGGCCTCTTCGACGAGCCGGACAACCCCGAACAGTCCGACGGCGGTTGCTGCGCCGCCCCCGCCACCCTCCAGATCGGAACCGGCAACCCGGGCACGGCCTCCGGCGGCTGCTGAGGGATCAGTCGACGAGGACGGCGAACAGCCCGGCCCGCACACATGCTCCGTCCGGCTCGCGTCCCCGTGGAACGTTCCACGTTTGAATCGACTCAACAACGAGCGAAGGTACCCCCGGCTCCCGTACGCCGGAACGCGCGCGGGAGCCGGGGCGAGTCAGGTGCGGGGCGGGGCGGTACTGCCGCGTGGCACCAGGTGGGGGGTCGACGCGATGACGACCGCGCGGTCGCGTCGCTTCTCGATCCGCTCCAGCAGCAGCCGGGCGGCGGTCTCGCCCATCATGGCGCCCGCCTGGTCGACGCTGGTCAGGCTCACCGGCGCGAGCGCGGCGACCGAGGTGTTGTTGTATCCGGCGAGCGAGAGATCGTCGGGGATGCGCAGGCCCAGCTCGGCGGCGGCCCGGAAGACGCCGGTCGCGGCGACGTCCGCGCCGGCGAAGATCGCGGTGGGTGGGCGCGAGGAGGTGAGCAGTTCCATGGCCCCCTGGTGGCCGCCCTCGTCCGAGTACCCGGAGTGCACGATCCGGGCCAGGTCCGCCAAACCGTGCCGGGCCATCGCCGCGCGGTAGGCGGCCCGGACATGGTGCTCGGGCCGCTGCTCCCACCGGGTGCCGCGCACCGTCGGATGCGACAGGTGGGCGATGTCCCGGTGCCCGAGGGCGACCAGGTGGTCGACGACCAGGTCGACACCGGCCCCGTCCTGGTTGACCACGCAGTCGTACGCCGGGGAGGGGTCGTGGTGGCCGATCACGACCGTCGGCACGTCGGCCGCGAGGCGGACCACCTCCGGGCGGGGGACGGCGGGCGCGATCAGGATCAGACCGTCCATCTGCCGGTCCACCATCGCGTGGATCAGCCTGGTCTGCTCCTCCTTCTCGCTGGAGTCGCCGGAGCCGCTGGAGCCGAGGAACAGCGCGTACTCGGTGCCCCGCAGGGCCGTGTTCACGCCGTCCAGGAGATCGGCGTAGAACGCGTTGCGGATATTCGCGAGGAGGACGCCGAGCGTGTACGTGCGGCCCCGCATGCCCCGGGCGGCGGCGTGCGGACGGTAGCCCAGCTCGGCCATGGCCGCCCGGACCCGTTCACCCATCGCCGGGCTCACCCCGTAGGCGTTGTTGAGGACCTTCGACACCGCCGAGGTGGACACGCCGGCGCTCCGCGCGACATCGCCGATCGTGACTCGCCTCGAACTGCCCGTTGATCGCACGGGGGGTCCCCACCTCCGTCGTCCTCCACCGCCCCGGACCGCTCTGCCGCGTCCGGCGATTCGGGAACGTTACTCGCCGACGGCTTGACGGCTCGCTCCTCTTCGCCTCAACCTTTGGGAGCCCTCTGTGGAACGTTACACGAAAGTGGAGAGCGTCGGCCGGGCCCCGTCGGGTCGTCCGGAGCCTCGGGGGACAGTCGACCGCAAGAGGAGAGCCGCCATGCCCGACATCACCCGTCGGTCCACCCTGCGCTCGGCCATAGCCGTCGCCCTCGCGCCCACCCTGGGGTCCCTGATGCTGCCCCGGCTCGCGTCCGAGGCGTCCGCCGCGGTCGCCTGGACCGCGAAATGGATCTGGGCTCCGACCAGTTCGACGAACCAGTGGGTGGCGTTCCGCAGATCGTTCACCCTGGGTGCCGCGCCGGCCAAGGCCATGACCCGGATCGCGGTGGACTCGAAGTACTGGCTGTGGGTCAACGGCACACTGGTCGTCTTCGAGGGCGGACTCAAGCGCGGCCCGAACCGCACGGACACCTACTACGACGAGATCGACCTCGCCCCATACCTGAGAAGCGGCGGCAACACGGTGGCGCTGCTGGTGTGGTACTTCGGCAAGCAGGGCTTCTCGCACAGCAGCAGCGGCAAGGGCGGGCTGTTGTTCCAGTCCGACATCGAGAGCGGTTCGACCACGACCCGGCTGGTCAGCGACACCGCATGGAAGTACAAGGTCCACCCGGGCTACTCGAACAACACCAGTGGTACCCAGGTCAACTTCCGGCTGCCGGAATCGAACGTCTACTACGACGCCCGCAACGCCACCGCGACGGCAGACTGGGAGTCCTCCGGTTTCGACGACAGCTCCTGGAGCGCGCCCACCGACTTCGGCGCCGCCGGCGCCGCTCCCTGGAACGGCCTTGTCGAGCGGCCGATCCCGCGGTTCCGGTACTCCGGCCTGAAGTCCTACACCAACGCCTCCTCGCTCCCGGCCACCGGCCAGGGTTCCACCGCCATCTGGGCCACCCTGCCCTCCAACATCCAGGTCACGCCGTACCTGAAGGTGGACGCTCCGGCCGGCGCGGTGATCGGCATCCAGACCGACCACTACGACGACGGCGCGGGCCTGACCGGTATCGAGCCCGGCACCGCCTACAACATGCGCGCCACCTACATCTGCGAGGGCGGGGCGCAGGAGTTCGAGGCACCGGCGTGGATGAGCGGTACGGCGGTGAAGTACACGATCCCCTCCAACGTGACGATCCTGGAGCTGAAGTACCGGGAGTCGGGCTACGACACGGACTTCGCCGGCTCGTTCAGCAGCGGTGACGCCTTCCTGGACACCCTGTGGACCAAGGCCGCCCGCACGATGTACGTCAACATGCGGGACAACTACATGGACTGTCCCACGCGGGAACGCGCCCAGTGGTGGGGCGACGTGGTCAACCAGCTCAAGGAGGGCTTCTACACCTTCGACACCAGGTCCCACGCACTCGGCAAGAAGGCCATCGCCCAGCTCGCCGCCTGGCAGAAGCCGGGCGGAGCCCTGTACTCCCCGGTCCCCTCGACGATCTGGACCGCCGAACTGCCCGTGCAGATGCTCGCCTCGGCGTGGTCGTTCTGGACGTACTACCTCTACACGGGCGACGCGGACGCCGTCACCGGCGCCTACCCGGCGGTGAAGAAGTACCTGGACCTGTGGACCCTGGACGGCGACGGACTCGTCAACCACCGTGCCGGGGACTGGGACTGGGAGGACTGGGGCTCCGACATCGACGCCCGTGTCCTGGACAACTGCTGGTACTACCTCGCCCTGGACACCGCCGCCAAGCTCGCCGACCTCAGCGGGAACGGCGGCGACGTGGCCGGGTGGAAGTCCAGGCGCGACAGCATCAAGGCCAACTTCGACCGCGTCCTGTGGAACGCCTCGAAGAACGAGTACCGCTCGCCCGGCTACACCCGTGACACCGACGACCGTGCCAACGGCCTGGCCGTCGTCGCGGGCCTGGTCCCCGCCTCCCGCCACCGGGCGGTGACGGAGGTGCTGCGCACCCACCTCAACGCCAGCCCCTACATGGAGTTCTACGTCCTGGAGGCGCTGTACATGATGGGCGCGGCCACGGTCGCCGAGGAGCGGATGCGCAACCGCTTCGCGGCCCAGGTCGCCGACCCCGCCTGCCACACCCTGTGGGAGGTGTGGGTCAAGGCGGAAGGCACGGACAACCACGCCTGGAACGGCGGCCCGCTGTACGCCCTGTCCGCCTACGCCGCGGGCGTCCGCCCCACCGAGCCCGGCTGGGAGACGTACGAGGTCATCCCGCAGACCGGCACCCTCACGAAGATCAACACCGTGGTGCCCACCGTCGAGGGCGACATCCGCTTCGGCATCGCCCGCGACGGAACCAAGGTCACACTGACCCTCACCTCGCCCGACGGCACGACGGCCCGCGTCGGTGTGCCCACGTACGGCGGTTCCCAGCCCGTCGTCAAGGCAGGGGACACCACCGTCTTCAGCGGTGGCTCCGCCACCGGGAGCGTCAGCGGGCTGCGCTACGACGGCAAGGACGCCTCGTACGTCTACTTCGTGCTCCAGCCGGGCAGCTGGGCCTTCACGGTCACCGGCGCGGGCCGGCTCGACGATCTCGCGCTCGGGCGGCCGGTCACCAGCAACAACAGCCTGGAGAACGGCAACTGGGGCAGGAACCGGCTCACCGACGGCAGGCTGACGAGTGTGAGCGGTGCTCGGGGCTACACGAGCAACGAGTTCGCCTCCGCAGATGTCGCCGCGAACCCTGTCTGGGTGGAGATCGACCTCGGAGCCGACACCGACCTGGACGCCGTACGCCTCTTCCCCCGGACGGACATCGGGGGAGCCGGCGGCGGTACGGCGGGCTTCCCCGTCGACTTCACGATCCAGACCCGTCTCGACGGCGCCACCTCGAACACCACCGTCCGTACCGTCACGGGGCAGGCCGACCCCGGCGCCCGGGTCCAGACGTACGGCTTCCGGACGACCACCGCCCGGTACGTCCGGCTCCAGGTCACGCGGCTCGGCACCCCCGCTGCCGACGAGGCCGCCAAGTACCGCCTCCAGCTCGCCGAACTCACCGTCCCCACCGCCGCGACCACCGTCACCGCCAACTACACGCTGGAGAACGGTGATTGGGGCAAGACCCGAGTGCTGGACGGCACCCTCACCAGTGTGACCGGCGCCAAGGGCTTCACCAGCGTCGACTTCCCCTCCGCCGACGTCGGCGACACACCCGTGTGGATCGAGGTCGATCTCGGTGCCGACCGGCCCATCGGCTCCGTCACGCTCCATCCCCGGACCGACACCGGGGGAGCGGGCGGCGGTACGGCGGGCTTCCCCGTCGACTTCACGATCCAGACCCGTCTCGACGGCGCCACCTCCTACACCATTGCCCGCACCGTCACCGGCGAACCGAACCCCGACGGGGCCGCCCGGACCTACCCGCTCACCTCCGCCACCGGCCGCCATGTGCGCCTGAACGTCACGAAGCTCGGCAGGCCCGCCTCGGACGAGGCCACCAAGTACCGGCTCCAGCTCGCCGAGTTCCGCATCGGCTGACAGGCCCGCCGCCGAGGTCGTCCACGGCCTGTACGACCTCGGCGGCGGTCCGAGCGGTCAGCCCACGTGCACCCGGGGGCGCCGGCTCCGGTCTCGTTCCGCCTCGCGCAGGACCTCTCGGGTGACCGGGGCGACCTCGCCCTGGCCGAAGAGGAAGAAGCGGAGGAAGTTGGCGAAGGGGCCGCCCTCGGTCCACTCGAAGTAGATGTGCGGTATCGCGCCGGTGGAGTCGCGGACGTGCAGGAGCAGGGCGGCCAGGGCGTTGGGGATCGAGGAGGATTCCAGGGTCAGTACGCGGTAGCGGCCGTGCATCACCTCGCCCCGGACGGCCAGGCCCGCCTCGAACTCCGAGGGGTCCGTCACCGTCACCTCCACGAAGACGAAGTCCTCGGCGGTGGGGACGTCGTTGTCGTGGCGGATCTGTTCGATCTTCTCGCGGTACTCGGTGAGGTCGCGGTTGTCGGGCTCGTTGGCGATGAAGCGGATCTTGCGGTGGGCGATGTCCCGTACGAAGCGTTCCGCCATGTCGTCCAACTCCACGCTCGTCACGCGCAGTTCGAAGGCGCGGGCCAGACGGGAGAGGAGGGAGACGAGGATGATGCCCGCGATGAAGCAGGCGCCGATCTTCACACCGTCGGGGCGTTCGACGACGTTCAGGACGGTGGTGTAGAGGAAGACGGCGGAGATGACGCCGAAGGCGATGGTCCAGTTGCGCTGGCCGGCCTTGCGGGCGGCGATCGTCACCGCGATGGCCGCCGAGGAGATCAGGACCAGCACGCCCGTCGCATAGGCGCCACCCTGGGCGTCCACGTCGGCGTCGAAGATCCAGGTGACGAGGAAGCCGACGAGGGTGAAGACGATGACCATGGGGCGGACCGCGCGGGCCCAGTGCGGGGCCATGCCGTAGCGGGGGAGGTAGCGCGGCATCAGGTTGAGCAGGCCCGCCATGGCGGAGGCGCCGGCGAACCAGAGGATGGCGATCGTGGAGACGTCGTAGACCGTGCCGAAGGCGCTGCCCAGATAGTCGTGCGCGAGGTAGGCGAGGGCGCGCCCGTTGGCGTCGCCGCCCGGCTCGAACTCCTTCTCCGGGATGAGGAGGGTGGTGATGAAGCTGGTGCAGATCAGGAAGACGCTCATGATCACGGCGGCCGCCGTGAGGAGTTTCTTCGTGTCCCGGATACGGCCCTTCGGGTTCGCCTCCGTGTCGCCGGGGTCGCCCTTCACATGGGGCATGACGGCCACGCCGGTCTCGAAGCCGGAGAGGCCGAGCGCGAGCTTGGGGAAGACGATCAGGGCCACGCCGATCATGACGAAGACGTTGCCGTGTTCGGCGGTCAGGGCGGTCGACCAGTCGGTGACGACATGGCCCTCGGTGGCGATGTGCCACAGGCCGGTCACCACGACCACGACGTTCAGCGCGAGGTAGAGGCCCACCAGGGCCACCGCCACGCCGATGGCCTCCAGGAAGCCCTTGAGGAACACCGCGCCGAGCAGGGCGATGAGGACGAGGGTGATCAGGAGCTGCTTGTCGTGCAGGGTGTCGGTCAGGTGGGGGTTCTCGATCAGGTGCGTGGAGGCGTCCGCCGCCGAGAGGGTGATCGTGATCAGGAAGTCGGTCGCCGCGAAACCCAGCAGGGTGAGGACGAAGAGCTTGCCCTTCCAGAAGGTCAGCAGGCGTTCCAGCATCGCGATCGAGCCCTCGCCCCGGGGGCTCTCCTCGGCCACGCGACGGTAGACGGGGAGCGCTCCCGCGAGGGTGACGATCACCAGGACGATGGTCGCCACGGGGGAGAGGAGGCCGGCGGCGAGGGCGGCGATGCCGGGCTGGTAGCCGAGGGTGGAGAAGTAGTCGACGCCGGTCAGGCACATCACCCGCCACCAGGGCTGTCCCTGGTGCGCGGGCTCCGGGACGGCGTGCGGTCCGGTGTGGCCGCCGCCCTTGCCCATGTCGGACAGGCCCTCCAGCATCCAGGCCCGCATACGGCTGCCGCGGGTGCCCTCCGTGGTGGCCATGAACACTCCAGACGTGCGGTGCTACGAACAGTTCCGGCCATCGGAAGACCGCCGCATCAGCGTAAGCAAGGAGTGATGCCTGGGCCATGGGAAACGGGGCCGGGCGGCGTCAAGACCTCGTTAAGGTCCGCGCAGGTCATGGTGGGCCGGAGGCCGCGGGCCGCCGTCGCGTATGAGGTCTGTCAAAGGCGGTGCCGCCGCCGTTAGGGACGTGTCAAGGACGAACGGTTCCGGCCAGTGAAGAGGTTCCCTTCAATCGTCCGATTGTCTTCGAACCTCTCCTAGGAGTTCGCGATGGCCGATGTGGCCTTCGTCGTCGTCACGGTCGCGGTGTTCGCGCTGGTGGCTCTGGTCGCCAAGGGGGTGACCCGGCTGTGACCGTCGAGAACGTCGTCGGCCTCGTCGTGGCCGTCGCCCTGCTGGGCTATCTGGTCCTCGCCCTGATCTTCCCGGAGAGGTTCTGACCGTGACATCAGCCGCTGCCGCAGCGGGCGCCATGGGTCCCGTACCCGCCGGCGTCCTCCAACTGCTCGCCCTGATGGCGGCGCTGGCGCTCGCCTACCGTCCCCTCGGCGACCACATGGCCGGCGTCTACTCCTCCGACCGGCACTGGCGGGTCGAGAAGTGGCTCTACAAGGGCATCGGCGCCAACCCCGACACCGAGATGCGCTGGCCCGCGTATCTGCGCGGAGTCCTCGCCTTCTCGGCCGTCGGTGTCCTCTTCCTCTACCTCCTCCAGCGGCTCCAGGGCGTGCTGCCCGGCTCGCTCGGCTTCGCCTCCATCGACCCGGACCAGGCGTTCAACACCGCCGCGTCCTTCGTGACCAACACGAACTGGCAGTCGTACTACGGCGAGCAGTCCATGGGCCATGTCGTGCAGGTCGCCGGACTGGCCGTGCAGAACTTCGTGTCGGCGGCCGTCGGCATGGCGGTGGCCGTCGCCCTCGTCCGGGGCTTCGCCCGGTCCCGCAGCGGTGAACTCGGCAACTTCTGGGCCGACCTGGTGCGCGGCGTCATCCGTGTCCTGCTGCCGCTGTCGGTGATCGCGGCCGTCGTGCTCGTCGCCTGCGGCGCCATCCAGAACTTCTCCGGCATCCATGAGGTCGGCCAGTTCATGGGTGGTTCACAGCAGTGGAACGGCGGCGCCGTCGCCTCCACCGAGGCCATCAAGGAGATCGGCACGAACGGCGGCGGCGTCTTCAACGCCAACTCCGCCCACCCGTTCGAGAACCCGACCCCCTTCACCAACCTCTTCGAGATCTTCCTGCTGCTGGTGATCCCCTTCGCGCTGACCCGGACCTTCGGGATCATGGTCGGCTCGGTCAGGCAGGGTTACGCGATCCTCGCCACCATGGCGGCCATCTGGATCGGGTTCGTGGCGCTGATGATGTGGACCGAGTTCGCGCACCACGGTCCGGCGCTCGACCTCGCCGGCGGGGCGATGGAGGGCAAGGAGGTCCGGTTCGGGGTCGGCGGTTCGTCGATCTTCGCCGTCTCGACGACACTCACCTCCACCGGCGCGGTGAACTCCTTCCACTCCTCCTTCACCGGGCTCGGCGGCGGCATCACCCTGCTCGGCATGATGCTGGGCGAGATCGCGCCCGGCGGCACCGGCTCCGGGCTGTACGGCATGCTGATCATGGCGGTCATCGCGGTGTTCATCGCCGGACTGATGGTCGGCCGTACGCCCGAGTATCTGGGCAAGAAGATCGGCACCCGCGAGATCAAGTTCGCCGCCTGCTACCTCCTGGTCACCCCCACGCTCGTCCTCGTCCTCACGGCGGCGGCCATGGCACTGCCGACGCCGGGCCACTCGATGACGAACTCCGGCGCGCACGGCTTCTCCGAGATCCTGTACGCCTATACGTCCGCCTCGAACAACAACGGCTCCGCCTTCGCCGGGCTGAACGCCGACACCCAGTGGTTCAACAGCACGCTCGGCATCGCGATGCTGCTCGGCCGGTTCCTGCCGATGATCTTCGTCCTCGCCCTCGCCGGTTCGCTCGCAGAGCAGCGACCGGTGCCGGTCACGGCGGGCACACTGCGAACCGAAAAGCCCCTGTTCGCGGGGTTGCTGGTGGGCGCGATCCTGATCATCACCGGGCTGACCTACTTCCCGGCGCTCGCGCTGGGCCCGCTCGCCGAAGGGCTGGCGTCATGACCACCGACACGACGAAGCACGAGGACACGATGTCCACAGCCACTCCCGCCCGGGCGCCGCACAGCGACATACCCACCGGGCACAAGGCCGCCGAAGGACGGGGCGGCGCGGGGCTGTTCGACCCCGGACAACTGCTCAGGTCGTTGCCGGACGCCCTCCGCAAGCTCGACCCACGGGTGATGATCAAGTCGCCGGTGATGTTCGTGGTGCTGGTCGGGTCCGTGCTGACCACTCTCTTCTCGTTCAAGGATCCGACCGACTGGTTCGGCTGGACCGTCAGCGCCTGGCTCTGGCTGACCGTCGTCTTCGCCAATCTCGCGGAGGCGGTCGCCGAGGGCCGGGGCAAGGCGCAGGCCGACACCCTCCGCAGGGCCAAGACGGACACGGTCGCGCGCCGGATCACGGGGGACTCCGAAGAACGCGTCCCCGGCACCGGGTTGCGGATCGGTGACCTGGTCGTCTGCGAGGCCGGCGACATCATCCCCGGCGACGGTGATGTCGTCGAGGGCGTCGCGTCGGTCGACGAGTCGGCGATCACCGGTGAGTCCGCGCCCGTCATCCGGGAGTCCGGCGGTGACCGGTCCGCCGTCACCGGCGGTACGAAGGTCCTCTCCGACCGCGTCGTCATCAAGATCACCACCAGGCCCGGTGAGACCTTCATCGACCGGATGATCAGCCTGGTCGAGGGCGCGGCCCGGCAGAAGACGCCGAACGAGATCGCGCTGAACATCCTGCTGGCATCGCTGACCATCGTGTTCCTGCTGGCGGTGGCGACCCTGCCCCCGTTCGCGGACTACGCGGGCACCCACCTCACGATGGTCGTGCTGGTGGCGCTGCTGGTCTGTCTCATCCCGACCACGATCGGCGCGCTCCTCTCCGCCATCGGGATCGCGGGCATGGACCGGCTCGTCCAGCGCAACGTCCTCGCGATGTCCGGCCGCGCCGTCGAGGCCGCCGGAGACGTGTCGACGCTCCTGCTCGACAAGACGGGCACCATCACCCTCGGCAACCGGCAGGCCGCCGAGTTCGTGCCGGTGGACGGCACCACCGAGTCCGAGGTCGCAGACGCCGCCCAGCTCTCCTCGCTGGCCGACGAGACGCCCGAGGGCCGTTCCATCGTCGTCCTGGCGAAGGAGAGGTACGGGCTGCGCGAGCGCCTCCGGGGCGAGCTGTCCGGCGCCGAGTGGATCGCCTTCACCGCCCAGACCCGTATGTCGGGCGTGGACGTCGACGGGCGCAAGGTCCGCAAGGGTGCGGCCGGTTCGGTCGTCGCCTGGGTGCGGGAGCGGGGCGGCACGGTCGCCGGGGACGCGGACGGGATCGCCGGCCGGATCGCCCAGGCAGGCGGCACACCACTGCTCGTCGCGGTCGAAGACGCCGACGGGGCAAGGGTGTTGGGCGTCATCCACCTCAAGGACGTCGTCAAGGAGGGCATGCGGGAGCGGTTCGAGGAACTGCGCCGCATGGGCATCAAGACCGTCATGATCACGGGCGACAACCCGCTGACCGCCAGGGCCATCGCCGAGGAGGCGGGTGTCGACGACTTCCTCGCCGAGGCCACCCCCGAGGACAAGATGGCCCTCATCAAGCGCGAGCAGGCCGGCGGCAAGCTCGTCGCGATGACCGGCGACGGCACGAACGACGCCCCGGCCCTCGCCCAGGCGGACGTCGGCGTCGCGATGAACACGGGCACGTCGGCCGCCAAGGAGGCCGGCAACATGGTCGACCTCGACTCCAACCCCACCAAGCTCATCGAGATCGTCGAGATCGGCAAGCAACTCCTCATCACCCGGGGCGCGTTGACGACGTTCTCCATCGCCAACGACGTCGCGAAGTACTTCGCGATCATCCCGGCGCTGTTCGCGGCCGTGTACCCGGGCCTGGACAAGCTCAACATCATGCGGTTGTCCTCGCCCGACTCCGCGATCCTGTCCGCCGTCGTCTTCAACGCGCTCATCATCATCGCGCTGGTGCCGCTGTCCTTGCGGGGCGTGCGCTACCGGCCGGTCAGCGCCGACCGGATGCTCCGCCGCAACCTCGCCGTCTACGGACTCGGCGGTCTCGTCGCCCCGTTCATCGGCATCAAGATCATCGACGTATTCATCTCGCTCATCCCCGGGATCGGGTGAAGGACATGAACACCTCTCTCACGAACACCGCCCGCTTGCTGGGAGCGGGCCTGCGCGCCCTGCTCGTGCTGACACTCGTCACCGGGGTCGTCTACCCGCTGGCCGTCACCGGCTTCGCCCAGGCCCTCTTCCACGACAAGGCCAACGGGTCGGAGATCAAGGACCACTCCGGCCGCGTCGTCGGCTCCTCGCTCATCGGGCAGTCGTACGACCTGCCGCTGAAGAAGGGCCAGGAGACCCCGGAGGCCGACCTGAAGTGGTTCCAGGGCCGCCCGGCCAACGGGCTCGGCACCAACAGCGTCAACACCCGGTACAAGCTCATCCTCTCCGGTGCCACCAACCGCTCCGCCGACAACGCGGAACTCATCCAGTGGGTGAAGGACGCCAAGGCCGCCGTCGTCAAGGACAACTCGGTGGCCGGCTACACGGTCGACCCCTCCGACGTCCCCGCCGACGCGGTCACCTCCTCAGGCTCCGGCCTCGACCCGGACATCTCCCCGGCCTACGCCGACCTCCAGGTCCACCGGGTGGCGCGGAAGAACGGCCTGTCCGTCGGCCAGGTACGGAAGCTCGTCGACGAACACACCGAGAACCGCACCCTCGGCTTCATCGGTGAGCCCCGGGTGAACGTCCTCGAACTCAACATCGCGCTCAGGGCGCTCGTGGCGAGGAGCTGACGCCGGCTCGTACACCCCCGCCGCCCCGTACGCCGCCCTCGCCTGTACGCACCGCACTCGTGCTCGACCTCCGCGCCCGCCGGTGTCATACGTCCAGGCGGGCGCGGATGAGTGTGTCGAGGCGCCGCCATGCCGGGGACGAGGCGTTGACCGTGCCCTGGATGAGGGCGGGGATCTCGGAGGCCGTGTCCAGGTCGGGCAGTTCGCCGGGGCCGTAGCGTTCCAGGGTCGCCTCGACGATCCGGTGGGCCAGGTCGTCGAGGCGCGGATCGTCGGCGTCGAGGCCGTACGCGTGATCGTAGTCGAGGAAGAGCCGCCGTAGCGCCGGGTCGGCGAGGATCTCGGCCTGGTCGTCGAACAGGGTGCTCGCGTGGTCCGGGTGGGTGGCGAACACCAGGATCCACAGGTCGCGTTGGAGGTCCACCCACCGAGGGGTGAACCCCCAGTCCGCCAGGTGCTCCAGATGGGCATCGACCTCGGCGGGCAGGGACGTCGGGGGCCCGGCGGCGAGCCGGCGCAGACGGCCTCGCGTCGCCCGCAGCTCACGGATGCGGGCGGTGAGGCCGTCGTCGATCTCGCGGAGCGCCTGCTGGAACTCCTCGTCGCTCGCCGATCTCAGGTCCCGGATGCGGGCCAGGGGGACACCGGCCTCCGCGAGCGTCCGGATCTTGATCAGGTCGATGACGTCGTGCGCGCCGTACCGCCGGTAGCCGGACGCGTCGCGGTCGGGCTCGGGGAGCAGCCCCTTGGCGTGGTAGACGCGGATGGTCTTGACGGACACTCCCACGTGTCCGGCCAGCTGACCGATGGTGATCACCCGGCCATCGTCCCACTTGACCCCGCCCCTGGGGCAGGGCCGCAGCATGGCGTCATGACGAACGCGAACACGGACACGAGCGCCGACAAGAACCCGAACGTCGACCGGGACACCCTGCGCGAGCTGGCCGACGAGGGCAACGAGACCGCCCTGGACCGGCTGGCCGACCTCGCCGACGCGGCCGGCGACCTCGGGGAGCTGAGCGAGCTGCTGGACGAGGGATCCACGCACGCCGGGTTCCTGCTCACCCGACGCGCGGTCGCGGCGGGCGACCCGCGCGAGCTGCAACGGATCTCCGACGCCGGATACGACGAGGCCGGGAACGAGCTGGAACGGCTGCTGAACGCACCGGCCGAATGAGGACCTCATGGTTCCCGCCCTCTCCCCGGCGCTCGGAGTGAACCGTTGGGGGTGTCTCGTCCGATGAGGGGGTGTGAGCGAAATGAAACGGGGGAGTCCGGGCGACGCCGAGCTGTTGCGGGCGGTCGCGGACGGGGACCGTCGGGCCTTCGAAGAGCTGTACCGGCGGTACGCGCCGTGGCTCGTGCTACGGCTGCGCGGACGGTGCGCCGACCCGGTGCTCGTCGACGACGTCGTACAGGAGACGTTCCTCGACGTGTGGCGGGGAGCCGCCCGCTATCGGCGTGAAGGTGACGTGGCGGGCTGGCTGTGGCGGATCGGATCGCGCCGGCTGGTGGACGCGCTGCGCGGCGACGGGGCCCGTGGCCGGCTGCGCCAGGCGCTCGCCCGGCTGCGGCAGCGCGACGAGGCGTCGGCCGAGGAACAGGTGCTGGCCCGGGTGCAGCACGGCGACCTGGCGGGATCGCTGGCCGGGCTCTCGCCGGAGCTGCGGGCGGTGCTGCAGGCCACGGTGATCGACGGCCTGACGACACGTGAGGCGGCGGTCCTGCTCGGCATCCCACCGGGCACGGTCAAGACCCGGGCCATGCGCGCCCGGCAGCAACTGCGGGAAGGCCTGACATGAGCTGGCACGCCGATGACGGGGACCTGCGCGAGTACGCCCACGGAACGCTGGCGGTCCCCCGGCTGTGGTCCGTCGAGACACACCTCGCGGCCTGCGCCGACTGCCGGGCCGCGCTCTCGGCCCATGTCCCGGCCGCCGAGACCGACGCGGGCTGGGCCCGGCTGGACGCCGAACTGGACGCCCCGAGGCCCGGCTTCGCCGAGTCGCTCCTGATCCGGGCGGGGGTCGCCGACCACACCGCGCGGCTGCTCGCGGCCACTCCGGTGCTGCGCCGCTCCTGGCTCGGCGCGGTGGCGCTCACCCTGCTGCTCGCGGTCGGTGTGGGGCTGGCCGCGTCGCCGCTGATGCTCCTGGCGACGGCGCCGCTGCTGCCGTTGGCGGGGGTGGCGGTGTCATTCGGGCCGAGGCTCGACCCGACCCACGAGATGGCCGTGGTCGCGCCGATGCACACCTTCCGGCTGCTGATGGTGCGGACGGTCGCCGTGCTGTCGACGACGACGCTGCTGAGCGGGCTGGCGAGTCTGGCGCTGCCGGAGTACGGCCTGGCGGCACTCGGCTGGCTGCTGCCGGCGCTCGCGCTGACCTCGACGGGGGTCGCGCTGACGGCCCGGCTGGGGCCCGTGCTCGCCCCGGCGCTGGTCGGTGCCGGCTGGACGGTTCTGGTGGCGTTGAGCGGTCTGCTGGCGTCCGGTACACCGCTGCCCTTCACGGCCGAGGGGCAGGGTGCGGCGGCGGCGGTCGCGGCGGTGGCGACGGCGCTGGTGGTGGCGGCGCGGGACCGCTTCGACAGCGGCCGCCCGCTCGGCCCCTCCTTCTGATGGCTCCTCTCCCATGGCTCTTCTTTCCCTCATCCCTTTGATTCGCAGCCAGGAGGCTGTCATGACAGGACCCACGGTCTCGACACGACCCACGGTGTCGGCCGCCGGGCTGAACCTGAGTTATCGCGGCACACGGGCGGTGGACGAGGTGACGCTGCGCCTCTCCGAGGGCGTCACGGGCCTGCTCGGGCCGAACGGCGCGGGCAAGACGACACTGCTGCGGATCCTGGCGACGGCGACGCCGCCGGACAACGGCGCCTTCACCGTCCTCGGAAACGACCCGAGCACGGTCCGGGGCAGGCAGGACGTCCGCAGGGCCCTGGGGTATCTGCCGCAGAACCCGGGATTCCATCCGGACTTCACCGCCTTCGAGTTCATCGACTACGTGGCGATCCTCAAGGAGCTGACGGACCGGCGGGCCCGGCACGACGAGGCCCGCCGGGTCCTGGACGCGGTCGGTCTCGCGGAGGTGCGGGGCAAGCGGATACGGCGGCTCTCCGGCGGGATGCGGCAGCGCGTGGCACTGGCGGCGGCCCTGGTCGGCGACCCCGGGTTCCTGGTCCTGGACGAGCCCACGGTTGGACTCGACCCCGAACAGCGCATGCGGTTCCGGGAGTTGATCGCGGAGGCCGGCGAGGGCCGGACGGTGCTGCTGTCCACGCATCAGACGGAGGACGTGGCGATGCTCTGTCACCGGGTGGTGGTGATGGACAAGGGCCGGATCCGGTTCGACGGCACGACGGCGGACCTGACGGCGGTGGCGGACGGCCGGGTGTGGAACAGCGAGGAGCGGCAGCCGGGCGCCCGAGCCGGATGGCGCACCGGGACGGGCGAGTTCCGCAATGTCGGGGACCCGCCCGCGGGCGCCCGGCTCGTCGCACCGACGCTGGAGGACGGCTATCTCCTGGCCCTCGGCGGCGACCCGGCGGCGGAGGTGGCGGCATGACGGCCACGACCGAGACCCCGGTCGCGGCGCCCAGACCCACGCCCGCCCCGGACGGCCGACGGGTGCGAAGGGCGGTGCTCGCGCTGGCCCGGGTGGAGGCGCGGCGCCTGCTGCTGCACCCCTTGGTGCTGGCCGCGTCGGCGGCGTATCTGGCGCTCCTGCTGTGGCCGGGCGGTGAGCCGGAGGACGCCTATCCGGTCCTGCAGGACATCGACCGTGAGACACAGCTGGGACAGTGGCTGCTGGGTCTCGCGGTGCTGGTCGCCGTGAACATGGCGGTGCTGCGCTCGCACCGGCGGGGCACGGACACCTCGTTCGGGGTGCTGGTCCTGCCGCCGTGGTGGCGCACGCTCGCGCATGTGCTGTCGGTGCTGCCGACCGTGCTGGTGGGCGCGCTGATCGTGGCCGGGCAGTTCACCGTCGCGGCACTGAAGCCCGGGGCCGTGGGCCATGGGTCGGTGTCCGAGCTGGCGACCGGACCCCTGCTGATCCTCCTGCCCGGAACCGTGGGAGTACTGCTCGGCCGGATCGTCCGGTCGGCGTTCGTGGCACCGCTGGCCGTGGTCGCCTACCTCGCGGTCACCATGGTGTTCGTCGCCGACGCGGACAACGCGGCCTGGCTGCGCGGGATGGCACCCCTGCTGTTCGACGAGGGCCCGCGCCCGATGCCGTCCGACCTGCTGGGGCGGCCCGCGGCCTGGCACGCGCTGTATCTGCTGGCACTCGCGGCGCTGGCGGCGGCGGGCGCGGTGCTGCGGAGCGGCGGCCGGACCCGGGCCGTACGGGTCACCGCCCTGGCCGCGCTCGGCGCGGTCGTGACCGCGGTGGTCCTCCAGGGCATGGCACCGACGGACGCGGTACGCGAGGCACGGGAGGTGGCGACCCGTGATCCGGCGGCGGTCCAGGACTGCGAGCGGCACGGGGCGACGACGTACTGCGCCTTCCCCGAGTTCACGCCCTGGATCGACGAATGGGCCCGGGTGACGGACGAGATGCGGTCGCTGGCCGGCGAACCGGACGCGACGCGGGCACTGACCGTACGGCAGAAGGTCGCCGCGATCGACGGACCGTCGGCCATGGCGGAGATCTCACCCGCCGCGCCCGGCGAGCTGACGGCGGACACGGCGTGGGGCGGCGAACGCGAACTGGAGTTCGCCGCGAGTGTCGCCAGGGGACTGGTCGTGGGGCACGAGCGCTACGGGGGTGCGCATTGTGACGCGCGGGGAGTCCTGATGGTCTGGCTGGCGGTCCGCGCGACCCGGGACGGCGAGGCCATGTTCGAGAAGACCGGGGAGAACTACAACAGTCCCGGCGTGATCCAGGCCCCGGTCAGCGCGATCAGCCTGCGGGGCCGTGAACTCGCCGTGGTCCAGGGGCTGTTGGCCGAACCCCAGGGAGAGGTGGACCGCAGGGTGAAGGAGTCCTGGGCGGAGCTGTCCGCCTCCGGTACGACCACCGACCGCGCGGCGGCCCTGCTGGGCGTGACCGCCCCGGCCGAGACCGCTGACGACCGGGAGTACCTGTGCGTGTGAGCCGGCGGCTCCTGGTGGCCGCGGCCCTGGTGCGGCCCACGGCGCGGTCGCTGCCGTGGGCCCGGTTCGCCGCCGGCTGGGCGCTGGGGCTGGCCATCGCGGCCGTGCCGGTGCTGTTCTCCTCGCACCTCCCGGCGGCGGTGCTCGTCAACCTGCTGCGGCTGGCCGCGTTGTGCGGGGCGGTGGGGATGGCGTTCGTCCTGGACGATCCGGCCCGGCACACCACCGGTGTCCCTCCCGTGCCGCGTCCGCTGCGGCAGGCGCTGCGCGCGGCCGTCGTCCTGCCGGCGGTCGTGGCCTGGTGGGCGGCGCTGCTGGCCCTCCTGTGGGCGGGCGTCGGCCCCGGGCAATGGGCCGCGCTGCCGTCGGGGGCGATGACGGTCGAGGCCGGCGCACTGTCCGGGCTGGCCCTCGCCCTGGCCGCCGTGTCGGTGCGGTTCAGCGCGCTCCGTGTCCCCGGTCCGGCCGTGGCGGGCGCGGTACTGGCGCTGCCGCTCATGGCCGGAGCACTCCTCCCGCCCCGCTTCGCGCTCTTCGTACCGCTGAGTGACCCACGCTGGGACGATGCCCACACGCTCTGGGCCGCCGTCCTGGCCGCCGTGCTCACCGTCTGGCTGGTGTGCGCCCCGGAGCCCCGCCGCCGCTTCGGCGGCCTGCGCCCACGACGCGGCGGGGCGGTGGACGACCGACTCGGCGCGGGCGGTTGAGGCACCCCGCACCGGTCCAGGCACGCGGTACGGCCGATGCGGACGGGCACACGGTTCCGTCCCGGACACCCGGGGCGGAACCGAAGCCGTGCGCGGGCCCCGGAACCCCTCGACTAATGTCCTGGTCGCCGCGCCACCCCGCCGAAGGAGAGTCATGCCGTTCCCCGAGCTTCCCCGGTCCGCGCCTGGTGAAGTGCCGTTGGTCTGTACGTGTTACGAGGGCGACGAAGCCTCGTGGGGCGGGCTCCTCGACGAACTCGGTGAACTCGGCGAACTCGGCGGCCGAAGGGACGGCGATGTGCTCACCCTCGGGGACGGCGGGGTACGGCTCCGCCTCGTCGAGGGGACCGGATGGGAGAACCTGCTCGGCGGCAACGTACCGGCGCTCGTCCCCGGCGGCGGCCTCGTGCCACCGGTCGTCGTCCTGGCGGACATCCCCGTCGCCTACGGCGGGGACGGGCCGTTGCTGGTGGACCTGGCGGCGATACCCGGCCGGGGCGTCCGGGTGCCGTCGTCCCGGCTCGGCGACATTCTGGCCGCGCTGCGGGGCGGCACGCTCACCTTCGACGACCTGGTACGCGACATGGACGCGCGCGGCATGTACGAGGGCGACACGGGCCGACCGGCCTTCCCCACACCGACGGTGCCCTCGCCCCGCGCCTTCCCGGCGCTGCCCTCCACCGCCCAGGCCCTGCTGGTCCGCACCGACTTCGACGACGAGAAGGGCTGGCGCGCCCTGCTCGACGAACTCGGCGGCACCGACGAGGACGGCCTGCTCGGTACGCACCTGGACCCGGACGAGATCGACGTCGAGCACTACCCGCTGGAGGCGCTGGTGGTCGACGACCGGGCCTTCGAGGACCTCCGGCCGGGCCAGGTGCCCGCGCTGGTCCCGCCCGGGGAGGACACCACACTGGTCGCGCTCGCCGACGCCAGGACCTTCGCCGACCCCGGCCGGCCGCTGACCGTCGTCGACCTGTACGACACCCCGGGGCAGGCCACGCTCCTGCCGTGCGGTGAGGTCGGGTCGCTGGTGTGCAACCTGGAGATCGGCAACATGGACTTCCACGAGTTCGTCGCCGTGGAGGGGGCGCGGCCGTGGTGGGAGGAATGAGTGGGACGCGCGGGGCTCGGCTGAGCCGGGCGGAGTGCGGCGGCCGGACCGGTCAGTCGGGTTCCTGGTCGCCGGGCAGTGACTGCTCGAACCAGACCAGCTTGCCCGTGCTCACCCGGGTCGCGCCCCAGCGCTGGGCCAGCTGGTCCACCAGGAAGAGCCCCCGGCCGCCCTCGTCATGCGGCCGGGCGTGCCGCATCCTCGGCACCAGTGGGGAGTCGTCGCCCACCTCGCAGCGCAGCACGTCCGTGCGCAGCAGCCGCAGGGTGATCGGCCGGGAGGCGAAACGTACGGCGTTCGCGACGATCTCGCTGACCATGAGTTCGGCGGACTCCACCAGGGAGTCGAGCCCCCAGTCGCGCAGTGTCCTGCGGGTCAGCCGACGGGCCTGTCGCGCGGTCTGCGGACGGGGAGCCATGTACCAGTAGGCGACGGTCTCCGGCGGGATGCCCTCCAGCCGGGCGGCGAGCAGCGCGATGTCGTCGTCCCGGACCCCCGCGCCCAGCGTGCCGAGCGACGCGTCGCACAGCTCCTCCAGCGTCGGGGGCCCGAGCCCGGAGGCGGCTTCCCGCAGCCGGGCGCGCAGCCGGTCCACGCCGGTCAGTACGTCCGAGTCGCGGGACTCGACCAGGCCGTCGGTGTACAGCAGCAGGGTCGCTCCGGGCGGGGCGTGCAACTCGGTGGACTCGAATCCGCCGCCGCCCACACCGATCGGCGCCCCGGGCGGGACCGGCAGCACCTCCGTACGGCCGTCGGGGTGCAGGAGCACCGGCGGCAGATGGCCGGCGTTGGACACCAGCAGCCGGTGCAGCACGGGGTCGTACATGGCGTACAGACAGGTCGCCGTGTGCTCGCTGCCCAGCCGCTCCGCCTGCTCGTCGAGATGGTGCAGGACCTCGTCCGGCGGCAGGTCGAGCCCGGCCAGGGTCTGTACGACGGTGCGCAGCTGGCCCATGATCGCGGCCGAGGTCAGGGAGTGGCCCATCACGTCGCCGATGACCAGCGCGACACGGTTGCCGGGCAGCGGGATCGCGTCGTACCAGTCGCCGCCCACCTGCGCGGTCCGCGAGGACGGCAGATAGCGGCTGGCCAGCAGCACTCCGGCCGGCTCCGGCAGCGAGGGCGGGAGCATCGTGCGCTGGAGGGTGTCCGCGGCGGACGCCTCGCGCGCGTACAGCACCGCCTTGTGGATCCCGACAGCGGTGTGGGTGGCGAGCTGGGAGGCGACGAGCAGGTCGTCGCCGGTGAAGTCCGCCCGGCCGGGGCCGCGCACGAGGACGATGCTGCCGATGGCGTGGCGGCGGCCGTGCAGCGGAGCGAGGATCAGCCGTCGCCCGGGCGGCAGCGCGCCGGGAGTGTTCGCGACGCCCAGCAGTTCGGCCACAACGGAACGGATGCCCGGCAGGTCCCCGAACACCGGCCGCCCGGCCCGCAGCAGCCGGGCGAGCGGACCGGTGGCGGCCAGGTGCACGACCTGCGCCGCCTGGACGGGGTCGGCGTCCGACGGGGCCGGCCCGGAACCGAGGGCCCCAGGGGGTGGTGCGCGGTCCGCGCTGTGCAGGCGCAGGACGTGGACGCCCGAGGAGTCGGCGGGATCGTCGGCGACCGGCAGCGGGGCGTACAGATGGACGAGCGCGACATCGGCGAACGCCGGGACGGCGGCCCGGCACAGTTCGCGCAGCGTCTCGTCGAGGTTCATGCCGTGGGCGATCTGCCGGGTCGCCGCGTCGAGGTAGCGGAGCCTGTCGGTCTGCGGCCCGGCGGCCCCGGGCCGGGCACCCCACGGCGGCCCGGCGGGAGTGTCCGCGGCCGTCCTGTGGACGCCGGGAGCGTGCCCGCCGGTGCCTTTGCCGGCTCCGGGGTGCTTCGTCACGCGTGTCCTTCCCGCCGTGCGGGCCCGCGCCGGGGCGGGCGGATCAAGGGACGTCAGGCGCGCCGCCCGCAGCGCAGGAAGATCTGCACCTCGGGCGGGACGTCCGCGGTCGCCGGAGCGTACGAGTACGAGGACTCCTCGACGATGTCGAAGCCCGCCGCCTCGACGACCTCACGCAGTTCCTCCCTCAGATAGCCGGACACCCGGATGGTCGTGCCGATGAACGGGATCGAGAAGTCGTCCACATCGGCCTCCACCATCGACAGCGCGAACAGGCCGCCCGGCCGCAGCACCCGGTGGATGGTCCGCAGCGCGAGGGGAATCTCGGCGCGCGGCAGCATGAGCAGGGAGAAGAAGGCCGTCACCGCGTCGAAGCGGCCGAGGTCCCGGGGGCCTCCGGGCCGCAGATCCGCGATGTCCGCCTGGTGGAACACCCCGGTGGGCACATGCTCCCGCGCGAGCGCGACCATCGCACCCGACAGATCGACACCGACGACCCCCAGGCCCGCCTCCGCGAACTGGCGGGCGGTGGGGATGCCGGTGCCGCAGCCCAGGTCCAGTACCCGGGACGCGGGCGGCAGGGACTTGATGAGCCACTCGGCGGCCGCGACCTGCCCTTCCTTGTGCGGGAACGCCTGGTCGTAGCGGTGGCCGATGGCGTCGAAGGCCTCCGCCTGGCCGGTGCGGTCGAACCCCATGCTTCCGTAGCCGAACTCGTCGGCACGCTCACTCACAGGTTTCTCCTTCTGTCCTGTGCGTAATTTTTTCACAGTTATACAGACTTGGGCGGGTGCCGGAGTGCGGATCCCGACCGGCCGGACACCCGGCCCCCCCCCGAGCGTCGTTCACATTCATGAACATGGATCACGTGGGTGTGCACCGTCGAGTCGCTGTGTCACGCTCGGTCAACTCCTTTCTCCTGCTGCTCAGTTGGAGGCGTGGACATGAGTGCTTCCCGACGCGCTGTGCTGACCACGGCTGCCGGGGCCGCGATCGTGGGTGCGTCCCCGACGCCGGCGACGGGCGCGGCCGACGACCGGACACCGGCCCCCGATCTGCGCACCCTCCGCGAGGCCGCCGACTACGCCGTCGAGAAGATCCGCACCGTCGCGCCGAGCGTGACGGACTTCCCGGTGTGGGACTACCGCGCGCCCCAGCAGCCCCATGACATCAAGGACGCGTCGGCGGGCGCGATCACGGCCTGCGGACTGCTCGACCTGTCCACGGTCCGGCGGCCGCCGCGCGACGCGAGCCGCTGATCAGCCCGCGAGGGAGTCCAGTTGTTCCGCCGCCGGACGCAGCACCCACAGGTCGCCGCCCGGCGGCGCCTCCAGCGACGGGACCGCCCGCCGCGCCCGCGCGTCACCGGCGTCGGCGGCGGCGTGGACGACATCGGTCGCCGCGTACCGGAGGAACCCCAGCTCCGGGTGCGGCCACGCGGCGGTGGCCGTCGCGGCGGGCAGCAGATAGTCCACCGCCTTGAACAGGCTCTGCCCGTCCGGCCCCCGGTACGCCCACAGGTTCACGCCGACGTGCCGGCCGATGGCCGCGAGCCGGGTGTGGGCGACCAGGGCGAAGGTCGAGTAGTGCCAGCTCCTGGTCCGCGTCAGCTCCTGCGGCTGGCTGCCGGCGGCCGCGATCTGCCGCGCGACACGGGTGCTCCGGACGTTCAGGACCGTGCGCCGAGCCAGGTCCCTGTCGCCGGTCGCGTAGGCGAGGGCGGCGAGCTGCATGTCGTAGAAGGTGCCGTGGTTGTTGGTCGCGGCGGCCTCCTCCTTGCCGAAGTCGCTGTTCCTGAGCCGGCCGAGGAAGTCGCTGTTCCACCGCGCCATACCGGCGCCGTCCGCCCTCGTCCAGCCCGGAGCGCCGGTGTCGAGCAGGGCGAGGGCGTCGAGGACGCTCGTGAAGGACTGCGAGAAGTCGATGATGCCGATGGCACGGCCGTCGTACCGGCAGGGGATGAACTGCGCGTGGTCCAGGTTCGGGTTCATCCTCGTCGCCGGGTCGAGGAACCAGGTGCGCAGGACCTGCCCGGCCTTCTCGGCGTACCGCTTCCGGCCGGTGTAGTACCAGGCGAGCGAGAGGTCGTAGGCGGCGTCGAAGGTCTTCTCCACGTCCTGCCGGTCGGTGCCGGAGTCGACCTCGGGGTTGCGCTCGCCGTCGCGCCGCACATACGGGCAGCCCCAGGGGTTGTCGGCGGTCGGGGGCTCGGTGGGCCACCAGTACGGGGCCTGGCTGAGGTAGTCGTGGACATCGCCGCCGGGCGCGGGGCGTGGCTTGTCGACGACCGTCCAGGGGCCCTGGCTCAGCCATCGGTCGGCGCGGGTCGTCAACGCCCTTACGGCTCGCCTCAGTCGAGGGTCACCGCGATCGAGGCGGAGCCTGGTCTGCTGGAGGCGGGTGCCGTCCAGTACGGCGGTGCGCGGGACCTCGGTCATGACAGGCGTCGCCGGTGTCCGCGCGGAGGCCGTGGGGACGGCGCCGGCGGCGAACGCGGCGAGAGCCACCAGGAGGACGCCCAGGCGTGACAGTGCGCTCATGGATCCACTCCGTTCAGGTGGGTGAACGTACGGGGTGGTGCTCCGTGCGCTACAGGTCGCGCTGCGCCGTGTGCAGATTCCGCGGCCGTACCGCGTGCGGGCTGCCGTACAGCTCCAGACGCGTATGCAGATCGCCCGTGAAGTCGGGGACGTCGATCTGCCCGAACTCCCTGACCTCGTCGATGCCGACGGTCGCCGAGTACGGCGCCAGGCCGTCGATCCTGACCAGTCCCGCGCGGGCGTTGGTGACGCGGATGTTCCAGTGGGTGAAGCGGGCCCCGAACAGCGGACCCGCGCTCGCGTCACCGCCGTGGCGGCCGTTGTTGTTCAGGGTGATGTCGGTGCGCACATTGGCGAAGGGCAGGCCGCGATGGCTGTCGAACGTGCCCATCCGCATGTCGCCGCGGGACCAGACGTTGTACGAGGACAGCCCCTCGACGTTGATGCCGTGCAGCTGGGTGTTCGCGGGCGTGGGGCCGGTGCGCTCCTCGATCGTGAAGTCCTCGACGAGGTTGTCGTGCGAGCCCTCGCGGCAGAAGTAGGGATGGTGGGAACCGCGGCCGGTGACACGTGTCCGTCGTAGGGTGCAAGCGGAGGCGGACACGAGACCGAAGCCGTTGTCGACGTGGCGGACGGTCACGTCGTCCACCCAGCAGTCGTACGCGCACTGCAGAACGACCCCGTTGTGCCCCTTGTCCAGCAGATGCGGCTGCTGCGGGGTCTCCGCCGCCTCAAGGGTGAGGCCCTCCACACCCGAACCCGTCAACTCCGTTACATGTGTGGTGAGTTGTGGGTTCCACTCCGGGCGTACGTCGAGCGGGAGGGGACGTTCGAGGGTGACCTTTCGGCCGCGCACCCGGGCGATCCGCACGGGCCATTCGTAGGGGACGTACGACGTCAGTTTCGTCTTGTCGACCCAGGAGTAGGCCTCCGGGCCCGGGCCGCCGCCGCACATGTGCTCAAGCAGGGTGTGGTCCGTGTCGTCGGCCAGTCGGAGGAGGACCAGCGCGCCGGGGCGCAGCGACGACGGGTCCGTCACCGTGACCGTCCAGGAGCCCCGCCGGGCCGGGGCGACCCCCGTGAGCGGGCGCCACTCGTCGCGCCGGTTGCCCGTCCAGCCCTCGAAGGGCCAGGCCTTCGCCCTGATCGCGGCGACGAGGGAGGTCCAACGGGCCCGGGGCGCCAGCCAGATCAGGCCGCCCGCCCAGGACCAGCCCGACTTGTCGCCGCCGTAGCGGGAGCCGTACACCCCGATCAGTTCGGTGAGGTTCTTCGTCGCGTACAGCGTCGTACGGCCGCTGCCGGCGCCCTTGAGGATCACGTTCGACCGGTCCACGCGGATCACGTCGTCGATCCGGAACGTGCCCGGCGGGATGGTGACCGTGCCACCGCCGGCCCTTCCGGCGGCGGCGATGGCACGGTTGATCGCGGGGGCGGAGTCGGTCGCGCCGTCCGCCACGGCGCCGAAGTCACGGACGTCGGCGACCGTGGGGCGGCGGGGGAGGCGGACCGCCCCGCCGTGGCAGCCCGCCCGTCCGATGTACGGGATCTGCGGGTGGGTGAAGGGGGTGCGTGTGAACTCCCGCCACAGGCGCGGGGTGCCGGCCGGCCGGGTTCCCGGGCCGGCCGCCGCCGCGACACCGGAACCGGCCGCTACGGCGATGGCGCTCCCCAGCAGGGAGCGTCTAGTCATGCTCATGACATTCAGCTGGCCGATGGCGGCCTCGTGTGCGTCTCTCATGCCCGTTCGCCCTTCCCATGCTCTTTCATGGATGTGAACGACGTTCAGATGTGCGCTGAGCGGTGAGCATGCCACGGCACACCGAAGGGTGAAAGGGCTAGTGCAGCCTTTATTGGTGTGGACCTTTAAAGGGAGGGGCCTCCTCGCCGGATCAGATGAGTGAACCGGCGAGGAGGCCCCTCCCTCCGCGTAGATCAGTTGCCTGGCAGCCCCCAGCGGGGAGCGTCCTCGTTCGGGCGTACGGGCCTGACAGTCAGGTCGGGCCGGTCGCCCCTGGCGGTGATCAGTGCCGACTCGCCCTTGCGCAGGGGGATCCGGATCGCGCCGTCACCGGCGGGGGAGTACCGCAGCGGGCGGCCCCGCCCGTCCCGGACGTCGACCGGTCCCGCGATCCCGTGCCGTACGACGCAGGGGGCGCCCGCCTCGCTGGCCAGCCGCACCCAGCGGGTGGTGCCCCCTTGACGGCGCGCGCCGAGCAGGAAGGCGCCCTGGGTGCGGAAGTCGTGCACCGCCAGGTCGGCCCAGGCGGCGGGCAGGGCGGGGAACACCCGGATGACGCCGCCCCACGACTGGCACACCATGTCGTGCAGTGACTGCGCGGCGGACAGAGGGGTCTCGATGACCGGCCCCGACTCCTGGTACATGGTGTTGGGCTTGATGAACCGGGTCATCAGCTCGCCGAGATACCGCAACGCGTCCTCGCCCTCGCCGAGCAGCGCGGAGATCGAGGCGGCGCCGGTGAAGGTGTAGCCCTGGAGGGCGCCCTCGAAGCCCACCCAGTGCGCCAGCGACCTCTCGATGAGGGCGCGTTCCTCGGCGGAGTCACCGGTCAGCTCGTACAGCGGGTAGACCGCGAGCAGATGGGAGTAGTGGCGATGGGACTTCGCGAAGGGGATGTCCGCGCCGATCATGAACCCGTTCGCGTCCGTCGGGTACGGCGCCCGCTTCCTCAGCACCTCCCGCCACCGAGGGGCCAACGGGTCGTCGACGCCCAGGAGTTCCGCGGATTCGAGGAGGGTGCGACAGCCCCAGGTCAGGAGCATCAGGTCGTAGTTGCAGTCGCGTGAGTTGCCGCCGTACTCGGGGGAGAAGGTGGCGGGCAGATGCAGTCTGCCGTCCGGGCCGGGCTCCAGGAAGTGCAGGTAGTAGTTGACCGCCCCGCGCAGCAGCGGGAACAGGACGTCCCGGAGGATCGACTTGTCCATGGTGTGCCGGTAGCTGAGCCAGACGTTGTGCAACGCCCAGGTCAGATTGCCGACCTCGGGCGTCGGCGGGTCCTGGCCGGGGATGCCGACGCCGTAGCCCATCAGGGCGCTGGCCGCGCCGTTGACGAGGCTCGGATCGGTGGTGCGGGGGATACCGAGCGAGTCGGCGCGGTACGGGGCCGGCACCTCCTTGGCGAGGTTGTCCCGGTACTCGCTCAACGCCCGTGTGATCGCGTCGAGTTCGAGGTGGTTGGAGCCGTGGACGAGCCAGTACTCCAGCTGCGCGTTCAGGTTCCACCAGGTGTTCGGCCACGGCGTGGGTTCCAGCCAGGGGCCGCAGGTCGCCATCACCGGGGCGTCGCGGCGGGCGGCGGAGGCGGTCTTGTAGAGCTGAATCCAGTAGAAGCGCTGGATACGGGCGTCCGGGACGGACAGGAAGCTCTTGCGGTAGTAGGCGTGCCACCACGCGCGATGGGGTGCGGCCAGGGCGGAGTAGGGCAGTCGGCCGGCGGCGCGGACCGCCGCGAGGGCGCGGCCCAGGGCCGTGGTCCGGGGGTACGAGTGGGCGACATGGACGTACAGCGTCCGCGTCCGGCCCCGGGTCCGCTCCCGCCACGCGGTGACGTGCTGCCCGCCCGCCAGCAGCGGCTGTACGGCGGCCGTCACACCGTCGTGGTCGGCGACCTCGGCGGGCGGGTTGCCCCGGTAGCCGTCCGGCAGCGGCTTGAACGCGGCCCGTGGGCTGATCGCGTCCGCCGGGTGGAACGCCCAGCGGAAGTCGTGCTCGCCCTCGCTCGGCGTCACCTCCACGGCGAGGACCGAACGGTCGTTGTGGACGAGAGCCCGCAGCGACAGCGTGCCCCTGTCCGTGGTGAGCGTGCCGGTCAACTCGGCGTCCCGCAGGGACAGTCGCCAGTCCACGCCGGTGATCGCGCCCACCGGCTCCAGTGTGAAGTGGCCGATCGGCAGCCGGGCCAGACCGAACAGCGAGCCGAACTCCGGCCGGTGGTCCCGCACTTCGGAGTGCTGGACGTTGAAGCGCACCGCCGTCGGCGCGGCGCCCGGCGCGCCACCCGGCTCGGCGTAGATCCCGGAGCCGAGGAAGCCGTTGCCGAGGAACGGGCCCTCGTACCAGGTCGTCGGTATCCGCCGCCACACCAGGTCGGCGTCGTCGAGGACGGTGCGCCAGGGGTCGGCGGCGGTCGCGGCGGCCCCGGTCTCCCGCTGGTCGGCGGTCGCGGTCTGCGCGGGCAGACCCGAGGTCAGCAGGACACCACCGAGGGCGGATCCGGTGGCGAGAACGGTACGTCTGGACGGATCGGGCGCGGAGTGAGAGGTCATGGTGCCTCCAAAACAGGCTCACGCGAATCATCGGAGCTATACCGCGATGAAACATAGGGACAGGGGCGAGCATGCGTCAATGAGGCGGCAATGAGGTGATGACGGGAACGGATAGCTCCGATGTATAGCGGGCGCGTCGGCTCACTCTTCCCGCATCCACGCCCGCGTTCCGAACGAGGCGCACGCCCGTGAGGCCACCGCCGCCGCTCCGCGCAGGGCCCCGACGAAGCCCCGTGACGTCAAGTCGCCCTGAACCGCGAGCTGTTGGGTGAGCGCCCCGTGCAGCACATCACCCGCGCCCAGCGTGTCCGCCACCCGTACGGCCGGCACGTCCACCGTGCCCCCACCGTCCGGGCCCGCCCACACGAGGGGCCGCCCGCCCCGGCTGACCGCCGACCAGGCGACCCCCTGATCCCGCAGGAACCGCAGGGTGTCCGCCGGTGTGCCCGTCTGCGCGATCGTGCCCGGCGGGTGGAAGTCGGCGGAGCAGACGGCCACGTCGACCGACGGCAGCAGCCTCTCCGTGCCGGGCTTCCAACTGCCCCCGTCCAGGACGGTCCGGCGGCCGGCGGCACGCGCGGCGCGGGCGGCGGCCACGGCCAACTCCATGTGGTGGCCGTCGAATTCGACGATGTCGCAGGCCGCCACGAGCGCGTCGAGACCGTCGGGCGGTGCGAGCCGGTGCCCCGCCGCATTGGTCGAGGCGACGGCACGGTCCCCGCTGGACGCGGTCACCAGGACGGACGACACGGCGGGCGGCTCGACCGATTCGGCCGCCAGGTCCACCACGGTCACCCCCAGCCGCTCCAGGTCCGCCGCGACGGCGACGCCCAGCGGATGGCGGCCGATCGCGGTGAGCAGCGTGGCCGCACCGCCCAGGTGGGCGAAGGCGACGGCCGCGCCCGCCGCCGGGCCGCCCGCGGCCACGACCTGCTCACGGGCCGTCAGTTTCTCGTTCGCGCCCGGCACATGGTCGACGAGTTGAACGACATCCAAGGTGCACAGCCCGACGAACAGCCCCCGAGGCCGCCCCCGCCCCGCCACCGCCCGCCCGTGCCCCGACTCCGCCACGCTGTCCCCGTACTCTCCCGCCGCCCGGCCGGCCCGGCGACGCGCTCCACGGCCTCAACTCCCACAGGGCGGACGGTACGTCCACCGGGGCGGTACCGCTGCCGTTCGGCGCGGGTGATCCCGGCATTCCCGCCGCGATCGCCGCACAGCCGCTTGTGAAACCGGGCGCCGGTGAGGCGGTGACGTGGCAGGGTATAGGGGCTCGGGTGTTCGGGTGGTCGTACGCCATGCGTGGCGTGTCCGGAGCACAATGAACCCTGAGAGCAGTGCTTGCCGTCGATCTGTGAGCCCATGGACGACGGCTCCGGTCGTACGGAGAGAAGGAACGATGGGCGAGCACGGTGTCGCCTCGGCCGCGGTCGACGCCAGGGGGCTGATCGTCGCGTGGAGTGCGGGCGCCCGACGGGTGCTGGGATACGGCCCCGGGGAGGTGATCGGCCGGCGGGCGGCCGACCTGCTGGCCGACGCCCTCCCCGCCTCCGCCCGGAGCCGTCTGGCCGAGCCGGGCGACTGGCGCGGCCCCGTGCACGCGCGGCACCGGGACGGTCACGGTGTGGAACTGGAGCTGGAGGCCCATCCGCTCGTGGACGCGGCGGGGGAGAGCCAGTGGTTTCTGACGGCCACGGTGCCGGAGCCCGCCGTGCGGCTGCGGCGCTGGGCCCTGGACCAGCTCCCCGTGCCGATCGCGCTCTTCGACCAGGACGGACTCGCGGTGTCCGCGAACTCCGCGATGGAAGGGGTGATGGGCAGGCCGCAGAAGGACCTGCTCGGCCGCCGGGTGGGGGAGTCGGCCGACGGACGGCGACGGCTCCCGGGCTTCGAGGGACTCGACGACGCGGTGCGGCGCGTCCTGCGCACGGGCGAGCCGATGCCGTACGAGGCCTGGCTGCGCGCGCCGGGCGAGAGCGGTGAGCACGCGTGGCTGGTCTCCCTCAGCCCGTTGAAGGACGCCACCGGCGAGGTCCGGGGCATGTGCCTGGCGGCGATCGACAGCACCGAGCAGTTCCTCGCCCGCCGGCGGCTGAGCATGCTCAACGAGTCCGGCGACCGGATCGGCTCCACCCTGGACGTGACGCGCACCGCCGAGGAACTCGCCGAGGTGTGCACGGACCATCTGGCCGACTTCGTCGTCGTGGACCTGCTGGACTCCGTACTGGCCGGTGAGGAGGCCGGTGAGGAGGCCGCGCACTCGCCCGGTGCCGACCCCCTCGTCTTCCGCCGCTCCGCGCAGCGGTCCGTGCTGGAGGGCTGCCCGGAGGCCGTGATCCCGGTCGGGAGCAGACACACCTACGTCGAGGGGTCGCCGCCGGGCCGCGCGCTGACCACCGGCAGCGCCCTGCTCTACGCGGTCGACGACGTCATCGGCCGGCTGTGGGCCGCGGGCTCCCAGGAGCGTGCCCGCAGCATCGAGGTCCATGGCATCCACTCGATGATGGCCGTGCCGCTGCGCGCCCGGGGCATCACCCTCGGCCTGTCGATCCTCTCCCGCCACCGCACCGCCGAGCCCTTCGGCGAGGACGATCTGCTGCTGGCCGAGGAACTCGCCGCCCGCGCCGCCGTCTGCGTCGACAACGCCCGCCGCTACACCCGCGAACGCGCCATCGCCCTCGAACTGCAACGCAGCCTCCTGCCCCACCGCGCGCCCCGGCAGGCCGCCGTCGAGGTCGCCTCCCGCTACCAGCCGGCCAGCACCCGCGCCGGGATCGGCGGCGACTGGTTCGACGTCATCCCCCTGTCCGGGGCCCGGGTGGGACTGGTCGTGGGCGATGTCGTCGGCCACGGTGTGCAGGCGTCCGCCACCATGGGCCGGCTCCGCACCGCCGTCCGCACCCTCGCCGACGTGGACCTGGCCCCGGACGAGCTGCTCACCCAGCTCGACGACATCGTCCTGCGCCTGGACTCCGAGCGGACGGCGGACGAGGCCGAGGACGCGGAGAGCCCCGGCGAGATCGGGGCCACCTGTCTGTACGCCGTCTACGACCCGGTCTCGCGCCGCTGCTCCATGGCGCGAGCCGGCCACCCGCCACCGGCCCTGATCTCCCCCGACGGCGACGCCGAATTCCTCGACCTGCCCATCGGGCCGCCGCTCGGCGTGGGCGGTCTGCCCTTCGAGACCGCCGAGTTCGACGTCCCCGAGAACAGCGTGTTCGCCTTCTACACCGACGGTCTGGTCCAGGCGGCCGACCGCGACCTGGACGACGGACTCGCGCGGCTGCGCCAGGCGCTGTGCGGCACCGGCCGCCCCCTGGAGGAGACCTGCGACGGAGTCCTGCGGAGCCTGCTGACGGACCGGCCCGTCGACGACGTCGCCCTGCTCCTGGCCCGGACCCGGGCGCTGGACGCCGACCGGGTCGCCACCTGGGACGTGCCCGCCGACCCCGCGTTCGTCGGCCACGCCCGCAAGCTGGCCTGCGACCAGCTCGCCGCCTGGCGGCTGGAGGAGGTCTCCTTCGTCACCGAGCTGGTCGTCAGCGAGCTGGTCACCAACGCCATCCGGTACGGCGGGTCCCCCATTCAGCTGCGTCTGATCCGTGAGACCACGCTGATCTGCGAAGTCTCGGACTCCAGCAGTACCGCTCCGCACATGCGCCGGGCCCGCGCCTTCGACGAGGGCGGCCGGGGCCTCCTGCTCGTCGCCCAGCTCACCCAGCGCTGGGGCAGCCGCCACACCCGCACCGGCAAGACCATCTGGGCCGAGCAGGCGCTCCCCGACGAGGAGCGGAACGCGTAGATCCGCGGCGGCGCCGATGACCGTGGGACTCCTTGACCCCCGGTCGGCGCTCCACGATGCTGTGTTGCGTTGCTTGAGATGCGTGCCGCAATGAGCAACATCAGACTCGGGTCTCACATCAGTCGAGGAGTGGCCATGGCTCACCAGGTCCGTGCTGTCGTCGCGCGGGGCAAGGGCGCCCCTGTCAGCCTGGAAACGATCATCGTGCCCGACCCCGGCCCGGGCGAGGCCCTGGTGAAGATCGAGGCCTGCGGGGTCTGCCACACCGACCTGCACTACCGCGAGGGCGGCATCAACGACGAGTTCCCCTTCCTGCTCGGCCATGAGGCCGCGGGCGTCGTGGAGTCGGTCGGGGAGGGGGTCACCGACGTCGCCCCCGGTGACTTCGTGATCCTCAACTGGCGCGCGGTGTGCGGACAGTGCCGGGCCTGTCTGCGCGGACGCCCCTGGTACTGCTTCAGCACCCACAACGCGAAGCAGAAGATGACCCTGCTCGACGGCACCGAACTCTCGCCCGCGCTGGGCATCGGCGCCTTCGCGGAGAAGACCCTGGTGGCGGCGGGCCAGTGCACGAAGGTCGACCGGGCCGCCTCGGCGGCCGCCGCAGGTCTGCTGGGCTGCGGGGTGATGGCCGGCATCGGCGCGGCCATCAACACCGGCAATGTCGGACGCGGCGACAGCGTGGCGGTCATCGGCTGCGGCGGTGTCGGCGCGGCGGCGGTCGTCGGGTCGAACCTGGCGGGCGCGGCGAGGATCATCGCGGTGGACATCGACGACGCCAAGCTGGACACCGCCAGGAAGCTGGGCGCGACCCACACGGTCAACTCCAGGGACACCGACGCGGTCGAGGCGATCCGCGAGCTGACCGGCGGCTTCGGCGCCGACGTCGTCATCGAGGCGGTCGGCCGCCCCGAGACGTACAAGCAGGCCTTCTACGCCCGCGACCTGGCCGGCACGGTCGTCCTCGTCGGCGTCCCCACCCCGGAGATGAAGCTCGAACTCCCCCTCCTCGACGTCTTCGGCCGCGGCGGCGCCCTGAAGTCCTCCTGGTACGGCGACTGCCTGCCCTCCCGCGACTTCCCGATGCTCATCGACCTGTACCTCCAGGGCCGGCTGGACCTGGACGCCTTCGTCACGGAGACCATCGCCCTGGACGACGTGGAGAAGGCCTTCGAGCGGATGCACCGGGGCGACGTCCTGCGCTCGGTGGTGGTCCTCTGATGGCCGCCCGCATCGAACACCTCGTCACCTCGGGCACGTTCTCGCTGGACGGCGGCACCTGGGACGTCGACAACAACGTCTGGATCGTCGGCGACGACCACGAGGTGATCGTCATCGACGCCGCCCACGACGCCGACGCCATCGCCGAGGCCGTGGGCGACCGCACCCTGCGGGCCATCGTGTGCACCCACGCCCACAACGACCACATCGACGCCGCCCCGGCGCTCGCCGAGCGCACGGGGGCGCCGATCTGGCTGCACCCGGACGACCTGCCGCTGTGGAAGCAGACCCATCCCGACCGGGCGCCCGACGGCGAACTCGCCGACGGCCAGGTCCTCACCGTGGCGGGTGTCGACCTGACCGTGCTGCACACCCCCGGCCACGCTCCCGGGGCGGTCTGTCTCCACGCGCCGGGCCTGACGGCGCTGTTCAGCGGTGACACTCTGTTCGCCGGCGGGCCGGGGGCGACTGGACGGTCCTACAGCCACTTCCCGACGATCGTCGACTCCATCCGCGACCGGCTGCTGACCCTGCCCGGCGACACCGTCGTCCACACCGGCCACGGGGACACGACCACCGTCGCCGCCGAGGCCCCGCACCTCCAGGAGTGGATCGACCGGGGCTTCTGACCACCCGCACAACGACCTCCGCACGGCGCCCGTACCCCCTGTTTCCGCAGGTGGTACGGGCGTTTCGGGCTGCCTTGACGACCGCCCGGTGCCCCGTCCGAAGCGGGCCCTTCGACGCCTTGACAAGGATTCTGGGCGAGCCCCAGACTGTTGTTGCGCTTACCGCAATCCGTTTCGCTATACGCACCCGAGGTGTCATGATGATTCCCGCGTGCCGTCTCGCGGATCTCCCGCGAGGCGAGGCCTTCCGGCTCGACGTCGATCCTCCGGTCTCGGTGTTCCACACCGATGACGGCGAGGTGTTCGCCATCGACGACACCTGCACCCACCAGGACGCCTCGCTCGCCGACGGCTGGCTGGAGGGCTGCGAGGTGGAATGCCCGCTGCATGCTTCGAAGTTCGACCTGAGGACCGGTGCCGTCGACGCCCCGCCCGCCAAGCTCCCGGTGCGGACCCACGAGGTCCTCGTCGAGGACGGCATGATCTACGTCCAGGTGTCCACGGACGCCCCCAACCTGCCGCCCTGCGTGGCGGCCCGGCTCGCCGGAGGCCCCGCGTGAGGACCGTGGCCGTGGTGGGTGCCTCGCTGGCCGGTCTGTCGGCGGCGCGCTCGCTGCGGAAGCAGGGCTACGACGGGCGGCTGGTCGTCATCGGCGACGAGACCCACCGCCCGTACGACAGGCCCCCGCTGTCCAAGGAGTTCCTGGCCGGCGACCTCGGTGAGGCCGACCTCGCCCTGGAGACGGACGGCGAGGACCTGGGGGCGGAGTGGCTGCTCGGCGCCCGCGCCACCGGCCTGGACCGCACCACGCGCGCGGTCCGGCTCGCCGACGGCAGGGAGATCCGGGCCGACGGCCTGGTCATCGCGACCGGCGCCGCCGCACGCCGGCTGCCCGGCTCCGACGGCCTGGCCGGAGTCCATGTCCTGCGCACCCTGGACGACGCCCGCGCCCTGCGGGACGAACTGGCCGGGGGCGGACGGCTGGTCGTGATCGGCGGCGGCTTCGTCGGCGCCGAGGTCGCCTCCACCGCGTACGCCCTCGGGCTGGAGGTCACGGTCGTCGAAGCGGCACCGACCCCGCTCGCCGGTCCGCTCGGCCGGGAAATGGGGAGCATCGTCTCCGCCCTGCATCTGGACCACGGCGTACGGCTGTTGTGCGGCGTCGGCGTCAAGGGCCTGAGCGGCGAGCGCAAGGTCGAGTCCGTCCTGCTGGAGGACGGCCGCGGCATCCCCGCCGACATCGTCGTCGTGGGCGTGGGCGCCCTCCCGTGCGTCGAGTGGCTGGAAGGCTCCGGCGTCACCCTCGACAACGGCGTGAAGTGCGGCGCCGACGGCCGCACCAGCCTGGCCGGTGTGGTCGCGGTCGGCGACTGCGCCTCCTGGTACGACCCCCGCGCGGGCCACCACCGTCGCGTCGAACACTGGACCGGCGCACAGGAACGCCCGGCGGCGGCCGTCGCCACCCTGCTGGCCGGCGGCGCGGTGGAGCCGGGTGTGCCCCGGCCGCCGTACTTCTGGTCGGACCAGTACGGCGTGAAGATCCAGTTCGCCGGCCACGCGGCCGGCGCCGACAGCGTGACGGTCGAGGAAGGCGCACCCGACGACCGCAACGTCCTGGCGGTCTACCGGCGTGCCGGTCTCCCGGTCGCCGTGCTCGGGATGAACCAGCCCCGGCTGTTCACCCGCTGGCGCAAGCAGCTCGCCGCCGCGGCCTGACACCGCGCGGGCTCTCCCACGCTGCGCTTTCCCCTGGCGCGCAGCGTCGCTCCACACCCAACGCCGTCCGGAGTCGCTCTTCCCGGCGCGTGACCGCCCGATCCACGACGTCCCCGAGGAGTGCACCCGTGACCTCGACCAGCCTGCCGGACAGCCTGATCGCCACCCTCCCCGGCTCCTCCTACACGGATCCGGGGATCTTCGCCCAGGAGCAGGAGCACATATTCGAGACCATGTGGTTCTGCGTCGCCCGCTCCTCCGACCTGGCGAAGCCCGGCGCCTTCCGCACCGTCGACGTGGGCCGCGAGAGCATCCTCGTCACCCGCGCCCGGGACCACTCGATCCGCGCCCACTTCAACGTCTGCCGGCACCGCGGCGCCAAGCTCTGCACCGAGGAGAGCGGCGAGGTCAAGCGCGCCTTCCAATGCCCGTACCACGCCTGGACCTACGGCCTGGACGGCAAACTCGTCGCGGCGCCCAACCTCACCAAGATGCCCGACGTCGGCCGCACCGAATACGGCCTGGTGAGCGTGGCCGTCCGTGAATGGCTCGGCTATGTCTGGGTCTGTCTGGCGGAGAACCCGCCCTCCTTCGAGGAGGACGTCATCGCCGATGTCGTCGGCCGCCTCGGCGACGTCGAGTCCATCGAGCACTACGGCATCGAGGACCTCGCGGTCGGCAAACGGATCGTCTACGACGTCAAGGCGAACTGGAAACTCATCATCGAGAACTTCATGGAGTGCTACCACTGCGCCACCATCCACCCCGAACTCACCGAGGTGCTCCCCGAGTTCGCCGACGGCTACGCCGCCCAGTACTACGTGGGCCACGGCGCCGAGTTCGGTGCGGAGGTCCAGGGCTTCACCATCGACGGCTCCGAGGGCCTCGACCGCATCCCCGGCGTCTCCGAGGAGCAGGACCGCCGCTACTACGCGATCACCGTCCGTCCGCAGGTCTTCATCAACCTCGTCCCCGACCATGTGATCTTCCACCGGATGTACCCGGTGGCCGTCGACCGCACGATCGTCGAGTGCGACTGGCTCTACCTCCCGCACGTCGTCGAGAGCGGCAAGGACGTCAGCCGGTCCGTGGAACTCTTCGACCGGGTCAACCGGCAGGACTTCGAGGCGTGCGAGCGGACACAACCCGGAATGCACTCACGGCTGTATGCCAAGGGCGGTGTACTGGTGCCCAGCGAGCACCACATAGGCGCCTTCCACGACTGGGTGACCGAGCGCCTGGGCGGTGGCTCCCGGTAGCCGGGCGGATCAGCCCAGGTAGCCCATGCGGTGGCTGATCTCCTCGGCGCCCTTGATCAGGACGGGGGCCAGCTCGCGCATCCGCTCCTCGGTGAACCGGTACGAGGGGCCGGAGGCGGTGAGCGCCGCGATGACCTCGCCCTCCCGGTCGAGCACCGGCGCGGCCATGGCGTGCAGGCCGATCTCAAGCTCCTCCTGGGTCCAGGCGTAACCGGCCTCCCGTACCTCGACGAGGTGCTTCTCCAGCTTCGTCTTCGAGGTGATGGTGTGCGGTGTGACCTTCTTGAGGCCGGCCTCGGCGAGCAGTGCGGCGCGCTGCTTGGCGGGCAGATAGGCCAGCAGGACCTTGCCGCTCGACGTCGCGTGCAACGGGGTGAGCTGGCCGACCCAGTTGTGCGCGGTGACCGCTCCGGGACCGCGCACCTGGTAGAGGTTGACCGCGTAGTGCTCCTGCAGCACCGCGATGTTGACGGTCTCGCCGATCTCCTCGGCCAGGCTCTCGCAGACCGGGCGGCCCTGCTGGGTGATGTCGATACGGCCCGTCACCGCACCGGCCAGACGCACGATGCCGAACCCGAGGCGGTACTTGCCCCGCTCGCCCGCCTGCTCCACCAGGCCGCGCGCCTCGAGGGCGCCGAGAAGGCGAAAGGCGGTGGACTTGTGTACATCGATTTCCGCGGCCACTTCGCTGACGCCCGCCTCGCCCCGCTTGGCCAGGATCTCCAGAACACTGATGGCGCGGTCCACGGACTGCACTCCGCCGGCCTGCGAGTTCGAGGTTTCCGTGTCGTTGCTGTAGTTGCTCACAGTGAAACTATACGCGCAGTAAACAACACCATTGCAAGTAACGACGGCGAAACATTGACCTTGCAAGTTGCGTCGTTCGCAACCTAGTGCGTATAGCGATACTCGACTAGCATGCTCGCGTATCTACGGCGCGAGCGAGACGAGGCACCATGGCTCCCTTGCAATACGACTTCGTCATCGTCGGCGGCGGATCAGCCGGCTGTGCATTGGCGAACAGACTCTCCGCGGACCCGGCGAACCGGGTGCTGGTGCTGGAGGCCGGCCGGTCCGACTACCCGTGGGACGTCTTCATCCACATGCCCGCGGCGCTGACCTATCCGATCGGCAGCCGGTTCTACGACTGGAAGTACGAGTCCGAACCCGAACCCCATATGGGCGGCAGACGCGTCTACCACGCCCGCGGCAAGGTGCTCGGCGGCTCCAGCAGCATCAACGGCATGATCTTCCAGCGCGGCAACCCCATGGACTACGAACGCTGGGCGGCCGACGCCGGTATGGAGAAGTGGGACTACGCGCACTGTCTGCCGTACTTCCGCCGCATGGAGAACTGTCTCGCGGCCGACCCGGACGACGAGTTCCGCGGCCACGACGGCCCCCTCGTCCTCGAACGCGGCCCCGCGACCAACCCGCTCTTCGGCGCCTTCCTCAAGGCCACCGAGGAGGCGGGCTACGCGCCCACGGACGATGTCAACGGCTACCGGCAGGAAGGTTTCGCCAAGTTCGACCGCAACGTCCACCGCGGACGCCGGCTCTCGGCCTCGAAGGCGTACCTCAAGCCCGCCACCAAGCGCCCCAACCTCACCGTGCGGACCCGCGCCCTCGTCACCCGCGTCCTCTTCGAGGGCAAGAAGGCGGTCGGCGTCGAGTACCGGCGCGGCAAGGGCGCCCCCCAGCAGGTCCGCGCCAGGGAGGTCATCCTCAGCGGCGGCGCCATCAACTCCCCGCAGCTGCTGCAACTCTCCGGCGTCGGCAACGCCGAGGAACTGAGCGCCCTCGGTATCGACGTCGTCCACGACCTCCCGGGCGTCGGCGAGAACATGCAGGACCACCTGGAGGTCTACGTCCAGTACGCCTGCAAGCAGCCCGTCTCCATGCAGCCGTACATGGCGAAGTGGCGCGCCCCCTTCATCGGACTGCAGTGGCTCTTCCGCAAGGGCCCGGCCGCCACCAACCACTTCGAGGCAGGCGGGTTCGCCCGCAGCAACGAGGACGTCGAGTACCCCAACCTGATGTTCCACTTCCTGCCGATCGCCGTCCGCTACGACGGCTCCTCCCCGGCGGGCGGCCACGGCTACCAGGTGCATGTGGGTCCGATGTACTCCGACGCCATCGGCTCGGTGAAGATCAAGAGCAAGGACCCGCGCGAGCACCCGGCGCTGCGGTTCAACTACCTGTCCACCGAGCAGGACCGCCGCGAATGGGTCGAGGCGATCCGCGTGGCCCGCAAGCTCCTCAACCAGCCCGCGATGGCCCCCTACAACGACGGGGAGGTCTCGCCCGGTCCGAAGGTGGAGTCGGACGAGGAGATCCTCGCCTGGGTCGCGAAGGAGGGCGAGACCGCCCTGCACCCGTCCTGCACCTGCAAGATGGGCCCCTCCACCGACGAGATGGCCGTCGTCGACCCGGACAGCATGCGGGTGCACGGCGTCGAGGGGCTGCGTGTGGTGGACGCGTCGGTGATGCCGTACGTCACCAACGGCAACATCTACGCCCCGGTGATGATGATCGCCGAGAAGGCCGCCGACCTGATCCTCGGCAAGGAGCCGCTCGCGCCGTCCAAGGCCGCGTACTACCGCCACCGCGACGCCCGGCAGGCGGGGTAGGGGTTGAGCGCCGCAGGGCTCCGGGCGCTGCTGAGCGGTGTCCGCTACGAGGTGCTGCCCGCGAAGGCGACCGAGGACAAGGTCCTCGCCCATGTTCCGCGCGACGTCGTGGTCACCGTGACGGCGTCGCCGGTCAAGGGCCTGGAACCGACCCTCCACCTGACCACCCGGCTCGCGGCGCACGGCTACCGCGTCGTCCCGCATGTGCCCGCGCGGCTGCTGCGGGACGACGCGCACCTGAAGGACGTCGTCGACCGGCTCCGCGCGGCGGGCGTGGACGACGTCTTCGTGCCGGCGGGCGACGCCGATCCGCCGGCCGGGGAGTACGAGGGTGCGCTGCCGGTGCTCCGCGGGCTCAGCGAGCTGGGCGGGCCCTTCGCGCATGTCGGGGTCACCGGATATCCCGAGAGCCATCCGCTCATCCATGACGATGTCACCGTCCAGGCGATGTGGGACAAGCGGGAGCACGCCACGTATGTCGTGAGCAACCTGTGCTTCGATCCGCGGGTGCTGGGGGAGTGGATCGGCCGGATACGGGGCCGGGGGATCGGTCTGCCCGTGTACGTCGGTGTCGCCGGGCCGGTGCATCGGGCGAAGCTGCTGGCCATGGCGACGAAGATCGGTGTGGGGGAGTCGACGCGGTTCCTGACGAGGCACCCGTCGTGGTTCCTGCGGTTCGCGGCGCCCGGGGGGTATACGCCGGAGCGGCTGTTGGCGCGGGCCGAGGGGGTGCTTGCCGCGCCCTCCTCGGGGGTGGCGGGGCTGCACCTGTTCACCTTCAACCAGGTCGCCGAGACGGAGGCGTGGCGCCTTGCCGTGCTGGAGCGGCTCGGGGGCTGAGGCCTGGACGTGCCGGCCCCTCGAAAGTGCGAGGGACGTATACGAACGCGGGGCGGGACCGGAATCCGGTCCCGCCCCGTCCTCACCTGCCGCTCAGCGGAAGACCACCGTGCGGTTGCCGTCCACCATGACGCGGCTTTCGCTGTGCCACTTCACCGCGTGGGCGAGGACCTGGGCCTCGACGTCGCGGCCCACGGTGACCAGGTCGCCGGGGTCGAGGGAGTGGTCGACCCGGACCACGTCCTGTTCGATGATCTGGCCCTCGTCCAGGTCCGGTGTCACATAGTGCGCGGTGGCGCCGACGAGCTTCACCCCGCGGTCGTAGGCCTGGTCGTACGGCTTCGCGCCCTTGAAGCTGGGGAGGAAGGAGTGGTGGATGTTGATGGCACGGCCCTCGAACTGCTTGCACAGGTCGTCGGAGAGGATCTGCATGTACCGGGCCAGCACCACCAGGTCGATGTCCAGGTCGCGGACCAGCTCCAGCAGACGCGCCTCCGCCGCGTCCTTGGTGTCCCTGGTGACGGGGATGTGGTGGAAGGGGATGCCGTAGGTCTCCGCCAGCCCCTCGAAGTCCCGGTGGTTGGAGACGATGGCGGGGATCTCGATGTTGAGGGCGCCGGTGCGCTGACGGAAGAGCAGGTCGTTCAGGCAGTGGCCGAACCGGGAGACCATGATGAGCGTCCGGGTCGGGGTCGACGCCTCGCTCAGGGTCCAGGAGATGCGGTACGCCTCGGCCACGGGACCGAATCGGTAACGCAGAGTTTTCATGTTCGCGTCCGGGTCGGAGACGTCGAAGTGGACCCTCATGAAGAAACGGCCCTGGAGACGATCATCGAATTGCTGGCTCTCCAGGATGTTGCCGGAGTTCCTGACCAGGAAGCCGCTCACCGCGTGGACCAGTCCGGCGCTGTCGGGACAGGAGAGGGTGAGGACGAACTCACGGCCAGGTTGCGGTCGAGGGAACCTAACAGACACGGCGGCCTCCGTCGGTGCGTATTGCACAACAAGGTGAGCGATACGCAACATGGTCGGCTCGGTGCCGCCCGCGGTCAAGAGTGGTCGGGGAAGTGCTCCCATGGTGAAATCGTCATCAGCCAACCCCTTGACGTACATCTACGGCGTTCGCAAAGGTGTTCCACCACAAGCAATTGAATGCACGATGCGCAACGCATTTCGGCTGAAGGGCTTGGCGCGTGGCAGACCTGTATGTGGCTGGGGAATGGCGGGATCCGGTGGCCGGAGGGCGCCGGGAGATCCGCTGTCCCGCTGACGGCACGCTCACCGCGACCGTTTCGGAAGGGACACGTCCCGACACCGAGGCGGCCATCGCCGCGGCCCGCGTCGCCTTCGACGAGGGCCCCTGGCCGCACACCCCCGAGCGGGAGCGCGGCGCCCTGCTGCTGCGCACCGCCGACCTCATCGAGCGCGACGCCAAGGAGTTCGCCCGCGCCGAGTCGCTGGACTCCGGCAAGCGGCTGGTGGAGAGCGAGTACGACATCGCCGACGTCGTCTCCTGCTTCCGCTACTACGGCGGCCTCGGCGGCACCGACGCCGGCCGGGTGATCGACACCGGACGCGACGACGCCGTCAGCCGCGTGATCTACGAGCCCATCGGCGTCTGCGGGCTCATCACCCCGTGGAACTACCCCCTGCTGCAGGCCAGTTGGAAGGTCGCCCCGGCCCTCCTCGCCGGCAACACCATCGTCCTCAAGCCCAGCGAACTGACCCCCTCCACCTCGATCCTGCTGATGAAGGCGCTGGAGGAGGCCGGGCTTCCGGCCGGCGCCGCCAACCTCGTCCTGGGCACCGGGCCCGAGGTCGGCGCCCTGCTCTCCGAGGACCCGCGCGTCGACATGGTCTCCTTCACCGGCGGACTGGACACCGGCAGACGGATCATGGCCACCGCCGCGGCGACCGTGAAGAAGGTGGCCCTGGAACTCGGCGGCAAGAACCCCAACGTGATCTTCGCCGACGCCGACTTCGAGACGGCCGTGGACTTCGCGCTCACCGCCGTCTTCCTGCACTCGGGCCAGGTCTGCTCGGCCGGCGCCCGGCTGATCGTCGAGGACTCGCTCCACGACCGCCTCGTCGACGAGGTCGTGCGCCGCGCCCGGCAGATCCGGCTCGGCGGCCCCTTCGACCCCGAGGCGGAGACCGGGGCGCTGATCTCCGCCCAGCACCGGGATAAGGTCGAGGCCTACGTCGCGGCGGGGATCGCCGAGGGCGCCGTGCTGCGCTGCGGCGGCGCCCGGCCCGACGACCCGGCCCTCGCGGACGGCCACTACTACCCGCCGACGGTGCTCGACGAGTGCCGACAGGACATGCGCGTGGTGCACGAGGAGTCCTTCGGGCCCGTCCTCACCGTGGAGCGCTTCACCGACGAGGACGACGCCGTACGCATCGCCAACGACACCGAGTACGGCCTCGCCGGAGCCGTCTGGACGCAGGACGCGGGCAAGGCCCAGCGGGTCGCCCGGCGGCTGCGCCACGGCACGGTGTGGATCAACGACTACCACCCCTATGTGCCGCAGGCGGAATGGGGTGGCTTCGGGCATTCGGGCGTGGGCCGGGAGTTGGGACCGACCGGCCTGAACGAGTACCGAGAGCCCAAACACATCTGGCAGAACATCCAACCCCGGCCGCAACACTGGTTCCGCGGCTGAATGCCGAGAAGAGGTCGATCGTGACCCCAACACAGACCGAGGCGCCGGAGCGGCGCAGCACCCCCGAGGACTCGGACGGTACTCCGGTCATATCCGTGCGCCGGCTGTGGAAGGTGTTCGGGCCGAAGGCAGACCGGGTGCCGGAGTCCGAGGAACTGTGCGGGCTCACCCGCCGTGAGCTGATGGACCGTACGGGATGCACCGCCGCCGTACGCGATGTGAACTTCGACGTCCGCAAGGGCGAGGTCTTCGTCGTCATGGGGCTGTCCGGCTCCGGCAAGTCCACGCTGGTGCGATGTCTGACCCGGCTGATCGAACCCACCGCCGGGGAGATCGTCTTCGAGGGCGAGGACATCCGCGAGGCGGACCCCAGACGCCTGCGCGACCTCAGGCGCCGTAAGTTCTCCATGGTCTTCCAGCACTTCGGGCTGCTGCCCCACCGCCGCGTCGTCGACAACGTGGCCTTCGGCCTGGAGATCCGCGGCCTGAGCAGGGCCGAGCGCACCCGGCGGGCCCTGGAGGTCGTCGAACTGGTCGGTCTCTCCGGCTACGAGAACTCCTACCCCGACCAGCTCTCCGGCGGTATGCAGCAGCGCGTCGGCCTCGCCCGGGCCCTGGCCGGCGACCCGGACGTCCTCTTCTTCGACGAGCCCTTCTCGGCCCTCGACCCGCTGATCCGCCGTGACATGCAGAACGAGGTCATCCGGCTGCACCACGAGGTCGGCAAGACCATGGTGTTCATCACCCACGACCTCTCCGAGGCCCTCAAGCTCGGCGACCGCATCCTCATCATGCGCGACGGCAAGATGGTCCAGTGCGGCACCGGCGACGAACTGGTCGGGGCCCCGGCCGACGACTACGTCCGCGAGTTCGTCAAGGACGTCCCCCGCGCCGACGTGCTCACCCTGCGCTGGATCATGCGCCCGCTGAACGACGGCGACGCCCTGGACGGCCCCGAACTCGGCCCGGACGTCGTGGTGCGGGAGGCCACCCGGGCGGTCCTCGCGGCCGACAAGCCGGTCAAGGTCGTCGAGAACGGCGAACTGCTCGGCATCGTCGGCGACGAGGAGATCCTCGCGGTGGTCGCCGGGCAGGAAGGCGGCGTGTGATGACCGTCGCCGTGGAGAAACCGGAACAGCCGGAACCACCCCAGAAGCCGGAACAGCCCGCCAAGGCCGACTCCGCGCCGCCGGCCGCCTCGCCCGCCGCCCGGGTGCGCAAGGTCGGACGGGGCACGGTGGTCGCCGTGATCCTGGTCGCCTGGCTGGTGCTCTTCGCCGTACTGCGCGGCAAGCACACCCTCACCCTGGCCGCCGCCGACCTCACGGACCTGCACCGCTGGATCAACGACCTCAACGATTCCGTCGGCGCCAACCGCAACTCCAACCCGCTCTTCCTGTACTTCTTCAACGAGATCCGGCTGGTCATCGACACCCTGGTGACCTTCGTCCAGGAACTGATCTCCCAGCCCTCCGCCGACCGTCCCCTCCCGCAGATCGGCTGGCTCGGCGTCGTCGGTATCGCGGGCTATGTCTCCTGGGCCGTGGGCAACTGGCGGGTCGCCCTCCTGGCCGTGGCCGGCTTCACCTTCTTCGGGCTGCAGGGCCTGTGGCAGGAGAGCATGGACACCCTGGCGCTCACCGTCTCCGCGGTGTTCGTGGCGCTGCTGTTCGCGATCCCGCTGGGCGTGTGGGCGGGCCTGTCCGAGCGGTTCAACCGGGTCGTGACACCGTTCCTGGACTTCATGCAGACGATGCCGACCTTCGTCTACCTCGCCCCGCTCACCCTGTTCTTCCTCATCGGCGGCGCCTCCGCCACGATCGCCACCGTGATCTACGCGGCGCCGCCCGCGATCCGTATCACCGCGCACGCCATCCGCTCGGTGCCCGAGACCACCGTCGAGGCGGGCGACTCGCTGGGCGCGACCCGATGGCAGTCGTTGCTGAAGATCCTGCTGCCGATGTCCAAGCGGACCGTGGTGATGGGCGTCAACCAGTCGATCATGGCCGCCCTGGCGATGGTGACCATCGCGGCCCTGATCGACGCGCCCGGACTCGGCCACACCGTCCTGCAGGCCCTGCAGTCGCTCGACGTGGGCACGGCCTTCAACGCGGGCCTCGCCATCGTCGTCATGGCGATCGTCCTCGACCGGGTCACCACCGCCGCCAGCGCACGCCAGGAGACGGCCCGCCGCTCGGACGGCCGGTTCGCCGGCTGGCGACGACCGCTGCTGGCCGTGGGCGGTGTGGTCACGGTCGTCCTCGTCTATATGTCACACACCTATGTGTGGGCCGCCGAGTTCCCCGGCGAGGGCGGCGTCGGCTCCTCCATCGCGAAAGCGGCGGACACCACGACCACCTGGGTGCAGGACAGCCTCTCCGGTCTCACCAACGCCTTCCGTGACGCCCTCACCAACGGGCTGCTCAACCCGTTCCAGTCGCTGCTCACCGACTCCCCGTGGTGGCTCGTCGCCGCGGTGCTCATCGCATTGGGCACGGTGGTCGGAGGATGGCGCGCGGGAGTCACCGCCGCCGTCTGCGTGGGGCTGCTGCTCGGCACGGGCCTGTGGTCGGACAGCATGACCACCCTGGCGTCGACCCTCGTCGCGACGGTCCTGGTGATGCTGCTCGGCATGGCCTTCGGCGTGTGGATGGGCCGCAGCGCGGTCGTCGACCGGGTCCTGCGGCCCACACTGGACGCGGCGCAGGTCATGCCGCCGTTCGTCTATCTGGTGCCGTTCCTCGCCCTGTTCGGTGCGACCCGCTTCACGGCCATCGTCGCCGCGATCGTCTACGCCGCACCGGTCGCCATCAAGATCATCGCGGACGGGGTACGGGCCGTGCCCGCGGCCACGGTCGAGGCGGCCACCTCCGCCGGGTGCAACACCTGGCAGATCATCACCAAGGTTCAGCTGCCGATGTCACGCAGTGCCCTGACGCTCGCCACCAACCAGGGCCTGATCTACGTGCTGTCGATGGTTGTGGTGGGCGGCCTGGTGGGAGCCGGCGCCCTCGGCTACGACGTCGTGGCCGGATTCTCGCAGGGGCAGTTGTACGGGAAGGGACTCGCGGCGGGACTCGCCATCGTCCTTCTCGGAGTCATGTTCGACCGAATCACTCAGGCAGCGGCGCGACGCGTCAGCGCATAAGGAGCACCGACCATGGCAACACGGATACGACAGTGGAGAGCCGGCGTGGCCGGACTGGCCGTTCTCGGTCTCGCCCTCACCGCGTGCGGTGGCGCGAAGGTCGGCGACGACTCCTCGGGCTCGGAGGGCTCGGGCGACTCCGGCAAGTGCGGCACCTTCAACCTGGCCGTCAACCCCTGGGTGGGCTACGAGGCGAACGCGGCGGTCGTCGCGTACGTCGCGGAAACCGACCTCGGCTGCAAGGTCACCAAGAAGGACCTCAAGGAGGAGATCGCCTGGCAGGGCTTCGGGACGGGCGAGGTCGACGCCGTCATCGAGAACTGGGGCCACGACGACCTCAAGAAGAAGTACATCACCGACCAGAAGACCGCCGTCGAGGCCGGCCAGACCGGCAACAAGGGTCTGATCGGCTGGTACGTGCCGCCGTGGCTGGCGAAGGAACACCCCGACATCACCGACTGGAACAACCTCGACAAGTACGCCGACAAGTTCAAGACCTCCGAGTCGGGCGGCAAGGGCCAGCTCCTCGACGGCGACCCGTCGTTCGTCACCAACGACGAGGCCCTCGTGAAGAACCTGAAGCTGGACTTCAAGGTGGTGTACGCGGGCAGCGAGACCGCGCTCATCCAGGCCTTCCGGGACGCCGAGAAGAACAAGAAGTGGGTGATCGGCTACTTCTACGAGCCGCAGTGGTTCATGGCCGAGGTGCCGCTGGTGAAGGTCAAGCTGCCGGAGTACAAGGCGGGTTGCGACGCCGACACGGAGAAGGTCGCCTGCGACTATCCCGTCTACGACCTCGACAAGATCGTCAGCACGAAGTTCGCCAAGTCCGGCAGCCCCGCCTATGACCTGGTCAAGAACTTCACCTGGACGAACGAGGACCAGAACACCGTGGCCAAGTACATCGCCGTGGAAAAGATGACGCCCGAGGCGGCGGCCAAGAAGTGGGTCGACGCGAACCGGGCGAAGGTCGACGCCTGGATCAAGTAGCGCCTGAGGTCGGGTCGAGCATGGCTGCCCGGTGGGCGGCGCGCGTACGCGTGCGCCGCCTGCCGGGCATCGGTGTGTTCCCACCCCCGCCGCGGCTGGATGGTGCCGGGCCGGGGCATTTCAGCCCGTCCGGCGTTTGAGGACGAGCGCCTTCAGCGCGAAAGGGGGGCCTGGGGGCGCGGCCCCCGGATGGGACGGGCAGGGGCGGCGGGGGCGAGAAAAACGGCAGTGGCCGGGCCCCTTTCCGGCCTCCCGGACCCTCTTGACACCCCCTCCCCGAGGCAGGCACATTGAGTTGCGCAACCTGAACCACGTTGCGCAGCAAGCAACTGAACCGGCTGGACGAGTCTTCAATCGGAGGTGCGGCGATGGCGGGACCCCGAGTGGTCATCATCGGAGCGGGCGTCGTGGGCGCGGCACTCGCGGACGAGATCTCCGCGCGCGGCTGGACCGAAGTGACCGTGGTCGACCAAGGCCCCCTCCCCGCCACCGGGGGCTCCTCGTCACACGCCCCGGGCCTGGTCTTCCAGACCAACCCCTCCAAGACCATGACCGAGCTGGCGCGCTACACCGTCGAGAAGTTCTGCTCCCTCGACGTCGACGGCCAGCCCTGTTTTCTCCAGGTCGGCGGCCTCGAAGTGGCCACCACCCCCGAGCGCCTCACCGAACTGCACCGCCGCCACGGCTGGATCACCGCCTGGGGCATCGAGTCCCGCCTGCTGACCGCCGACGAATGCGTGGAGCAGCACCCGCTGGTCAACCGCGACCGGGTCCTCGGCGGCCTCCTGGTCCCCACCGACGGCCTCGCCAAGGCCGTCCTCGCCGTCGAGGCCCAGATCCGCCGCGCCACCGAACGCGGCGTGACCTTCCTGGCCCGCCACGAGGTCCTCGACGTGCTCCACACCGACGGCGAGATCACCGGCGTCCGCACCGACCAGGGCGATCTGGACGCCGACATCGTCGTGTGCTGCGCCGGCATCTGGGGTCCGAAGATCGCCCGCATGGTCGGCATGAACCTGCCGCTCACCCCGCTCGCCCACCAGCTCGCCTGGACCGGTCCGGTCCCGGCGCTGGCCGGCCAGACCGAGGAGGCGGTGCGGCCGATCCTGCGCCACCAGGACGCCGACCTCTACTACCGCGACCGCTTCGACGCCCTCGGCATCGGCTACTACGGCCACCGCCCGATGCCCATCACCGCCGACGAGATCCTCTCCGTGGACGAGGCCGACGCGATGCCGTCGGTCCTGAAGTTCACCGAGGAGGACTTCGCCGACGCCTGGACCGAGACCCAGTCCCTCCTCCCGGCCACGGCCGAGGCCAAGGTCGAGGAGGGCATCAACGGTCTGTTCTCCTTCACCACCGACGGCTACCCGCTCCTCGGCGAGTCCCCGGACGTCAAGGGCTTCTGGGTCGCCGAGGCCGTCTGGGTCACCCACTCCGCCGGTGTCGGCCGGGCCGTCGCCGAATGGCTGGTCGACGGCCACTGCTCCTCCTTCGACCTGCACGAGTGCGACGTCAACCGCTTCGAGCCGCACCAGCTGTCCCCGGAGTACGTCCTCGCCCGCGACTGCCAGAACTTCGTCGAGGTCTACGACATCCTCCACCCCCTCCAGCCCTCGGGCGATCCCCGGCCGATCCGCCGGAGCCCCTTCCACGCCCGCCAGCAGGAACACGGCGCGGTCTTCCTGGAGGCGAACGGCTGGGAGCGCCCGCAGTGGTACGAGGCCAACGCCGGGCTGGTCGAGGGCCGCAACATCCCGACCCCCAACGACTGGGCGGCGCGCTACTGGTCGCCCATCGTCGGCGCCGAGGCCCAGGCCACCCGCGAGACCGTCGCCATGTACGACATGACGGCCCTCAAGCGCCTTGAGGTCACCGGCCCCGGTGCCGCCGCGTTCCTGGAGCGCCTGGTCACCGGCAAGGTCGCCAAGTCCGTCGGCTCGGTGACGTACACCCTGCTGCTGGACCACGACGGCGGCATCCGCAGCGACATCACGGTCGCCCGCCTCGGCCGCGACCTGTTCCAGGTCGGCGCCAACGGCAACCTGGACCTCGACTGGTTCACCCGCCACCTCCCCGCCGACGGCACGGTCCAGGTCCGCGACATCACCCCCGGCACCTGCTGCGTCGGCCTGTGGGGGCCCCTCGCCCGCAAGGTCCTCCAGCCCCTCACGGACGAGGACTTCACCAACGACGGCCTGAAGTACTTCCGCGCCAAGCGCGCCCACATCGGCTCCGTCCCGGTCACGGCCATGCGGCTGTCGTACGTCGGCGAACTCGGCTGGGAGCTGTACACCACAGCCGACCTCGGCCAGAAGCTGTGGGACACCCTGTGGGCCGCCGCCCAGCCCCTCGGCGGCGTCATCGCCGGGCGCGGCGCCTTCAACAGCCTCCGCCTGGAGAAGGGCTACCGCTCCTTCGGCACCGACATGACGTACGAGCACGACCCCTACGAGGCCGGCGTCGCCTTCGCCGTCAAGCTCGACAAGGACGACTTCGTCGGCAAGGCGGCGCTGGAGCGGCGGGCCGCCGACGTACGGCGGAAGCTGACGTGTCTCACGATCGAGGACCCGCGGGCGGTCGTCATGGGCAAGGAGCCGGTGTACGACGGCGAGCGGGCCGTCGGGTACGTCACGAGCGCGGCGTACGGCTACACCATCGGGAAGGGGATCGCGTACGCGTGGCTGCCGGCGGAGGTGGCGGTGCCGGGGGCCACGGTGCACATCGGGTACTTCGATCAGCGCGTCGAGGCGGTTGTGGGCGAGGAGCCGTTGTTCGATCCGTCGATGTCCCGGTTGCGTGGGTGAAGGGTTTGAAGGGGGTGCCTCGCCGGGTTCTTCCCTTCGGGGGGCGCCCCCACTTCAGGATTGTCGGAAGGAGTGCCGTCGGTGAGTGCGCAACTGCTTGATGGGAAGGCCACGGCCGCCCTTGTTCGCCGTGAACTCGCCGAGCGGGTCGCCAAGTTGACCGCCGGCGGTGGGCGTCCGCCCGGGCTCGGTACCGTTCTCGTCGGTGATGATCCCGGCAGCCGTGCGTACGTCGGCGGCAAGCATCGGGACTGTGCCGAGGTGGGGATCGCCTCGATCCGGCGTGAACTGCCCGCCGATGCCACCCAGCGGCAGGTCGAGGACGTCATCGACGAGCTGAACGCCGACCCGGCCTGTACCGGGTACATCGTGCAGCTCCCGCTGCCGCGCCATCTGGACGCCAACGCCGTACTGGAGCGGATGGACCCGGCCAAGGACGCCGACGGGCTGCATCCCGTCAGCCTCGGGCGGCTCACCCTCGGGGTCGAGGCGCCGCTGCCGTGCACCCCGCGCGGCATCGTCGAACTGCTCCGCCGGTACGAGGTGCCGCTCGACGGTGCGCGGGTGTGTGTGATCGGCCGGGGCATCACGGTCGGCCGCCCCCTCGGGCTCCTCCTCACCCGCCGCTCCGAGAACGCCACCGTGACCCTGTGCCACACCGGAACCAAGGGCCTGGCCTGGCATGTCCGCGAGGCCGACATCGTCGTCGCGGCGGCCGGCTCGCCCGGACTGATCACCGCCGACATGCTCCGCCCGGGCGCGACGGTCCTGGACGTCGGTATCACCCGCACGGACAGCGGACTGGTCGGCGATGTGCACCCCGGCGCACGGCAGGTGGCCGGCCGGGTCGCGCCGATGCCCGGCGGGGTCGGCCCCATGACCCGGGCGATGCTCCTCGCGAACGTCGTCGAGGCCGCCGAGAGGAACGCGAACGCCGTATGAACCTGTCCCTTCCCGAGGACGGAGCCCTCCGATGAGCCCCCGCACCCCCGGCGCCGAACTCCCCGAACACCCCGACTGGCTCTGGCGCACACCCGAGCCGAAGCGCTCGTACGACGTGATCGTCGTGGGCGGCGGCGGACACGGTCTCGCGACCGCCCACTACCTCGCGAAGAACCATGGCATCACCGACGTCGCCGTGCTGGAGAAGGGCTGGCTGGCGGGCGGCAACATGGCCCGCAACACCACCATCATCCGCTCCAACTACCTGTGGGACGAGAGCGCAGGCATCTACGAGCACGCCCTCAAACTGTGGGAGGGCCTGGCGGAGGAGCTCGACTACCCGATCCTCTTCTCCCAGCGCGGTGTGCTGAACCTGGCGCACAGCCTCCAGGACGTACGGGACAGTGTGCGCCGGGTGGAGGCGAACCGCCTGAACGGCGTCGACGCGGAATGGCTGGACGCCGAGCGGGTCAAGGAAGTCTGCCCGATCGTCAACATCTCCCCGGACGTGCGCTACCCGGTCCTGGGCGGCACCTACCAGCCACGCGCGGGCATCGCCAAGCACGACCACGTCGCCTGGGGCCTGGCCCGCTCGGCGGACGCGGCGGGCGTCGACATCATCCAGAACTGCGAGGTCACGGGAGTCGACGTGGTCGGCGGCCGGGTGGTCGGCGTGCAGACGACGCTCGGCCCGATCGCGGCGGGCAAGGTCGCGCTCTGCTCGGCGGGCCACACCTCGGTGCTGGCCGCGATGGCGGGCATCGAACTCCCGCTCCAGAGCCACCCGTTGCAGGCCCTGGTGTCGGAACTGCTGGAGCCGGTCCACCCGACCGTGGTCATGTCCAACGCGGTCCATGTGTACGTCAGCCAGGCCCACAAGGGCGAACTGGTGATGGGCGCGGGCATCGACTCGTACAACTCCTACACCCAGCGCGGCGCCTTCCACATCATCGAGGAGCAGATGTCGGCGGCCCTGGAACTGTTCCCGGTCTTCGCCCGCGCCCATGTCCTGCGCACCTGGGGCGGCATCGTCGACGTCAGCCCCGACGCCTCCCCGATCGTCGGCCTCAGCCCCGTCGACAACCTCTACCTCAACTGCGGCTGGGGAACGGGCGGTTTCAAGGCCACCCCGGGCGTCGGCTCGGTCTACGCCCACACCATCGCCCACGACACGCCCCACCCCCTCAACGCCCCCTTCTCGCTCGACCGTTTCACCACCGGCGCGCTCGTCGACGAGCACGGCGCGGCCGCGGTCGCCCACTAGGACCACAGGAAGCTCTGGGAGCCGAACCATGCTGCTCATCACCTGCCCCTGGTGCGGGCCCCGCGACGAGGCCGAGTTCCACTACGGCGGCCAGGCACACGTGCCCTACCCCGAGACCCCGTCGGCCCTCACCGACGAGGAGTGGTCCCGCTACCTCTTCTTCCGCGCCAACCCGAAGGGCCCCTTCGCCGAACGCTGGACCCACACGGCAGGCTGCCGCCAGTGGTTCAACGCGGTCCGCGACACATCGACGAACGAGATCCTGGCGGTGTACCGGGCGGGGGAGCCGCGTCCGGGGGAGGGGGAAGTGGGACGTGGGGTGAGCTTCGAGGCTCGCGCGGCAGTTCCACATCCGTCGGCCACCTCTGAGCCGAGCCAGGCACCACCAGCCCGTCCGGCGTTCGAGGACGAGGCCGTTCAGGCCGAAGGGGGGTCTGGGGGCGAAGCCCCCAGGGACGGGACGGGTAGGGGCGGCGGGGGCGAAGAAACCACCAGCGGCGCCACGGGCCAACCCTTCCGCCACCCCACCCGAGGCCGAGTGGACCGCGACACCCCCCTCACCTTCACCTTCGACGGCACCGCCTACCAGGGCTACCAGGGCGACACCCTCGCCTCCGCCCTCCTCGCCAACGGCATCATCCAGACCGGCACGAGCATCAAACTCAGCCGCCCCCGAGGCATCTTCTCGGCCGGCCCGGAGGAACCCAACGCGGTGGTCCAGATCGAGGCCCCGTTCCCCGAGCCGATGCTCCCCGCGACCACCGTCGAGCTGTACGACGGCCTGGTCGCGAGCAGCCTCCCCGGCCAGGGCCGCCTGGCCACCGAGCCCGACCCCGCCCGCTACGACGCCGTACACGCCCACTGCGACCTGCTGATCGTCGGCGCGGGCCCGGCCGGCCTCGCCGCGGCGGCGGCCGCGGCGCACAGCGGCGCCCGAGTCATCCTCGCCGACGACCAGCCACACCCGGGCGGCAGCCTCCTGGGCACGGGCGAACACCTCGACTGGGCCGAGGAGACCGCCGCACGACTCGCCACCGCCCCCGAGGTCCGCCTCCTGCCCCGCACCACCGTCTTCGGCTACTACGACGACAACCACCTCCTCGCCGTGGAACGCCGCACCAACCACCTGGGCGCGAACGCCCCCGAGAACGTCTCCCGCGAACGCGTGTGGCGCATCCGCGCCCGCCGGGTCGTCCTCGCCACGGGCGCCCACGAACGTTCCCTCGCCTTCCCGGACAACGACCGCCCCGGCGTGATGCTGGCGGCCTCGGCCCGCACCTACGTCCACCGCCACGGAGTCCTGCCCGGCCGTCACGCGGTCGTCCTCACCACCAACGACAGCGCCTACGCGGCGGCCCTGGACCTCGCCGGGGCGGGCGTGGCCATCGCGGCGATCGTCGACACCCGCCCCGAACCGGGGGAGTGGGCGAGCCGCGCCCGCGAGGCGGGCATCGAGGTGCTGACGGGCCACGCCGTCACCGGCACGGAAGGCGACCCGCGCCTGACGGCGGTGACCGTCGCCCCGTACGGAGAGCCCGCAGGACACCGCCGCTTCGCCGCCGACCTCCTGCTGGTCTCCGGCGGCTGGAACCCGGTCGCGCACCTCTTCAGCCAGGCGGGCGGCCGACTGCGCCACGACGAGACGCTGGGCACCTTCGTCCCCGACACCTGCCGTCAGGCGGTCGAGCCGGCGGGCGGCGCGAGCGGTGTGTTCGACCTCGCCGGGGCCCTCGCCCAGGGCGCGGCGGCCGGCGCCCGCGCGATCGAGGCCGAGGGCTACACCTCGCGGTCCCCCCGCCTCCCGGCCGTGGCCGCACAGCCCCGGCCGACGCCACCCATGCACGTGTACGCCGTCCCGGACGCCTCCGGCGCCCCCCGCTTCGTCGACCTCCAGCGCGATGTCACCGTCGACGACCTGACCCGCGCGACCGGCGCCGGCATGCGCTCCGTCGAGCACACCAAGCGCTACACCACGGCCGGCACCGCCAACGACCAGGGCAAGACGTCCGGTGTCCTGGCGAGCGGAGTGGTCGCCGAACTGCTCGGCGTGGACATCTCCGCGCTCGGCACGACCACGTTCCGTCCCCCGTACACCCCCGTCTCCTTCGCCACGCTCGCGGGCCGCGACCGGGGCGCGCTGCACGACCCGGTCCGTACGACGGCCCTGCACTCCTGGCACGTCGAGCACGGCGCCCTGTTCGAGAACGTCGGCCAGTGGAAGCGCCCCTGGTACTACCCCCGGGACGGCGAGGACATGGAGACCGCCGTGCTGCGCGAGTGCGCCGCCGCCCGGGACGGGGTCGCCTTCATGGACGCCTCCACCCTCGGCAAGATCGATGTGCAGGGCCCGGACGCCGCCGTCTTCCTGGACCGGCTCTACACCAACATGATGAGCACCCTGAAGGTCGGCATGATCCGCTACGGCGTCATGTGCCGCCTGGACGGCATGCTCTTCGACGACGGCACGGTCATCCGCCTCGCCCAGGACCGCTTCCTGGTCACCACGACGACCGGCAACGCGGCGGCCGTACTGGACTGGATGGAGGAGTGGCTGCAGACCGAGTGGCCCGAGCTGAGGGTCCACTGCACGTCCGTGACCGAACAGTGGGCCACCGTCGCCCTGGTCGGCCCCCGCTCCCGAGACGTCCTCGGCGGGCTCGCCCCTCAACTGGCCGTCTCCAACGACGACTTCCCCTTCATGGCCTGGCGCGATACGACCGTCGCCGGCGTCGAGGCCCGGGTCTGCCGCATCAGTTTCTCCGGCGAACTCGCCTACGAGATCAATGTGTCACCGTGGCAGGCCCTCACCCTCTGGCAGGCGCTGTACGAGGCCGGGGCCCCGTACGGCATCACCCCGTACGGCACCGAGACCATGCACGTCCTGCGCGCGGAGAAGGGCTACCCCATCGTCGGCCAGGACACCGACGGCACCGTCACCCCCCAGGACCTCGGTATGAACTGGGTGGTCTCGAAGAAGAAGCCCGACTTCATCGGCAAACGCTCCCACGCCCGCGCCGACACCCTCCGCCCCGACCGCAAGCACCTCGTCGGCCTGCTGCCGGAGGACCCGGGCGCGTTCCTCCCCGAGGGCACCCACCTGGTCGCCGACAGCGTGCTGCCCGCCCCGCCCGTCCCGATGCTCGGCCATGTCACCTCCAGCTACCGCAGCGCCGCACTCGGCCGGACCTTCGCGCTCGCCCTGATCAAGGGCGGCCGGGACCGTATCGGCGAGCGGCTGTACGCCCCCGTGGGCGACCGGCTGGTCCCGGTGACCGTCGCCAGCCCTGTCCTCTACGACCCCGAGGGAGCCCGCCGCGATGGCTGACACCGCGCTCACCGCCCCGCCCCGCAGCCCCCTGTCCCACGCCGCCGCCCGGCTGGCCGCCGCCACCCGCACCTCCGGGGGCGCGGTCCGCCTGGCCGAACTGCCCTTCCTGACCCAGCTCGACATCCGCCTCGACGCCAAGGGAGCGGCGGCCGACGCCATCGGCCTCGCGCTGGACCTCCGGCTGCCTCTGGAACCCAACACGGTCGTCCGCGCGGGGCAGTTGACCGCGCTGTGGCTGGGCCCGGACGAATGGCTGCTGGTGGCCCCGCCCGGCAGCGAGCGGGACCTGGAGAGCCGGATCCGTGCGGCCGCCGGCGACGAGCCCGTGTCCGTCACCGACGTCTCCGCCCAGCGCACCACCCTCCTCGTCGCGGGCCCCCGCGCCCGAGACCTCCTCGCCCACGGCTGCGCGCTGGACCTGCACCCCCGCGCCTTCACCACCGGCCGCTGCGCCCAGACCACTCTCGGCCGCACCCAGGTCGTCCTCATCGCCCGCGACGAACCCGCCAGCGGCTTCTGGATCCTGGTCCGCTCGTCCTTCGCCGGCTATCTGACGGACTGGCTGCTGGACGCGGCGACGGAGTACCTCTGAACGACCCCGGCCCCGCCGTCCGGCTCGGGTGGCCGCCCCGGACGGTGTTCAGGAGAGCCAGGCCTTGACCTTGTCGGGGTTGGCCGCGATCCACTTCTTCGCCGCCGCCTCCGGGGTCATCTTGTCGAGCGCGATGTACTTGGCGACGGTGTTCTGGTCGGCGTTGGTCCACTTGAAGTTCTTGACCAGGTCGTAGGCCGGGCTGCCGGACTTCGCGAACCGGGTGCTGACTATCTTGTCGAGGTCGAACACGGGGTAGTCGCAGGCGACCTTCGCCGGGTCCGCGTCACAGCCCTCCGTGTGCTCGGGCAGCTCGATGTGGACCAACGGCACCTCCGAGAAGAACCACTGCGGCTCGTAGAAGTAGCCGATCACCCACTTCTTGTTCTTCTCGGCGTCCCGGAAGGCCTGGATGAGCGCGGTCTCGCTGCCCGCGTACACCACCTTGAAGTCCAGCTTCAGATTCTTCACCAGGGCCTCGTCGTTGGTCTGGTACGACGGGTCGCCGTCGAGGAGCTGGCCCTTGTCGCCCGACTCGGAGGTCCTGAAGTTCGAGGCGTACTTGTCGAGGTTCTTCCAGTCGGTGATGTCCGGGTGCTTCTTCGCGATCCACGGCGGGACGTACCAGCCGATGATCCCCTTGTTGCCGGTCGAGCCGAGGCTGACGGCGGTCTTCTGCTCGGTGATGTACTTCTTCCGCAGGTCGTCGTGGCCCCAGTTCTCCACGATCGCGTCGACCTCGCCCGTCTCGAAACCCTGCCAGCCGATCTCCGCCTTGAGGTCCTTCTTGACGACCTCGCAGCCGAGTTCCGTCTCCGCGATCCGGGCGACGACCGCCGCGTCGGCCTCGTAGCCCACCCACGGGTTGACCGCGAGGTTGAAGGTGCCGCACTTGCCCGAACCGCCGCTGCCGGCGGCGGAGTCGTCGCCGACCTTCGCCCCGCCGCAGGCGGTCAGGGCGAGTCCGAGGACGGCCGTCCCCGCCACGCCGGAACGCCACCGTCTTGCTTGCTGTGCCATGGTCCTGCTCCTTGCGCGGAGTTGAGGTCGGGGGTGATGAGAGGTCACGTCATGTCCAGGGCGCACCGGAACCCCACGTTCCCGGTCGCCGAGTCCGGGTACAGGCCCTGCCGCGCGGCGACCCGGTAGCGGCGGCAGTAGGACGCGTGGCACAGGTAGGACCCGCCCTTGGTGACGTGCCGCTGTTCGCCGCGCGCCGGGGAGAAGGGGTCCTCGCACCATTCCCAGACGTTGCCGGTGGCGTTGTACAGGCCGAAGCCGTTCGGCTCGAACGCGTCGACCGGACAGGTGCCGTACCAGCCGTCGGCCGTCGGGTGCCGGTCCGGGAAGTCGCCCTGCCACACGTTCATCCGGGGGCGGCCTCCCGGCTCGAACTCGTCGCCCCAGGGGAACACCTTGGCGTGCAGCCCTCCCCGGGCGGCGCGTTCCCATTCCGCCTCGGTGGGGAGCCGGGTGCCGGCCCAGGCGCAGTAGGCGAGGGCGTCCTCCCGGTCGATGTGCACGACCGGATGGTCCGCCCGGTCCTCCCAGGTGGAGTGCGGTCCGTCGGGCCGGCGCCAGTCGGCGCCCTCCACCTGCCGCCACCAGGGCGCGCCCACCACGCCCCGGGTCGGCGGGAAGTCGTCCGGGAGCAGCCCGGCGAACACGAACGACCAGCCGATCCGCTCGGCCGAGGTGCGGTATCCGGTGTCGGCGGCGAACGACGCGAACCGCGCGTTGGACACCGTGCGGGCGTCCATCCAGAACGCGTCCACGCGCACCGTGCGCACCGGGCCTTCCCCGTCGGCCCGGTAGGCGAACGGGTCCTCACTGCCCATCAGGAACTCGCCGCCGGGGACGGCCACCATGCCCTCGGTGTCCGCCGGGAGGACGGCGGACCGCCGGACCTCCGGCCCCCGGTCCGAGGCCCGGCCGCCGGACGGTGTGCAGCAGCTCACTGGGCCCCCATGACACGCCGGTGCAGTCCGCCGTCGAACGCGGACGACTCGGCGCTCCGGTCGTCCAGGTCGATGCGCACCGTGTGGATGGTCCCGGTGAACCCGTTGTCCAGGACGGGATAGTCGTCCGTCACCGGGGTGCTCAGGTCCACCCCGACGTCGAGCGTCTCGTCGAAGGAGAAGTAGTACGGGATGGTCCGTTCGACCCGTCCGGCCGCGTGCTTCTCCCCGTCCACCAGGAGCACGGCCGTCCCGCCCTTACCGAGGCCGCCGCCGTCGTAGTCGAAGTCGAGCCGGATCTCGTGCCGTCCCGGTGCCAGCCGCTCGCCGCCGCGCACCGTGTACAGGCTCATACCGAAGTAGTTGTACGCGTAGGCCGGTCTGCCGCCGGTGACGTACAGGGACCAGCCGCCGAACCGGCCGCCCTGCGCGATGATCACGCCCTCGGCCGCCGCATCCGGGTCCTCGGGCAGTTCGATGTCCGCCGTGATGCTGTGCGAGCGGTTCTTGACGTTGGGTGTGGTCTCCTCGGTGAACCGCCGCATGCCCGCGCGGTAGGTGACGGAGGTCCGGTCGCCGATCAGATCGATACGGCCGGCCACCGCCGGGTTCTCCCGCTCGGTGACCCGGTCGTCCAGGGGGAAGACCTGGTACTTCGCCGCCTCGATCAGGAACAGGTCCTGCAACCGCCGCAGCCGCTCGGGGTGTTCGGCGGCGAGGTCGTGGGCCTGACTCCAGTCGTGGCCGAGGTCGTAGAGCTCCCAGACGTCGTCGGCGAACCTCCGGTTCCCCTCCGGCACCATCTCCCAGGGGATGCCGTGCCGGGTGACCGCCATCCAGCCGTCGTGGTAGATACCCCGGTTGCCGCACATCTCGAAGTACTGGGTACGGCGGTGCTCGGGCGCCCGGGGGTCGGTGAGCGTGCGCCGCATGCTGACCCCCTCCATGGGCTGCTGCGGCACCCCGTCCACGCTGAACGGTGCCGGGACGCCCACGCAGTCGAGGATCGTCGGCAGGACGTCGATCACATGGGAGAACTGGTGACGCAGCCCGCCGCGCTCGGCGACCCCGCGCGGCCAGTGCAGGATCATGCCGTCCCGGATGCCGCCGAAGTGCGAGGCGACCTGCTTGGTCCACTGGTACGGCGTGTTGAGCGCCAGCGCCCAGCCCGCCGGGGCGATCGGATAGCTGAGCGGGCCGCCGATCTCGTCGAGGTGGTCGATCATCTCGTCCGGGTCGTCCACGATGCCGTGCCCGAGGCGGTGTTCGACGATCGTCCCCTCGACACCGCCCTCGCCCGAGGCGCCGTTGTCGCCCAGGATGTACAGGACGATCGTGTCGTCCAGGACGCCGAGTTCCTCCAGGGCGTCCACGAACCTGCCGACCTGGACATCGGCGTGTTCGGTGAACCCGGCGAACGTCTCCATGAACCTGGCCGCCAACCGGCTCTGGTTGTCGGTGAGTTCGTCCCAGTGCGGGACACCCTCCGCCCAGGGCGCGAGTTCCGTGTCCTCGGGCACCACGCCGAGTTCCTTCTGCCGCTCCAGGGTGAGTTCGCGCTGCCGGTCCCAGCCGTGGTCGAACCGGCCCCGGTACTTCTCCCGCCACTCGGGGCCGACATGCAGCGGAGCGTGCGCGGCACCCAGCGCGAGGTAGGTGAAGAACGGGCGGTCCGGGGTGAGCGTGCGCTGGGTGCGCACCCAGTCGATCGCGTGGTCGACGAGGTCCTCGGAGAGGTGATAGCCGTCCTCGGGGCGGCGGTCCGGCTCGACGGGGGTGGTGCCCTGGTACAGCAGCGGGTACCAGTGGTTCATCTCGGCGCCCATGAACCCGTAGAAGGTGTCGAAGCCCTCCCCGGTGGGCCAGCGGTCGAACGGCCCGACCGCGCTGATCTCCCGGGGCGGGGTCTGGTGCCATTTGCCGAAGGCGGCCGTGCTGTAGCCGTTGCCCTGGAGGATCTGGGCCATGGTCGCCGCGCTGCGCGGCCGGAACCCGTTGTAGCCGGGGGCCGCGGTGGTCATCTCGGTGGTGCCGCCCATACCGACCGAGTGGTGGTTGCGCCCGGTCAGCAGGGCCTGCCGGGTCGGTGAGCACAGGGCCGTGACGTGAAAGCGGGTGTAGCGCAGCCCGTTGTCCGCGAGGCGTTCCGCGGCCGGCATCTCGCACGGCCCGCCGAACGCGCTGGAGGTGCCGAAGCCGAGGTCGTCGACGAGCACGATCACCACGTTCGGCGCGCCCTCGGGCGGCGGGACCGGCCCGATGGGGGTGAAGGCGGTCTCCTGGTCGTGCACATCCATCGCGGTCGTCAGCGGGCGGCGGGTGTCGGGGCGCGGAAGGACATGCCGTCCGGCGTCGAAATCAGTCATTCATTTCTCCGATTCGCTGCTCCGGAATACGCCGGCCTGCGCTGCGGCAAAAGTCTCAGCCGCTGGTCAGGCCGGTCAACAAGGTGCATTGAATTCCCGCGAACCGGTTTTGAATGCAGGCAATAGAAAACGTCTATACCTACTGGACGGAGGCCAGGTCCACGAATGCCTGGGCGGCGGGGGACAGCGGGCCCGACCGCCACACCAGCCGGCCGTGGCGCAGCAGCCGCGGCCGATGGGACAGCATCCGGGCCCCGCGCAGGGCGGCGTCCCGGGCCATGGAGGCGGGCAGCAGGGCGGCGCCGACGCCGGCGAGGACCAGCGGCACGATCATCGCGCGGTGCGCGGTCTCCACCGCGATCCGCGGGGCGACACCCAGCGCGGTGCACACGTCGTCCACGGCGGCCCGGGTCTCGGTGCCCGGCGGTGTCACGATCAGGTCCAGCGCCGCCAGTTCCCGCGAGGTGATGGTGTCGCCCGCCGGATGCGGATGGTCGGCGGGCAGGACGATATGCATCTCCTGCTCCGGGAGATCGATCCCACGGAGGTCCGTCGTGGGCACCGAGGCGTCCACCAGCCCGAGTTCGCACTGTCCCGCCGCGACCATCTGGGCCACGGCCGGCCCCCGCTCCGGGTCGACCACGCGCACGGAGACCTTCGGGTGCGCGCGATGGAAGTGGCCCAGCATGCCGGCCAGCGGGTCGACCGACAGGGTCGTCTGCGACACGATGTCGAGCCGGCCGCCGTTGAGCCCGAGCACCTCCCGCACGAGGGAACTGGCCGTGGACAGGTCGCGCAGCACCTGCCGGGCGGGCCGCACCAGCGCCTCGCCCGCCGCCGTGAGGACGACGCCGTGCGGCAGCCGGTGGAAGAGCTCGCCGCCGAACTCCCGCTCCAGCGCCCGGATCGCGTGCGACAGCGAGGGCTGGGCGACATGCAGCGCACCGGCCGCGGCGGTGAATCCGCCGTACTCGGCGACGGCGACGAAGTATTCGAGCTGGCGTCGTTCCATCGGGTCTCCGTCACTCCACCGCGCGTCCCACGGGCCGCCGCCACCGCCCACCCCGAACGGACGAGCGACGGAACCAGTGTCTCCCGCCCCGTCCGGCTGACTGATCACCGCCTGCCGGACGGCCTCGCGGCCCCTTCACCAGGGCGTCACCGGGTGACGGTGCCGTGCCGACCGCCGGCCGTCGACCGCCGACCGCCTGCCGTCGACCGCCCGACCGTCGGCGTTCGCTCACCAGTCGCGGGCCGCCCGCTGGAGGAGGCCGAGGACGCGGAGTTCGTCGGGGTTGGTCTCGGCGCCTGGGCGTTGGACGGGGCCGTCGTAGCCATCGGCGTCTCGATGGTTGAGACTTCACCGACCCGATGAAAATTTGGTAAGGCAAGCCTTATATCCTCTCATCGAGGCCCCCGGATGCGCTCGTCGCGTACCGGGGGTCCGAACTGCCCGCCGTAAGACAGGACCGACCATGCGCACCCCTTCCCGCCGCCTCCTCGCGGCTCTGACTCTCACCCCGCTGCTGGCCGGCTGTTTCGCCTCCGGCGAGGAGGGCTCGGGAGCGAGTGACGGGTCGGGAGCCTCCGGCCGCCTGCGCATCGCCCTCGCCGTACCGCCGGTGCAGGCACTGTCGCCGTACAGCAACGACGCCACCGTGCTCAGCAAGCTCTCCGTGGCCGAGGGCCTCACCGCCCTCGACAAGGACGGCGCCGCCGCCCCCGCCCTGGCGAAGTCCTGGACCCGGAAGAACGACACGACCTGGGTCTTCGAGCTGCGCGAGGCCACCTTCCAGGACGGCACCGAGGTCACCGCCGAGGCGGTCGTGGGCGCGCTCGACCACGCCGACAAGGCCGAGACCAAGCCGCGTGTCCTCAGCGATGTGACGCTGACCGCCAAGGCCGACGACGCCGACACCGTCACCCTCACCACCAAGACCGCCGACCCGGTCCTCCCGATGCGGCTCGCCAGCCCGGCTCTCGGCATCCTCTCCGAGAAGGCGTACGCCGCCGACGGCACCGTCAGCCCCGTCGGCACCGGCACCGGCCCCTTCGAGATCACCAGGCTCACCGGCAAGACCAAGGCCACGCTCGCCCGTTACGACGGCTACTGGGGCGGCAAGGCCAAGGCGTCCGGCATCGATGTCACCTGGATCGCCGACGGCACCGCCCGCGCCAACGCCCTGCGCGGGGGCGACGTCGACATCGCCGAGTGGATCCCCACCGCCCAGGCGAAGCTCCTCGACGAGAAGACCCGCCACGAGGTGCCCTCCGTGCGCACCGACAGCCTGATCCTCAACACCGGCAGCGGCCTCTTCGCCGACGCCGGTCTGCGCGCCGCCGCCCGGGAGGCCGTGGACGGCGGTGTCCTCGTCGACTCCGTCTTCGGCGGCTACGCCGACCCCGCGCAGGGCCTGTTCGGACCGGCCGTCCCCTGGGCCGCCGACCGGCGCGTCGAGGTGACCGGCCGGGCGAAGGCCGCGACCCCCGCACAGCTGAAGACGGAGACGAAGGGCAAGACCCTCCGCCTGGCCACCTACACCAACCGCGCCGAACTCCCCGAGGCCGCCACCGTCCTCCAGCAGCAGCTGGAGAAGGCCGGGTTCACCGTGAAGCAGGACGTACGCGAGTACACGCAGATGGAGGCCGACCTCCTCGCGGGCAAGTACGACGCCCTCGTCTTCTCCCGGGTCACGCTCCTCGACACCGGTGACGCGGTCGGCTACCTCGCCAGCGACTACACCGCCGACGGTGTCTACAACATCGCGGGCCTGAAGGACGCGAAGGTCGACCAGGCCATCAAGTCCGCCGCCGGGGAAGGCGACACCACCGAGCGGCAGAAGAAGATCATGCGGGCCGAGGCGGAGATCCTGCGCACCGACGCCGTCGTCCCGCTGGTCCACGAGAAGGTCGTCCAGGGCATCGCCGACGATGTCGAGGGCGTCATCCTCGACCCCCGCGAACGCGCCCTCGTCGACGTCGACACCCGCCTGAAGTAACCGCCGATGAGCATCACGCGGCCCGCCGGTGCCCAGGACCGCCCGAGCCGGTGGCGTGCGGGCGCCGGCCGGGTCGCGGCGGGCACCGCGCTGCTGGCGGCCGTCGCCTTCCTGCCCTGGCTGTCCGGTGTCGACCCCGCCCTGACCGTCCTGCGCGCCCGCTCCGCCGACCAGGACCCGACCCCGGCCCAGTTGTCCGCCGTACGCGAGCAACTGGGCTTGGACCAGGGGCCGTTCGCCCATCTCGCGCAGTGGCTGGGTGGGCTGCCGCGCGGGGACGCGGGCACGTCCTGGGTGTCCGGCGAGCCGGTGCTGCCCCAGGTGATGACGGCCCTCGCGGTCTCCGTCACGCTCATGCTCGGCGCGCTGGCGGTCACCACGGCGGTGGCCGCGCTGGTCTGCGCCCGCACCCTCCACCTCGGCTCCCGGCGCCGACTGCGGCGGACACGGGCGGGCACCTCGGCCGCCGTCCTCGCCGCGTTGCCCAAGTTCCTGCTCGCCTCCCTCCTCGCGACGGTGTGCGGGGTGTGGCTGGGCTGGTTCCCCTCACAGGGCTGGGAGGGGCCGAAGTCGATGGTGCTGCCCGCGCTCGCCCTGGGCGTGCCCTCCGGGGCGATGATCGGCGGACTGCTCGACCAGTCCCTGCCCGCCGCCTTCAACGAACCGTGGGCACGGACCTGGCGCGCCTACGGATATCCGGGCACCCGCATCGCCCGCACCGCCCTGCGCCGCGCCCTCGCAGGAGTGCTCCCGCAGCTCCTGCCGACCGTCGTCGCCCTGGTCGGCGGCGCGGTCGCGGTCGAGAAGATCTTCAACATCCCGGGCCTCGGCCGCCTCGCGCTCGAAGCGGCCACCGCCCAGGACATGCCGCCGCTGCAGACCGCGACCCTGGCCCTGGTCCTGCTCGGCGTCTGCGCCGGCTTCCTGATCCAGGCGGTACGGCACGTCCTGCTCGGCCCGGCCCTGCGCGACGGCGCCCTGCCCGCCCTGCACCCGCCCACGCTCGTCCGGACGCGGTCGCTGCCCTGGCTCATCGGCTTCTGCGCCACCGCCCTGCTCGCCCTCGTCGTGGCCGGCCTCCTCCGCGACCCCCTGCACGTGGAGACGACCGCCCGGCTGCTGCCGCCCTCCTTCGCACACCCCCTCGGCACCGACCCGCTCGGCCGTGACCTGCTGGCCCGGCTGGGCCACGGCGCCCTGCGCACGGTCGGTGCCGCCCTCGCGGTGACCGTGGTCAGCGCCCTCGCCGGACTGGTGATCGGTACGGCGGCACAACTGGGCGCGGGCCTGACCGAAGTGGTGTCGACGGTGCCGGCCGTCCTCGCCGGACTCCTCACGACCGCGGTGACCGGACCGTCGGTCTGGGGCGCCGCCTGCGCGGTGTGCCTGGTGGCCTGGACCCCGTACGCCGCACAGTCCGCCGCCCTGCTCGAACAGGAACGGGCCAGCGGCCACCTGCTCGCGTCGCTCTCCTTCGGCGCCGGCCCCGCCTACCTCCTGCGCCACCATCTGCTGCCCGCGGTCCTGCCCTCCCTGGTACGCAACGCCCTGCTGCGCCTGCCCACCACGGTCCTCGTCCTGGCCTCCCTCGGCTTCCTCGGCCTGGGCGAACAGCCGCCCACCCCGGAATGGGGCCGCCTGCTCTCGGAGAACCAGCCCTACGCGGAACTGGCCCCCTGGACCGTCCTCGGCCCGGCCGCCGCCCTCGTCCTGCTCTCCGTCCTCGCCGTCTCCGCCACAGCCTGGGGCGGTCGCACCCGGACCCGGCGCGCCGCCACGGGACCCGCTTCCGCCTGATCCGGGTTCCGGCGGCCGGGCCGGGTCGTTCGGGTGGTTCACCGGCGGGGCGCACCGGCTGTCCGGGGACGGACCGGCCCGTCTGCCCCGCCCCGGTAGTGCGTGGATGCGGGCCGCCCTGCCGTCCCTGCTCGCCTTCGCCGCGCCCGGACACGTCCTGTACGGCAGCGACTTCCCCATCTCCCCGAGCAGTGGGCCACCGGCTTCGACAGCGGAACGGACGACTACGCGCACTGGCGGCCCGGGGAACTGCACGCCGTCAACCGGGGCAACGCCGAACTTCTCTTACCCCGGCTCGCCCGGTCCTAGGAGGCGCGGCCGGGCAGGGACGGGGTCAGGGTTTGCGTGCCACGGCGCCCAACTGGGGTACGACCGTGGGCTCGTCGCCCGGATCGGGGCGCCAGAGCGAGCAGGAGACGAGGCCCGGTTCCAGGAGGGTGAGGCCGTCGAAGTACCGGCCGACGTCCTCGGCGCCGCGCGCGGTGACCGGCGGCTCGGCGTGGGCGTTCCAGAACTCCATCGCCTCCAGCTGGAGTTCGCCGCCGAGTTCGGGCTCGGTGGTGGGGTGGGTCAGCACGAGGAAGCTGCCGGGGGCGAGCGGTTCCAGGAGCCGGCGGGTGATGGCCTGTGCCTCGGTGTCGTCGAGGACGAAGTTGAGGATGCCGAGCAGCATCAGGGCGACGGGCTGGGTGAAGTCGAGGGTCCGGCCGGCGTTGCGCAGGATCGTGTCCGGGTCGTGCGCGTCGGCGTCGAGGTAGACGGCGGCGCCCTCGTCGGTACCGGTCAGCCGGGTGCGGGCGTACTCGAGGACGAGGGGGTCGTTGTCGACGTACACGATTCTCGACGCGGGTGCGACGCGCTGGGCGATCTCGTGGGTGTTCTCCAGGGCGGGCAGGCCGGTGCCGATGTCGAGGAACTGGCGTATCCCCTGCTCCTCGGCCAGATGCCGCACGGCGCGGACGAGGAACCGCCGGTCGGCGGAGGCGATGTCACGGATGACGGGAATCAGGCCGGCGACCTGGTCACCGACCTGCCGGTCGACCTCGTAGTTGTCCGTGCCGCCCTGCCAGTAGTTCCAGACGCGGGCGTTGTGCGCGGTACCGGTGTCGGGGCGCCGGGACGGGATGTCGTCGGTCTGGCTCTCGCTCACGTCTTCCTCTCCTCGCACGCCCAAGGATCCGATGGGGACGGGCAGTTGGGGCCCGCCGTGGCGTGACGTGGCGTCATTGTGCCGCTGCTGTCCCCCTCGACGCGCGGGGAACAGCACCTCGCCGGCCGGACGCTCAGGACTGGGCGGTGACTTCGGCGCCCTCGCCGGTGCCCGCCGCTTCGTCCTGTGCCATGCGCAGGAAGCGCCCGATCGCTTCGACCGACATGTCGAGCGCCTCGGACGCGGCCTGCTCGTCACCGAACATCTGCACGGCCTCGGTGACGGCCACGGCCAGTTCGGCCTCCGCCTTGCGGACCTTCACCTCGGCCTTGTCCACGGTGTCGACGACCGCCAACTGCCGGCGCTGCTTCTCCTGAAGTCGCTGTTTACGGGAAAGGGTCTTCTCGGCGTTCTGCACAGTCATGACCCAAGATCATAAGTGGTCGGCCCGGGTCGGTCGTGCCAACAGCAGGAGGGCCGCTCAGCTCCGCTCGGTCCCGCTGTTGCGCCACACCCAGGCCGCGATGCCGACGCGATTGCGTACGCCGAGTTTGCGCTGGATGTTGGCGACATGGGTCTTGGCGGTGCCGGCGGTGATGAACAGCGCGGTGCCGATCTCCGCGTTGGTGCCTCCCTGGGCCACGAGCTCGGCGACCTCGGCCTCCCGGTCGGTCAGTGGTTCCGTCGGGCCCGGGTGATGGTCCCTGGCGCGGGGGGCGAGGTGGCGCAGCAGCCGTACGGTGATCGACGGGCTGATGAGGACGTCGCCCGCCACGGCGGCGCGGACCGCTTCGGTGAGCAGGGCGGGTCCGGAGCGCTTGAGCAGGAAGCCGCAGGCGCCGTTGGCCAGGGCCGTGTGCACATACTCGTCGAGGTCGAAGGTGGTGACGACGATGACCTTGGTCGGCTCCACCGCGTCGGGCCCGGCCAGCACCCGGGTGACCTCCAGACCGTCCGGTCCGGGCATCCGGATGTCGGCCAGGACCACGTCGGGACGCAGTTGGCGGGCACGGTCGATGGCGGTGGCACCGTCGGCGGCCTCGCCCACGGTGCGCATGTCGGGTTGCGCGTCCAGGATCATCCGGAACCCGATCCGGATGTCGGGCTGGTCGTCGGCCACCAGGATCCGGATCGGTGCCGTGGTCATCGTGTCCGGGCCGGCCATGGTTCCTCCGGTGTCGTCGTCGTCGCCGACGTCGTCGTATGCGTGGGCGGCCGTACCGGGGCGGGCATCGGCAGGACGGCCGTGACCTGCCAGGTGCCCGGGGCGGTGGGGCCCGCCGTGAGGGTGCCGCCGAGCGCCTCCACGCGTTCGGCGAGGCTGATGAGACCGAGGCCGTGGCGGGGGGGGGGCCCCCCGCCCGGGGGGGGCGGGGGCCGCCCCCGGCCGCCCCCCCCCCCCCCCC
>NZ_JBEOYO010000001.1:218149-449438 GCF_040297125.1 Streptomyces sp. NPDC001868 | reverse complement strand
GGAACAGCTTGCCGCCGCGGCTGGAGGACCAGTTCAGCGACCAGGTCCGCGCCTCGGAGTCGAACAGCCGCAGCGTCAGCCCCTTCGAGCCCCGCCGAGGGGGTAGGCCGGGACCGCGTCCGGACGGCCCGCCGGGGCACGGTCGTTGGCGACGACGACCGTCAGCCACGATCCGGCGCCGCCGTCGTGACCGGGGTGCGGGTCGTCCGGGGCGTCGTAGTGACGGGGGTGCGGGTCGTCCGGGCCGGCCGGGCTGTCGTCGCGGCCGATGCTGATCTCGACATGGGCGGCCGTGGGGGAGTGTCGTCGGATGTTGGTCAGCGCTTCGGTCACCACCCGGTAGGCGGTGGTGGCCGTCTCCCGGTCGGTCGCGGCCGCCGCCCGGTGGTCGACGCTGAGACGGGGGTTCGAGGGGCCGATGTCGGCGAAGTGGCCGACCAGGGCGGGCAGATCGGCCAGCGTGGGCACGCGGGGCGGCACGGGTCCGGCGGCCGTGTCGTCGTCCGCGCCGCGCAGCATGTGCACGGTCCGGTCCATCGAGGCGAGGGCTCGCTGCCCCGCCTCCTCGATGCGTTTCAGGGCCGCCCCCACCTCGGGCTGCCCGGCCAGCACATGGGCGGCGGCCTGCGCCTGGACCACCATGCCGGTGACGTCGTGGGCGACGAAGTCGTGCAGGTCCCGGGCGAGTTCGAGGCGCTGGGTCCGGCGGGCCGTCGCGACGGCGTGCTCCCAGGCCTCGTCCATCGCGCGCAGCCGCAGGCCCACGGCGATGGCGACACCGGCGCCCAACGACCAGTACGCCGTGATCAGGAGCATGGTGGACGGCGACTCGGGCCACACGACCCGCACCATCAGCCCCGCCTCGGCCAGACAGATCACCGCGATGGCGACCGCCGCCCGCCGCAGCGCCGCCGCCCGCCGGGCCACCAGCACGGTCAGCACCAGCAGTGCTCCGGCCTCGCCCACGCCCCATGCCCCGATCGGGACGGTCACCCCGCCACCGGCGAGCAGGACCGGGGTCACCCCGGCCGAGACCAGTGCGGCGAGTGCGGCCAGAGCCCCTGTCCAGGGGCGGGTGCGCTCGGGTAACAGGACGAGGACGATGATCACGGACACCGCGAAGACGGTGGGCAGCGGGGCCAGCGGGCCCGCCGTCATCACTCCCACGACGGCCAGCACACCCACCCCGGCGACCGCCGCCGGTAACAGCGACCGCAGCCGCTCCCGCCCCGCACCGCACATGCCACGCAACGTACCCCGGGTGGCAGGGGCCCCGCGATCTGCCGATCGGCAGAGGCGACGCGGCGTGCTTCCGCCGTACGGCAGATGGTGTGCCGGGCGGGCGCGCGACGAGGCTGGTACCGCATCCGAACCGGCCCGCAGACGGCCGAACCCCACCTCACCTATGGAGAATCGACATGACGTCACACGTGTCCGCGTCACACCTGTCCGCGTCACGCCGGCCCGCGTCCTCCTCGGCTCGACCGCACACGCCTCGGCGGTCCGGACGCCGTCGTCCCCTCGCCCTGGCCGCCGCGCTGCTGTTCACCCTCGTCATGGGCGCGAACGCGGCCACCGCCACGGCCACGTCCACCACCTCGGGCGCGGTGGACGGCCATCGTGCGGTCACCGGATCCGGCAGTCCCACCGAGTCCGCCCTGCCCCAGCTCAAGCGACTCATCGAGCGCCAGGCCGACGCGTGGAACCGGGGAGACGGCACGGCCTTCGCCAACACCTACGCCGAGGACGCCGAGTTCATCACCTTCGACGGCACACATCTGCGCGGCCGGCCGGAGATGGCCCGCAACTTCCAGCTCTACTTCGACCATTACACGAAGGGGACCCGCCTGGTCTTCACCAAGGTGCCCGTGACGCTGCGTCATCCGACGCCCCGTACCGCCGTCATGATCACCACCGGTTGTATCGCCAATCCCGGCGAGCCGGAGTGCCGTCCGGACAGTCACTCCATCCAGACCTATGTGGCCTCCTACGGGAAGCGCGGCTGGGAACTCGTCTCCTTCCAGAACACCCGGGTCCAAGGCCTCCTCCCGCCCCCGCGAGCCTGACCGACACGCGCCCCCGGCCGGGGGCGCGACGCGTCGGATCGGGCAGAGTTGGTCGCACAGTGCGCGCGGTGCACGGCCTTCCCCGGCCGGCACCGTGCGCACGACGTGAGAAGGGGGATCATGCGTTCTCTGACCTTCGTGTTCGGTACGGGCCGCAGTGGCTCGACTGCGCTGTCACGCATCCTCAACGCCCACCCGGACGTGCTGAGCCTGAACGAGTTCATGGCCTCGGTGGGCGACGCGGCCTTCCCCGAAGGGACGGTGGACGGCGCGGAGTTCTGGCAGACGCTCTTCCGGCCCGCGCCGCATTTCGAGCGGATGATCCGCAGCGGACTGCCCCTGCCGGAGTTCCTCCACACCCGCCGCCCCGGCAGATACGCGGCGCGGACCACGGGCATTCCCGCGCTCTCCCTGATGGTGCTGCCCCACCTCACCGACGACCCGGACGCCCTCCTCGACGAACTCGGCGCAGCGGTCGCCGACTGGCCGGAGCGCACCGCCGCCGAGCACCACCGGGCCCTGTTCGCCCTGCTCTGCGCCCGGTTCGGACGTACCGCCGTCGTAGAGCGCTCCGGCTACTCGACCGGCTGGGCACCGAAGCTGAGGTCGGCCTTCCCGGACGCGAAGTTCGTGCACATGTTCCGCGACGGCCCGGACTGCGCCCTGTCCATGAGCCGTCACCCCGGATACCGCGCGATCTCCCTGCTCCGCGAGATCAAGACCCGCTCCGGTATCGACAGCTTCGCCGAGCTGACCCCCGAACACGTCCGCGCGCTGCCCCCGGACCTGGCACCCCTGCTCGACGACCGCTTCGACCCCGCCCTCGTACGTGACCGTCACATCCCCCTGCGGACCTTCGGCGCCCTGTGGTCCGAACTCGTCATCGAGGGAACGGAGTTCCTCGCCGGGCTCCCCGCCGACCGACGCGCCACCCTCGCCTACGAGGACCTCCTGGACCGCCCCGCCGAAGAGCTGACCCGCCTCGCGGAGTTCATCGGCGTGGCCCCCGAGCCGCGGTGGCTGCGTGCCGCGTCCGCCCTGCTCGACCACGGCCGGCGCGGCTCCGCCCGGAGTCTGCCCGCCGCCGAGCTCGCCGCACTGCGGGACGACTGCGCCCCGGGCACCCATGTCCTGGAGGCATAGCGTTCACTCTTGGTCGTTGCAACGCGACAGGTTGAACGTGTTGCGTTAATCGCGGCTCTGTTGCAACGAAATCCATGCGCTTACCTGCTGCTACTGCGCTCGCGTGCAATATTCATGTTGCCACTCATGTGAATGCAACGTAGCGTTTCCGTATCAAGAAACAACGCCTCGACGCCCTCGCGGGTCGAGAGGCGCGTGTTTCGCGGAGTGGGCGATCAAGGGGGTCAGGTCATGGAGTCAGTGCGCAGTCGGCAGCAGGTGGCACCCGGCGCCTTCACCGCCTTCGCCCGCTTCGTGCTCTGCGGCGGCGGTGTGGGCCTCGCCTCCAGCTTCGCCGTGGCGGCCCTCGCCTCCTGGATTCCCTGGACCTTGGCCAACGCCCTGATCACCGCGGCGTCCACGCTCCTCGCCACCGAGCTGCACGCCCGCTTCACCTTCGGCGCGGGCGGGCACGCCACCTGGCGCCAGCACGCGCAGTCGGCCGGCTCGGCGGCGGTCGCGTACCTGGTGACCTGCGCGGCGATGCTCGCCCTGCGCCACCTGGTGGCAACACCCGGCGCGACGCTCGAACAGATCGTCTATCTGTCCGCCTCCGGGCTCGCCGGTGTCGCCCGGTTCGCGGTGCTGCGCCTCGTCGTCTTCGCCCGGCAGCACACCCGGGCATCGGCCACCGCCCGCGCCACCCGTCCCGAGCACACGGCGGTCGCCCGCGCCACGGCACCCGCCGACCCGGCCGTGCTCTGCCGCGCCGCCTGACGTCGGACGACCGTCAGACGCGGGACAGCGCCGCACGGAGCTTGTTCCGTGAGTTGACGTCGAGCTTGGTGAACACCTTGTGCAGATGCCACTCGACCGTGCGCGGGCTGATGAACAGCTCGGCGCCGATCTCGGAGTTCGTCTTTCCGTCAGCGGCGAGCCGGGCGATCTGGGCCTCCTGCGCGGTGAGGGCCTCATGGGGCTCGACCGTGTGCGGCCGTACGGACTCGCCGGTGGCCAGCAGTTCGCGACGGGCGCGCTCGGCGAAGGCGGCCGCTCCGAAACCGCTGAGCATCTCGTGGGCGGTGCGCAGCTGTTCGCGTGCGTCGAGGCGCCGGCGCTCCCGACGGAGCCACTCGCCGTACACCAGATGCGTGCGGGCGAGATGGACGGCGATCCGGCTGCGCTCCAGACGTTCGATGGCCTCGCGGTACAGGTTCTCGGCGGCCGGGCCGTCGCTCAGCAGGGCTCTCGACCGGGCCAGCATGCCGAGGGCCCAGTCCGTGCCCGCGGCTTCGGCCCGTTCCTCCAGCCGGCGCAGGGCCGCCTCGGCGGCCTCGGGCGCGTCGCTGCGGGCGCCCGCCTCGACGAGCTCGACGAGGGAGAACCCGGCGCTCGCCAGATCCTCGTACTCCACGGCCCGTTCGGCGTCGGCCAGGGCCTCCTGGTAGCGGCCGAGGCCGTTGTGCAGCACCGCCAGCAGATAGTGGGCCAGACCGAGCGCCCGCCCTTCGCCCCAGGCGGCCGCGCCCCGAGCGGTGGCCTCGATCAGCTCCGCTCCCCGGGCTTCGTCGCCACGCCAGGCCACCAGCAGCAGCGAGGGGTACCCGATGGGGGAGTTGCCGGTCAGCTCCGTCATGTTGTCGGACTCGTTGATCAACGCCGAGGCGAGGTCGAACTCGCCGGCGTGCACATGGATGGCCGCGCGGTAACCGAGGGCCAGGGGAAGGAAGTTGAGCGCGCCGGTCTCCCGGGCCATCCGGACCGCCTGTGTGGTCAGGTCGTGCCATGCCCCGTCGTCCCACAGGTCGCCGGCGACCAGCCAGGTCAGCCAGAGCCAGCGCATGACGTCGTCCTCGTCGCGTTCGGCGGCCCGCCGGAACGCCCGCAGCGCGGGCTTCAACAGCGCCGCACCCTTGACATAGCCCTCGGTGAACCGCGTCGCCAGGCCGTCGAGAAGGATGTCCGCCGGCCGCGGCGGCCACTCTCCGGGCGGTGCGGCGAGAGCGGCCCCGGCCACTTCCCGCATGGCGATACGGCCATGGAAGCGACCGGCGAAGACCGCCGCACCGACCGCTTCGAGGTACGCCTCGCGCGCCTGCCCCGCGTCGACCCGTTCCAGCCGGCCGGCCGCGTCGAGCAGCAGGGGCAGCGCCTCGCCGCCGCGTCTGCGGGCGAAGACTATCTGGGCGCGGAGCCGGGCCAGCCGCGCCCGCTGGGCCTCGTCCAGCGGGCCCATCTCGGCGGCGGTGAGGAGTTCGAGCGCGGCGTCGGGCGCCCCGGCCTCGAAGGCGGCCCGCGCCGCGGCCGCCGCCCTCGTCCCGCGCCGGGCCGGGTCGGGCGTCAGTTCGGTCGCGCGTCTCAGGAACGCGGCCGCCGCCGCGATCCCGCCACGGGCCTGGGCCCGGCCGGCCGAGCGCTCCAGCTCGCCCGCCACGGCCTCGTCGGGTTCGAGCGCCGCGTGGGCGCGATGCCAGGCCCGGCGATCCGAGTCGAACACGGGATCGGTCGCCTCGGCCAGCGCACGATGCACGTCCCGGCGCTCTCCGGGGTCGGCCGCGCGATAGGCCGCCGACCGCACCAGGGGATGACGGAACCGCACCCGGGCACCGAACTCGATCAGCCCCGCCGCCTCGGCCGCCCCCGCGGCGTCCGCCCCGATGTCGAGCCGCTCGGCCACCCGCCGCAACAGCGGGATGTCGCCCACGGGCTCGGCCGCCGCCGCCAGCAGCAGCCGCTGCGTCGTGTCCGGAAGCGTCCCGATGCGCCGCAGGAAACTCTGCTCGATCTGGCTCGCCAGCGGTCGCGCGTCGGGACGCTCGAACCCGCCGGCCAGCTCCGCCGCCGACAGCCCCCGCGTCAACTCCAGCAGAGCCAGCGGGTTGCCCCGGGTCTCGGCGACGATCCGGTCCCGGACCCGCTTGTCCAGCCGTCCGGGGACCACCGAGTCCAGCAGCGCACGCGCGTCGTCGTCGCGCAGCCCCCGGACCACGAGCTCCCGCAGCCCCACCCACGGGTCGTCGGCCGCGGGGGGCGTCGACGTACGCACCGCGAACACCAGCGCCACCCGCTCCGCGAGCAGCCGGCGCGCGACGAAGGCCAGCGTCTGCGCGGAGACCCGGTCGAGCCACTGGGCGTCGTCCACCACACAGACGAGCGGCCGTTCCTCCGCCACCTCGGCCAGCAGGCTGAGCACCGCGAGCCCGACCATGAAACGGTCCGGCGCGCTCCCCGCCCGCATCCCGAACGCGATGCCGAGGGCGTCCCGCTGGGGTTCGGGCAGCCGGTCGAGCTGCCCCAGCATCGGCACGCACAGCTGATGCAGCCCGGCGAACGCCAGCTCCATCTCCGACTCGACGCCGGCGGCCCGCAGGATCCGGCAGCCCGCCGCGCTTTCCACCAGGTACTCCGCCAACGCGGACTTGCCGACCCCGGGCTCGCCGCGCAGCACCAGCACCTGGCTGCGGCCCGCCCTGACCTCGGTCACCACCTGATCGAGCGCCCCGCACTCGCCACGCCGGCCGCGCAGCCCGCGCCGAGGAGCGCTGCTCGACATCCACCACCACCGCGCCGTTCACAAGAGCCGGACCCTGATCAACTCGGGTCGTGCCCATCATGCACCCGGCCGCGCGGCCCGGACAAACAGTCGGCGGACCACCGCCACGGCCCCGCCCCGGCCGCGTGAACCGCGGGTGGCGGCACGGTGGCCGAGGGGGATCACCGGGGTCGCGGCCGGGTGTGCGGTGCCTGGAACAGGTCGATGAGGTGGGCCATGTCGCCGGCTCGCGCCGCGTCGAGGAAGGCTTCGAGCAGCCCGTCCCGCTCCGCCGGATCGACCGGGTTGTGCCCCGGCGCCGCGAGATGCCCGCGCGCCCGGTACGCGAGCTGCCGCGCGTTGCTCTCGCTCAGCCCGAGGATGTCGGCGATGTCGCGGAAGGGGTAGGCGAACGCCTCGCGGAGCACGTACACCGCGCGTTCGACGGGGGACAGCCGTTCCAGCAGGAGCCGTACCGCCAGCTCGATCGCCTCCCCGCGTTCGGCCTCCCGCGCCGGATCGACGGACGCGAGATCGTGCTCCGGGAGCCAGCCGCCGACACTGACCTCGCGACGGGCACGGGCCGAGGTCGCCTCGTTGAGCGCCACGCGGATCGTGACGGTCACGAGGAAGGCGACCCGGTCCCGTACCTGCGCCCGGTCCGTGCCCTGCCAGCGGACCCACACGTCCTGCACGACGTCCTCGGCGTCGGCGACCCGGCCCAGCATCTGGTAGGCGATCCCGAACAGCCGGGAACGGACACTCTCGAAGTCGGCCGTCTCCGGCCCGGAGCGAACGGTGGTCGTCGCGTTCCCGGTCGCCCGCGGGCCGGACGAGCCCGGCTCGGACACGACGTCGATGTTGCACAAGCGCATGACGATCTTCCCCGGTCCCGTGGTCTGGACCGCCGGGACCCGGCTCATCGTGCGCCAGGGCCCGGCTCAGTGACCAAGCCACCGTCGTCCGGAGCGGGCCCCGGGCGCACCCGTGGAAACCCTGGTGCACCCCCGGGGAAAGCGCGGCCACGCACCGTGGGCCACGTGGTGTGCGGTGCCACGTGAGACCGGCGGGGCCGCTCGCCGTGTCATGGGCGCATGCCCCCCCGGCCGGGCGGAGACACGTCCCACTCAGCGTTCTCGATCCGGTTCTCCCGACGAGGGGTCACCGCTCGAAGGTGTCCGCGAAGGTGTCCACTCCGCCCCGGTGCGCAGCCGGAAGGCGGCGACGGCGGCCTCCACGGTGGGGAAGAAGTGCCGGGGGTCGATGGTGCGGGTGAGCCCGTACCGTTCGATCTTGCGCCGGACGGGATCCTTGAGTTCGGCGAACACCAGATGGACGCCCTGGGCGTTGAGGGCCTCGTCGAGTTCCTCCAGGACGTCGGCGGCGGTGGTGTCCACGTCCGTCATGGGCTCCGCCGCGATCACGATCCAGCTCGGCCGCGGGTCGGCGTCCGCCAGCCGTCTGATCTCGTCGCGGAAGGCCTTGGCGTTGGCGAAGATGAGCGGGGCGTCGAACCGGTGGATCACCAGCCCCGGCAGGTGCGCGGCCTGCGGGTAGGAGCGCACGTCGTGGTAGCCCTCCAGGCCCTGGACCCGCCCCAGCACGGTGTTGTACGGCCACCACGCCCGCCGGAAGACATTGAGGACGGACAGGGCCACGGCGACGGCGATCCCGGGCAGCACCCCGAGCAGGGCCACGCCGGCGAACGCCGCCAGGCACAGCAGGAACTCCGTCCGGCGCTGCCGCCACAGCCGTACCGTCCCCGGGACGTCGGCCAGGGAGAGCGACGCGGTGATGACCACGGCGGCCAGGGCCGGCTGCGGGAGATCGCGGAACAGGCCCGGAGCGACCACGAGCATCAGGACGATCAGTGCCGCTCCGACGACCCCGGTGAGCTGACTTCTGGCCCCCGCGCGCTCCGCCACCGCCGTACGGGATCCGCTCGTGCTCACCGGGAAGCCCTGGAAGAGACCGGCCGCCACATTCGCGACCCCCACCCCGGCCATCTCCTGGTTGCCGCGGACCTCCTGCCCCGTACGGGCCGCGAAGGCCGACGCGTTGGAGATGGTGTCGGCCAGGGACACCAGGGCGATGCCCAGCGCGCCGCCGAACAGCGGGGCGAGGTCGGAGAGCTCGATGTCGGGGATCGTGAACGGCGGGAAACCCTCGGGCAGTTCGCCGACCAGCTTGACGCCGTGCGCGCCGAGATCGAACACGACGGCGGCGGCGATCGCCAGCACCACCATCACGAGCACGGCCGGGATCTTCGGCAGCAGGCGTTGCAGGACCAGGATCAGGACGATCCCGCCGACGCCGACCGCGGCGGCGGCCGGCACCGCCGCCCCGTCGGCCAGCCCCTCCACGAAGCCGACGCCCTCGCCGATCAGATTGTCCGCGTCGACCTTGAAGCCGAGCAGCTTGGGCAGCTGACCGATCAGAATGGTCAGGGCCAGCCCGTTGATATAGCCGATCATCGTCGGCTTGGAGATCAGATCGGCGATGAAGCCGAGCTTCGCCACCGAGGCCAGGATCATGATGGCCGCCACCATCAGCGCGAGCATCGACGCCAGCGCGACCGCCCGGTCGGGATCCCCGTCCGCCGCCACCAGCGGCAGCACCGTCGCGGCGATCATCGGCCCCAGCGAGGAATCCGGGCCCAGCACCAGGATCCGGGACGGCCCGCACACCGCGTACCCGAGGAGGCAGAGGATCGTCGTGTACAGACCGGTGATGGGCGGCAGACCGGCCAGTTCCGCGTACGCCATGCCCTGCGGCACCAGCAGCGTGGTGAGGACGACCCCCGCGACCAGGTCCTTGCCCAGCCACTCGCGCCGGTAGGACGACACCGCACGGACCCCGGGAACGGCCCGCAACCGGGCGACGAGCCCCCGGTTCTCGTGCTGGGTGGTCACCGACCGTCCTTCCGCCTTCCGTCCTCGCGCTCCAGCTCCTCCCTGGCGACGAGCAGCGCCTTGCGTGCCTCTTCGCCCACATCGGGATACTGCGGATCGATGTCCATCAGGGTGTGCGCGAGGATCGCCGCCGCGCAGACACGCGCGAACCACTTCCGGTCCGCCGGTACGACGTACCACGGCGCCCACCGTGTGCTCGTGGCCGACAGCATCTCGGAGAACGCGTGCTGGTACTCGTCCCAGTGGCGCCGCTCCCGGACGTCGGCCGCGGAGAACTTCCAGTTCTTCTCCGGCAGGTCGATCCGCTTCAGGAAGCGGGTGCGCTGCTCCTCCTTGGACAGGTTCAGGAAGATCTTCACCACCTTGAACCCGTTGTCCGTGAGATAGCGCTCCCAGTGGTTGATCTCCCGGTAGCGCCGCTCCCAGATGTCCGGCCCGCGCACGTCGTCCGGCAGCTTCCGCCGGACCAGGTTCTCGGGGTGGACCCGTACGACGAGGACCTCCTCGTAGTGCGAGCGGTTGAAGATGGCGATCTCGCCGCGCGCGGGCAGCCGCCGGGCGTAACGCCACAGGTAGTCGTGGTCGAGTTCCTCGTGGGAGGGCACCTTGAAGCTGCTGACCCGTACGCCCTGGGGATTGACGCCGCTCATCACATGGCGGACCGTCCCGTCCTTGCCACCGGCGTCGAGGGCCTGGAGGCAGAGCAGGACGCCGTACGTGTCCTGGGCGGCCAGCCGCTCCTGGTACTCGGCCAGCAGCGACACCCCGGTCCGCAGCAGCTCGCCCCCGTCGCGTTTCTTCAGGTTGCCCTTGTAGCGGGGGTCGAAGTCCCGGTCCAGGCGCACCTTCGACCCCGGTTCCACCCGGAGGGGCGCGATGAAATCGGCGATGAGTCCGGCTCGTTCGTCCGCCATCACGATCAGTCCTTCACCGGTCCGGGGTGGGCGGGTTGTGTCCCCGGGGCCGCACCGAGTGCCCTCCGGGACCGGCGTTCGACCAGGATCGGGACGTAGGTTCTGACCCGGGCCCGGTGGAACACGTCGTACGCGGCCCTGATCGTCGTCTCCACGGTGACCGGGTCGACCGAGGGATAGGCGGCACTCAGCCGCAGCGCCAAGTTCCGGAGGGCCACGAGTTCGTCCCGCGAGCCGTGTGAGGGGAGCCTTGGCACGGCCGCGGGTTCGGCGCGCTGTTCAGGTTCGGTGCGCTGTGCTGGTTCGGTGCACTGTTCTGGTGTGGTGCGCTGTGCTGGTTCGGTGGGCCGCTCCGGTCCGGTGCGTTCGTCCGGCTCGGGACGGCGCCGGGTGTCCTCGACGGGCGGGCGCGCGTCGATTCGCGGAGGCTGCTCTTCGACCCTCATGGCCGCACTGGTCCCATGTCGCACGACCTCCGGAGCGCCGAACCACGGATCCCGCCACCGCCGCGACGGACTCCCTCGCCGCCATTGTCCGCGCGCCGGGCCAAGATCGCCTCCCCCTGAGGCCACCGGCGGGAGGAAGGCCGTGGCGGGGGCGTCGGTGCCGTGGCCAGGGCCCGGGTCCGGGGTTTCGGCATTGCCCGGGTCACTTGGCCCGCCCGGGTCACCGCGTGCTCGGGCGGGCCGGTTCCACCGCGGTCCCGGACTCGTGGCCGCCGCGGGCGCCGAGGGCGAACTCGCGGGCGTAGGCGCCCGCGTCGGTGGTGGCGCGCACCCGGGCGGCGATGCGTTCCACATCGCTCCGCTCCGCGGGCGGGTGCGGGGCCCCGGCCCGCTCCCTGGTCGCCGCCGCCGTCCCGAGCAGGCGCGCGGCCCGTTCCGGGTCCCCGGCCAGGGCGTACGCGCCCGCCAGGCCTTCGAGTGCCAGGGCGGTCGCGCGGGGATCCTTGGTCGTCGCGGCAGCCGCGAGGCCGTCCTCGTGGTACGCGAGAGCGCGGTCCGCGTCGCCACGTCGTTCGGCGATGAAGCCCAGCTCGGCCAGGACCAGTGCGAGGCCCGGCGCGTCGTCGCGCCGGCGGTTCCAGGCGAGCCAGGGCCGCAGCCACTCCTCGGCGGCGTCGAGCCGGCCCTGTCGCCGGGCGCTCAGCGCGAGGCCCAGCGCGGCATACTGCTCGACCGGCTGATTGCCCTGTTCCACCGCGAGCCGCAGGGCACGCGTATGCAGATCGTCGGCCTCCTCGTAGCGCTGTCCGAGCAGGGCGATCCTGCCGAGGCCGGACAGCTTCGCCGACACCTCGGGCCACATCTCCAGGGTCTGGGCCATCCGCAGGCTCTCGCGGTGGAGCCGGGCCGCCAGGTCGTAGTCACCGTTGATCTCGGCCAGCCTGCCGAGCACATCGGTCGTCTTCAACCTGCCCCAGAGATCCCCCAGTTCGGCGAACCGGGCGCGGGCGTCCTCGGCGTCGCCGCGCAGCGCCTCCAGCTCGCCGCGTGCCAGGGCGAAGCCGGCGCGGGTGGTGAGCGCGGCGGCGGTGCCCCACGCATCGCGCAGCGCACGGAAGCGGACCAGGACGCGCTCGACCCGCCGCTCGCCGTCGACCAGCGCACCCACCGCCCACTGCGCGTGCGCCAGGAACCACTCGGCCCTGGCCGACTCCACCGTGGACCCGGCCGCGTACGTGCCCAGGACCTCGCACTCCCTGTCGTGCTCGCCCAGCAGCAGACGGATGCCCGCGTGCCACAGCGCCGCCTCCAGACGCTCCTCGGGCCCGGCCGGGCCGGGCGTGTCCATGGCCGTCGCCAGCGCCCTGCGGGCCTCGCCCAGCCGGCCGCGTACGAACCAGTACCAGGTCAGGGAGTTGACCAGGCGCAGCGCGTCCCGCGCGGCCCCCGCCCGGTCGGCCTCGCGCAAGGCGCGCTGCACATTGGTCGCCTCCAGGTCCAGGTACTGGAACCAGCGGGACTGCTCGCGCCGGTGCAGCTGCGGCCGGGCCCGCTCGGCGAGCCGGACGTAGTGGCGCAGATGCCGGGTCGCGGTCCGCGGACCCTCGGCGGACTCGGCGAGCCTGGCACGCGCGTAGACCGCGACGGACTCCAGCAGCCGGTAGCGCGGACCGCTCGGGGTTTCCGTCCGCACCGCGAAGGAGCGCTCCACGAGCACGCTCAGCGCGTCGAGGACGTCGGCGCGGGACACACCGTCACCGGAGCACACGTCCTCGGCGGCCTCCAGTCCGCAGCCCTCGCCGAAGACCGATAGTCGCCGCAGGACCGTCTGTTCCCTGGGGTCGAGCAGGCCCCAGCTCCAGTCGAGCGTGGCCTGGAGCGTCCGGTGCCGCGAAGGGGCGTCCCGGTAGCCGCTGTTGAGGAGCTTGAAGCGGTCGTCGAGCCGGTCGTGCAGTTCCCTGATGCCCAGGGACCTGACCCGGGTGGCGGCCAGCTCCAGGGCCAGCGGGATGCCGTCGAGACGCCGGCACACGTCCGCGACGAGCGGGGCGGTGGTCGCGTCGAGCACGAACCCTGGGTCCGTGGCGACGGTCCGCTCCACGAAGAGACGTACGGCGCCCGCGCCGGCCAGCGCGTCGAGTCCCGGCCGGTCCACCGGGGGCAGGGACAGCGGGGCCACCGGGTACAGCGTCTCGTCCCTGGTCCGCAGCGGCTCCTGGCTGGTCGCCAGGATGTGCAACCGCGGTGCTCTGCTCAGCAGTTGGCTGGTCAGCCGCGCGACGGCCTCCACGACGTGCTCGCAGTTGTCCAGCACGAGGAGCAGCCGCCGGGCGGCCAGCGCGGCGGCGAGGCGGTCCGTGGGGCCCTTGCGGTCGTCGTCCGAGGCGTTCTCCCGGATCGCGAGCGCCGCCATGATCTTCTCGGCCAGCGACTGCACGCTCGCGAACCGCTCCAGCCCCCCGATGTCCGCGAGTTCCACCAGCCGGACGCCGTCGGCGAACGCGCCGGCCAGATCCTCGGCCGTGGCCTGGGCGAGACGGGTCTTGCCGACGCCTCCGGGGCCGGTGAGCGTCACCAGACGGCGCCGCAGCAGCAGCGTCCGGATCGATCGCACCTCCTGGTCACGGCCCACCAGGGGCGAGGCCGACACCGTCGGTGCCGGCCGGACCGGCGGGCTCACGGCCGACGCGACGGGCGGGTCGGGCCTGGCCAGTTCCGGGTCGTGCCGCAGCACCGCGCGCTGGAGGGCCCGCAGGGCCGGGCCGGGCGTCAGCCCCAGCTCCTCGTCGAGGCGGCGGCGCAGATCGGTGAAGCAGTCGAGCGCGTCGGACGAGCGCCCCGCCTGGTACAGCGCCCGCATCAGCGCGCCCCGCAGCCCCTCACGCAACGGGTACTTCTCCACCAGCCCGGTCAGCTCACCGATCAGCGGGCTGTGCTCGCCCAACTCCAGCCGGGCCTCGGCGTGTTCCTCCACCGCCGTCAGCCGCTCCTCCTCCAGGCTCGCCGCCGACGGCCGTACACACGGCTGGTCCGCGAACTCGCCGAAGGCGGGACCACGCCACAGCGCCAACGCCTCGGTGTACATCGCCGCCCGCGCCCGGGGCTCCTCGGCGGCACGGGCCTCGGCGACCAGGGCGCGAAACCGCCCGGCGTCCAGCGCGGCGGCCGGGACGTCCAGGACATAGCCCGGCGCCCGGTGCGCCACCAGCTCACGGCCGCCCCGCTCCGCGTCCTCCAGGGCACGCCGCAGCTGGGACACCTTGGCCTGCAGCGACGCCGTGGGCCGGGCGGTGAACGTCGAGCCGCCCCACAGGTCGTCGATGAGCCGGTCCACCGGCACGAGCCGCCCGCGATGGGCGAGCAGATCGGCGAGGAGCATACGAACCTTGACTTCGGGGACCCGCACCACGCGCCCCTCGTCCGTGCACACCTCCAGTGGCCCCAGCACCCCGAACTTCATGATCTCAGCGTAACTGGCCGCCGCGCGGAGTGATCGGCGACGAAGGGGCCTGGCCAACCGGTCCGACGCCTGTCCGACGCCCGTCCGAAGCGGACCCGAAGCGGACCCGAAGCGGACCCGAAGCAGCTCCGAAGAGGCACGCGACAGGCTTCCCGAGCAACGCGGTTCGGCGCGGCGTGGCGCGGAAGCCGGCGGCGCGGCGCCGCTACCCGTACCGCTACGCGCACCGCTTGTCCCACCGCTTCGTACTGGAGGAATTGATTCATGCGTGACAACCACACATCGGTGTCGGTGTCGGTGTCGGTGATCGGCCTGGGCCTCATGGGGCAGGCACTGGCCAAGGCCTTCCTGACGGCGGGTCACACCACCACCGTGTGGAACCGCTCGGCGGACAAGGCCGACCGGCTGGTCGCCGACGGCGCCGCCCTGGCCGCCACCCCGGCCGACGCCGTGGCCGCGAGCGACCTCGTGGTCGTCTGTGTGTCGACGTACGACGTGGTGCACGACGTGATCGGCTCGCTCGGTGACGCACTGCGCGGCAAGACCGTCGTCAACCTGACCTCGGGCTCCTCCGAGCAGGCCCGGCGGACCGCCGCGTGGGCGGAGAAGCACGGCGTGCGGTACCTCGACGGAGCCATCATGATCACCCCGCCCGGAATCGGCGCCGACACCTCCGTCCTCTTCTACGCCGGCGACCGGACGGTCTTCGACACCTACGAGCCCGTGCTGAAGCCGCTCGGCGGCGGCACCACCTACCTCGGCACCGACCACGGCAAGCCCGCCCTGTTCGACGTGTCGCTGCTCGGCCTGATGTGGGGCGCCCTGAACAGCTTCCTGCACGGTGTCGCCGTCGTGGAGACCGGCGGTGTCAAGGCGGGGGACTTCCTGCCCTGGGCGCACATGTGGCTCGACGCCATCAAGATGTTCACGGCCGACTACGCCGCGCAGATCGACGCGGGCGACGAGAGGTTCCCCGCCGACGACGCCACCCTGGAGACGCACCTCGGCGCGCTCAGGCACCTCGTCGAGGAGAGCGAGGCGCTCGGCGTCGACACCGAACTGCCCAGGTACTCCGAGGCGTTGATGGAGAGCGTCATCGCCCGGGGCTACGGCGGGAACAGCTACGCGAGCGTCGTCAAGGCATTCCGCCGCCCGGCCCGGTGACCGGGTTCGGATGACCCTCTGACACAGGGCCGGTTCCGACGCTCCCGTCGGAACCGGCCCTTCGAGTTCCGTCGGTCCGGGTTCCGTCGGTTCGGGTTCCGTCAGTCCGAGTCGAGTGCCGCCGACGCCGTCGCCCGTGCGTCGGCGGCCCGTTGGTCCGCGACGATGCCCGGCAGTTGCTCGTGGATCGCGTCGATCAGATCGCAGACTGGACGCTGGTATATCCGGTGCTGCTCACCGCCAAGCCCGCCTCGGGCACCGCCCGAGCCGTGGACCTGGCCGCGCTCGACCGGCTGCCGGGCCCGCCCAGGATCTCCCGGGCCGATGTCGCCGCGTTCCTGCTCGAAGCGGCCGTGAACGGCTCCTGGTCCCGGCGCACGGCGGTCCTCACCGCCGGCTGACCGGCCCATTCCCCCTCACCGTCCCTCGCGCTGTCCCTCGCTGTCCCTCGTGGAGGTCATCGCCGTCACCGGCCCCGAGGCCCTGGCGGGTTACCTGAGGGCACGCGCCATCTCTGACACGCACACACGCACACCCGTACCCCCGTCCACGGCACGCGGGTGCACAGCGCGCACGTACAAGTGAGGAAGCACATGAGGAACCACCGGACGAACCGCCGCCGGACCACGATCGTGGCCGCCGCCACCGCCACGGCCGCCGCCACCGTCGCCCTGGGAACGCCCGCCGTCGCGACGACGGCCTGGCCGACGAACTCACGACCGTGGTCACGCTCGTCAACAACGCGCGCGCCAGGGCCGGTTGCGGCGCTGTGACGGTGAACGAGAAGCTCACCAAGGCCGCCCAGGACCACAGCAGGGACATGGCCGACCACCGGAAGGACACAGGACTTCGGCACGGCCCGCAGCTGACCGTGCCGTCCGGCCCCACCCGCGACCCGTCCCTTCCGCCGTCAGTCCGTGAGGGTGGTCGGGATACGGAGCCTCACCTCGTAGCCGCCGTCGCGGGTGGGGCCGGACTCGAACGTTCCATGGAGAAGCTCGGTGCGTTCCCGAAGCCCGACGAGTCCCTGACGGGACCCGGGCAGGGGCAGGGACGGGCGGGTGGCACGCGTGTTCGTCACCGTCACCCCGAAGGCGTCGTCGGCATGCCACAGCCGCACGGTCGCGCGGGCGCCCGGCGCGTGCTTACGGGCGTTGGTGAGGGCTTCCTGGACGGTGCGGTAGAGCGCGCGCTGCGCGGGCGTGCCGATGTCCTGCGGGAGATCCCCGGTCAGCTCGGTGTCGATACCGCTCGTCGTGACCAGCTTGTGGAGGTCGGCGAGCGTGGGCTGGGGGGTGAGTTCGGTGGCCCGGCCGCCGGAGGCGCGGAGCAGGGTGACCATGTGCCGCAGCTCGTCGAGCGTGTCGACGCTCAGGGTGCGGATGGTGCGGGCGCCCTCTCTGAAGTCCGGGTCCCTGGCGGCGACCTGGAGGGCGCCGGCCTGCACGGCGATCAGACTGACCTGATGGGAGACGACGTCATGCATCTCCCGGGCGAGCTGCGCGCGTTCACGGGCGAGGGCGGCCTGCGAGTGCAGCAGCCGCTCGTGTTCCCGCGCCTCCTCGATCTCGACCAGCCGACTCGCCAAGTCCCGCCTCGCCTGCACCAGTTGGCCCAGCAGGACGGGTGCGGCGGCGGTGGCGAGCGTGTAGAAGAAATAGACCACGGTCCAGGTGCGGTCGTGCGGGGACAGGTCGGCCGGCGGCCAGGGGGCGGCGGAGGCCGCCGCGAACAGCACGGCGCACACGATGAGCAGCCGGCGGTCGCGGGACCGTTCGGACAGGGTGAACAGCGCCGCGAACGGGGCGAAGACGATGTCCAGCATCAGGCTGGCGGGAAGGGTGAGCAGGAACACCGGGAGCGGGAAACGCCGCCGTGCGACGAGCGCCGTACAGGCCAGCGCGGCCATCGCCTGGGAGAGGGGGCCGTCGCGGTCCAGGCTGATCAGGACGTCCGCGACCGCGACCGCGACGACCACGGCGTCGATGACCGGCTCGGGGATCCGCTCCCACCAGGCTCTCGCCGCGGTCATCGCCCGGACCCCGGGCGCTGCGACCCGCCGTCGAGCAGCCCGGCCCGCCGCGCGAGCAGCGCGGCCTGGACCCTGCTGCCGACCCGCAGCTTGGTGAGGATCGCGCTCACATGATCCTTGACGGTGCCCGCGCTGAGATGGATGCGGCTGCCGATGTCGGCGTTGGACAGCCCCTCCGCGACCAGGGCGAGCACCTCGCGCTCGCGGTCGGTGAGCCGCCCCACGCGAGCGGCCTCCTCGTCGACGGTCGTCGCGGCACCGGGGTGGCTCTGCCAGACGGCCCGGGACGCCTTCGGTGACATCACCACCCCGCCTGCCGCCAACGTCCGTACCAACGGGGCCAGTTGCTCGGGCTCGGTGTCCTTGAGCAGAAAGCCGGCCGCGCCGGAACGCAGCGCGGTCAGGACGTACTCGTCGGCGTCGAACGTGGTCAGCATCGCCACCACCGGCGGTTCGGGCAGCGCCCGCACCTCCCGCAGCACGGTGAGACCGTCGACGTCCGGCATCCGGATGTCGAGCAGCACGATGTCGGGAGCCTCACGCTTCACCATGTCGACGGCCTCGGCGCCCGTCGCGGTCGCGACGACCTCGATGTCGTCGGCCGTACTCAGGATCAGCCTGAACCCGGAGCGCACCAACGCCTCGTCGTCCACCACCATGACCCGGATCACTCGCGCCCCGCCTCGCCGTCGCCGCCCGTACGGCTCCGGCCGCACGTCGATGTCGATTGTCACCGCTCCGACCGTAGATCGGGACAAGCCGTGCGAGGCGGGGTGGCGGAACGTTCCCGCCGGTCGGGGGGAGGGTTCCAGCCGGGCGGGGGGAGCCTCGCGACGGTCCCGTCCGGTGCCGACCGGGCCGACGGGCCTCCGCGCCTCTCGCGCGGCGCCGGCGACCCGCCCGTCCTCGGTGGGACGTCTGATCGGCGTGCACGCCCCCGCAGCCCCCCGCGCGGCGGCGTGCGGGGCCGTCCCGTCCGCGCTCACCCGCGCGGATGGATTCCTGCGTCCGGTGAGGGCAACGCCGCCCCATTTGACCGCCCATATGTGCGAACGGCGGAAAAGCTGTCGCACATGCTCACACCTCATGCGCGACCGTCACGACGGTACGGCGGACGCCGCCGCGTGTTCTCGCCGACGGCCCGGGCCGGGACCGTCGCGGCGACCGTCCTGGCACTCGTTCTGACCTTCCCCGGCACCGCGGTCGCCGCCCCGGGCGACCTTGATCCCGCCTTCGGCGGCGACGGCAGGGTGCTCACCGGTATCGCCGACGACGATCGCGCGGGCGACGTGGCGGTGCAGCCCGACGGAAAGATCGTCTCCGTCGGCTCCTCCGCCGACTACTCGGTGACGGAGAGCCATTTCGCACTGACCCGCCACCACGCCGACGGCACCCCGGACACCACCTTCGGCGGCGACGGCACGGTGACCACCCCCATCAACAACATGGACCCCGACCTCCAGTGGAGCGAGGCCAACGCCCTGGCGCTGCAACCCGACGGCAAGATCGTCGTGGTGGGCACCAGCTGGCGGGGATGGGAGAACTGCTGCTGGTTCACGGTGGCCCGCTACACCGCCGACGGCACCCTGGACCCGGAGTTCGGCGGCGGCGACGGCAGGGTGTTCACCGACTTCGGGGGCCCGGACGAGGCCCGGGACGTGGCGGTGCAGCCCGACGGCAGGATCGTCGCCGCCGGCAGCTCCGGCGGCCGGGTCGCGCTGGCCCGGTACAACGCCGACGGCTCCCCGGACACGAGCTTCGGCGGCGGCGACGGCCAGGTGAGCGACGACCCGGCGCCGGGGCTGCCGGAGGAGGGCGGCGACGGGCGCGCCCTGGCGCTCCAGCCCGACGGCAGGATCGTCGTCGGGGGTCAGGTCGGCGCGACCCGCTTCGACTTCGTCGTCCTCCGCTACCAGGCCAACGGCACCCTGGACACCAGCTTCGGCGGCGACGGCATCGAACGCACCGACTTCGGCGCGTACGAGTCCGTGGAGGGACTCGCGGTACAGCCCGACGGCAGGATCGTCGCCGCCGGCGGCAGCAGCGGCAGGTTCGCCCTGGCCCGCTACCTCCCCAGCGGCACCCTCGACACGGGCTTCGACGGCGACGGCAGGGTGCTCACCCCCGGCGGTGAAGCCGCGGACGTTGTTCTCCAGCCGGGCGACGGCCGGATCGTGGTCGCCGGAAGCAACGGCCCCGGCGGCGATTTCGCCGTCCTGCGCCACAACCCGGGCGGCGGTCAGGACACCGGCTTCGGCACCGCGGGCGTCGCGACCGCGGACTTCGGCGGCGGCGACGCGGCCCGTGGCGTGGCCCTCCAGCCCGACGGCGGGATCGTCGCCGCCGGCGGGGGCGGACCGGACAACGACTTCGCCCTGGCCCGCTTCGAGGGCGGCGGCCCGCCGCCACCGACCGGCGTGGACCTGACGGTGACGAAGTCCGGCCCCACCACGGTCAGCATCGGTGACCGGCCCACCTACACGGTGTCGGTGACCAACAACAGCACCACGACCCCCGCCACCGGTGTCTCCCTGTCCGACACGCTCAGCGGCGTCGCCGTCTCCGTCGTCTCCGCGACCACCGGCTCGGGCACCTGCACCACCACCGCCACCGGCGCGAACTGCTCCCTGGGCACCCTCGCCCCCGGAGCCACGGCCACGGTGACGGTCGCGGCCGAGCCCCGCGCCACCGGCACCCTCACCGACCGGGCCACGGTCGGTGCCACCCAGACCGACCCGAACCCCGGTGACAACACCGCCACGGCGACCACCGCGGTCAACAACGCCCGCGGCTGCACCCGCGTCGGCACCAGCGGCAACGACTCCCTCACCGGCACCTTCGGCAACGACGTGATCTGCGCCCTCGGCGGCGACGACACCGTCAACGCGGGCTCCGGCAATGACACCGTCCACGGCGGCCACGGCAACGACCGCCTCGACGGCGCCTCCGGCAACGACACCCTCACCGCGGGCCCCGGCAACGACACCCTGATCGGCAACAGCGGCACCGACAACCTCAACACCGTCGACAACATCCCCGGCAACGACACCGCCAACGGCGGCCTCAACACAGACACCTGCACCACAGACCCGGGCGACACCCGAATCAGCTGCCCCTGACCCACCGCCCCCACCCACCGAACCGGGCCCCGCACACCGACACGCGGGGCCCGCACCTTCGAGACGGGTAGACAAGCCCGTGTGATCCCAGCAGCGAGAGTCTTCTTCGAAGAAGTCAGTTCTGCCTGTGCCGCGACGGCCGACGCCCTGGGTCTGACCGGCCCGCACGAGACCGAGCGAGTCATGCCGGTGGCCGCCTACAAGGGTGACGGTGTCTCATACCGGGTCCGGCTCGATGACACGGAAGGCAGCGTGGAGTGCGGAGTCATGGTCGAGACGGACACCGGCATGCTCACCACGGACATCGAGACACTGGCCCTCGCCGTCCGCGCCGTCGACCGGCGCGGAGCTGTCTCGTACAGCGCCCGCAACGTGGAGCAACTGCGGAAGTCCTTGCTGGGCCAAGCCGAGTACGTCCGTCTCGTGCACCCCTTCCTCACCGGCGGTGACCCGGAGGGTGTTCTGCGGCGGGCCGGTGCCCGTGAGTGGCGCAAGGACGACGGGTCATGACGGGGGCGGCTCAGCGAAGCGGCTCAGCAAAACCGATGGACATCCGGCGCCGCACCGCTCTAACCTCCCCACGTTCCAGGTCCCTACGTCCCGACGGGGTGCATTTGATGACGGTTCAGGCAATGTCGGTCGGCTGCGGCCGATCGTCCTTCGTGAACGCCATGACCGCATCGAATCCAAGGAATCCCACCTGTGGACCTTCCACGTTTCATCACCATCCAAGAGAGCAGTCACCGCATCCACAACCCGATCACCGGTGACAAGCTCGCCACGCTGGGCCGGGCGCTGAACCTGGCGCCCGGGACGCGGGTGCTCGATCTCGCGTGCGGGTCAGGTGAGTTGCTGATCACCTGGGCCCGTGACCACGGCATCACCGGGACCGGCGTGGACATCAGTACGGTGTTCACCGCGAGGGCCCGCGCCCGCGCCGCCGAACTCGGGGTGGCCGATCGGGTCGACTTCGTCCACGGCGATGCCGCCGGCCATGTCAGCGAGGAGCCGGTCGATGTCGCCGCGTGCGTCGGCGCCACCTGGATCGGCGGCGGTGTGGCCGGCACGGTCGAACTGCTCGGCCGCAGCCTCCGTCCCGGCGGACTGATGCTGATCGGCGAGCCGTTCTGGCGTCGGGAACCACCGAACCAGGAGACCCTCGAAGCCTGTCATGCCGACACCAGGGACGAGTACGGGCTGCTCCCCGAGCTGATCGAGCGGTTCGCCGGCCTCGGCTACGACCTCGTGGAAATGGTGCTGGCCGACCAGGACAGCTGGGACCGGTACCGCGCGGCTCAGTGGTTCAACCTCCGCCACTGGCTGGACCGGAACCCCGATGACGAACTGGCCGCGCGGGTGCGGACCGAACTCGCCACGGCACCCGCCCGCTACGCACGCTACGAGCGCGAGTACCTCGGCTGGGGAGTCTTCGCCCTGATGGGCCGCTGACGGCCCCTCGGCACGGGTCCGGGCGGCGGTACGTCGCCCGGACCCGTACCGCCCGTCGTCCGGCGCGTCGCCGCCCCGCTACTCGCCGATGTGGCGCTCGATCCAGTCGGCGGCGGTACGGCGGAAGAGCCTGCGGCTGTCGGCGCGCAGGAAGTCGTGGCCCTCGTCGCGCAGCATCAGCAGTTCGGCCTCCAGCCCGCGCTCACGGGCCGCGCGCACGAACTGCTCGGATTCGCCGAGCGGCACATTGGTGTCGTGTTCGCCGTGGACCGCGAGGAGCGGCACCCGCAGTGCGTCGACGCGGGTCATCGGGGAGAGGGCGTGCAGCAGTTCACGGTCGTGTTCCGGGTGCCCGTACTTGTGCGCGGCCGATTCCGCGATCCACGGCTCGGTGCCGGCGTAGAAGGTCGCGAAGTCCGACATGCCGCAGGCCGCGACGCCGGTACGGAAGAGGTCCGGGTGCCGGACGAGCGAGGCCATCACCAGATAGCCCCCGTACGAGCGGCCCATGACCGCCAGCCGCCGCGGATCGGCGAGACCGGTCACGACGACATGGGCCGCGCAGTCGGCGACGTCCTCGATCGCTGCGAACCGTCCCGTGCCCAGGTCGGCGTCGACGAACGACCGGCCGTGGCCCGAGGAGCCGCGTACGTCCGGCGCGAAGACATCGACATTGCGGCCCAGCACCTCGTGATAGAGCGGGTTGAACACCGGACGCTCCTGCTCCTCCGGCCCGCCGTGCAGATGGATCACGCACGGCGCGGGTTCCCCGGCCCCCCGGCCCGGCGCCCGGTAGTACCAGCCGCCCAGCGGCAGCCCGTCGCGCGCCGTCAGCCGCAGCGGTACGGGACGTACGGGTGGCCGGCCGGGCGGGACGGCGTCCTCGTCGCGGGACGACCACCGGGTCCGACGACCGGTGCCCTCCGCGAACCACCACACACCGGGGCGGCGTTGCGAGCCGGACAGCGCCAGCACCAGCCCCGCCCGGCCGCCGACCCACGGGATACGGGTGACGACCTCGTGCGGCAGCGCGACCACCCGCGCCGGGCCCACCCGAGCGTCCCCGTCGGCCGCCGCCGTGACGGCGGTGACCTCCAGCTCACTGGCCCCGCGCACGTTCCAGGCCAGGGCCGCCGTACGCCCGTCATGGCCGAGCGCCAGCAGTTCCAGTCCGCAGTCCTCGCGCTCGGCGGCGACGGTCAGCCCCAGCCGCTCCCCTCCGGGACCGAGGCGGACGGCGTACAGCGCGGCGAACTCGCGTGCCGCGTCGCTGCGCAGCCACAGCGTCGTACCGTCCGGGGAGAACCGGCCGATCCACGGATCGCCGTCGGCGACCCGCAGCGCGAAGGTGGTCCGCAGGTCGGTGGTGCGTACGACGAGCGCTTCGCGGCGCCCGCGTGGCCCCCGGCGCAGCAGTGCCAGCCGTCCGTCCCGGCTGATGTCGCACACGCGCAGCGTGGCGGCCCCGCGTTCGACGGCGAGCAGGGCGGGCGCCGCGATGCCCAGGGGGTCGACGAGATAGGCGGCCAGTCCTCCGCCGGCCGTCCTCTCCGGGACGGCCTCGCCGGTTTCGCCGAGGTGCGTACCAGGGACCCGCGCGTCACGGATCGGTTCGTCGTCCGTGCGAACGGATCGAGCGCGGGCCCGGCCCGTCCCGCCGTCATCCCCCGCCTCGCCCTCACTCCCTACTGAGTCTTCCGCACCCTTCGACCCTTCCGCCCCCTCCGCGCTCTCCCCGACCTCCGCGTCCTCCACACCCCCCGGGACCCGGGTGGCGGGACCCGCGTCCCCGTAGTGCGGCCCGCCCAGCAGCACGGCGCGGCCGTCGCGCGAGGCCCAGCCCGCCGGGCGGCGGGCCGTGTACGAGCGGGGGTCCGCGAGGCCCGGTTCCGCATGGGCGGGCCCCTCCTCGGTCTCGGCCCCGCCGGGCGCCGGAACCGGCGACGGGACCGGCTCGGCGACGGTGACGGCGACGGCCGACCCGTCGTGCTGCCAGCAGCCCAGATACGCGGAGCTGCCGGGCTCGGCACCGGCGAGGACACGGCGCCCGGTCCCGTCCGGGCGTACGCACAGCACCCTGGTGTGTTCGCCGCCGCCGGGGGCGGTGGTGTAGGCGATCCAGCGGCCGTCGGGCGACCAGGCCACCTCCTTGACCGGGTGGGGATCGGAGTCCAGCAGATGGACCTCGTGTCCGCCGACCGGTCCGGTCCACAGCTGTGGGACCCCGCCCCGGTCGCAGATGAACGCGACGAACCGGCCGCTCGGATCCACCGACGGATACCAGCAGCCATGGGCCCGCAGCGGCTGCGGTGTGTCCGGCGGCCCGGCGGTGTCGGGCAGCGGGACCGGCGCCGGAGCCCTGGAGGCCGAGGCCAAGGCCGAGGCCCCGGACACCGGCGCCGGACCGATGGCCGAACCCGCCGGCCCGTCGGCCGCCTCGACCGTCACCGACGAGCCGGCGCCGTGCTCCTCGGACCGCCACGGCACCCCGTCGACCCCGTCGACTCCGACGACGCCGTCCTCGTCGGCAGGGGCATGGAAGACGGAGCCCGCGAGCGGGGGCGGCGCCGTCGCCGGGTGCGGGGGAGGGGTCTCCCGCGCCCCGGTCAGCTGATTCCGTGCGTTTGCAGCCATATCTCCAGCAAAGCTACTTGCCACAGCTCGTTCGCCCCACGCCTGGTGCGGTGCTCGTCCGGTGCCGACAGCAGCCGGGTGACGTACGCGTCCCGGAAGACGCCGCGTGCCCTGGCCTCGGGCGCCGACAGGGCCTCACGGACCCGCCCCAGCACGGGACCCGCCATGTGCGTGACGGCGGGGACCGGGAAGTAGCCCTTCGGCCGGTCGACGACCTCGGCGGGCAGGACCCGGCGGCCCGCCGCCTTGAGGACACCCTTGCCGCCGTCGGCGAGCTTCAGCTCCGGCGGACAGGCGGCGGCCAGCTCCACGACCTCGTGGTCGAGGAACGGGACGCGGGCCTCCAGCCCCCAGTCCATGGTCATGTTGTCGACGCGCTTGACCGGGTCGTCGACGAGCATCACATGGGTGTCGAGCCGCAGCGCCGCGTCGAGCGCGGTCTCGGCACCCGGGTGCGCCATGTGCTCCCGTACGAAGCGCCCGGACACGTCGTGCTCGGGCAGCAGATGGGGCTGCACGATCCCGGTGAGGTCGGTGTGCGGCCGGTCGAAGTACGTCTCGGCGTACGCCTCGGGAGCCCGCTCCCTCGGGACGGCGGCCATGTCCGGGTACCAGTGGTAGCCGGCGAACACCTCGTCGGCGCCCTGACCGCTCTGGACGACCTTCACCTCCTTCGCGACCTGCTCCGCCAGCAGATGGAAGGCCACCACGTCATGGCTGATCATCGGCTCGCTCATCGCCTCGATCGCCGCGTCCAGCGCCGTCGACACCCGGTCCGAGGGCACCATCAGCTGGTGGTGCTCCGTGCCGAAGTGCCGGGAGACCAGATCGGAGTAGTGGAACTCGTCGCCCTCCTGGCCGCCCTCGGACTCGAAGCCCACGCTGAACGTCGCGAGATCCCGCTGCCCCTCGTCGGCCAGCAGCGCCACGATCAAGCTGGAGTCGAGACCGCCCGACAGCAGTACGCCCACGGGCACGTCGGCGACCATGCGCCGGCGTACAGCGGTGCGCAGCGCGTCCAGGACCGCCTCCGCCCAGTCGTCCGCGCCCAGCCGCGCGTCCTCGGGCCGACGGGTGTACGACGGCTGCCAGTAGCGGATGTCGTGGTGGCGGCCGTCCGGCTCCACGACGCGCACGGTGGCCGCGGGCAGCCTGCGTACCCCGGTGAGGATGGTGCGGGGCGCGGCCACGGTGGCGTGCCAGCTCAGGTACTGGTGCAGCGCGACCGGGTCGAGCGAGGTGTCGATGCCGCCGCCCGCCAGCAGGGCCGGCAGCGAGGAGGCGAAGCGCAGCCGCCCCGGTGCCTGCGCCAGATACAGGGGCTTGATGCCCAGCCGGTCGCGGGCCAGGACGAGGCGTCCGGTGGTCTGCTCGGCGATGGCGAAGGCGAACATGCCGTAGAAGTGGTCGACGCAGGCGGTGCCCCACTGCTGGTAGGCCTTGAGCACGACCTCGGTGTCGGAGCCGGAGAAGAAGCGGTGCCCGAGACCGCGCAGCTCCTCACGCAGCTCCTTGTAGTTGTAGATGCACCCGTTGAAGACACCGGCGATCCGCCCCGAGGGGTCGGCCATGGGCTGGGCTCCGCACTCGGACAGGTCGATGATCTTCAGCCGGCGGTGGCCCAGCGCGACGGAGCCCTGCGACCACAGGCCTCTGCCGTCCGGTCCCCGGGGAGCGAGCCGGTCGGTCATGCGCTCGACGGCCGCCAGGTCGGGCCGTCCGCCGTCGCACCTGATCTCTCCGCTGAGACCGCACATCAGGCCGCACCCCCTCGCAGAGGGCGGCTGCCGGCCGTGCTCGGAGGCGGAGCCGTGAGCGGGCACGGGTCGGTCGGACGCGTATCCGCGCCGGTATTGCTGCCGGTATTGCTGTCGGTATTGCTGCTGGGCATGAGAGCCACTCTCCTCGTCCACAGGTGCACCGGCATCACGGGTGGACGGCGACTGGTCCGTCCGGGTTCCCCGCGTCGTGCCGCCCCGGCGCGGGCGACGGCCGGTGCCTGCCCTTCCGCCGCCCGCGCGCGGGTGTCAGCCGCCGACGGATTCCACCGAGTACGGTGCCGAAGCCCCCGGAGATGCGGCACCGGACGCCGCGACGGGCCGGCGTACGGCCCCGGGAGCGGACCCGCGCCGGGGGCCCTGCCGGTGGCCGCCACGGGTCTCGGCGACCACCGTCTCGACGCAGGCGGCCAGGCCCTCCTCCCCGGCGATTCCGCGCAGGCGGCCGGCCACGCTGCCCCTGGCCAGTGCTTCTTCCAGGAGGACGCGTACGGTGTCCCAGTCGCCGAGGGCCTCCAGCGCCGGGCGCAGCCGGCGGAGCATGTCGCGCAGGACGGCGGGGGCGGGCGCGGCGAGCCGGGTGACCGGATCGACCAGGGTGCCCTCCAGACCGGCCTGCGCCGCCCTCCAGGCCGCGGGCCGGAACCATTCGTGCCGGCCGTCGCAGACCTGGCCCCGCTCCAGCCGGACCCGCTCGTCCTCGACCAGGGCGCGGAACAGCCCGGTGACGAGAACGACCGTCTCGATGCGCGGACAGGCGTCGCAGACGCGCAGCTCCAGGGTCCGCTGGTGATCGCACGGCCGGACGTCGTAGTAGACCATCTTCGAGTCCTTGATCACGCCGGAGCGGATCAGACCCTCGACGGCGGCGTCGTACTCGGCGGCCCCCGCGAAGCAGCCGACCGGCCCGGCGGTGGGCCAGCGCTGCCACAGCATCGTGCGCCAGCTCGCGTAACCCGTGTCCGCGCCGAGCCAGAACGGCGAGCTGGCGGACAGGGCCAGCAGCGGGGGCAGCCACGGCGAGACGGCGCACATGAGCCGTACGGCCGTGTCCCGGTCGGGTACGTCGACATGGACCTGCGCGCTGCACACGAGGTGCTCGTCGGAGACCCGCCGGTACTCCTCGGCCATGGACCGGTAACGGCGATCGGGGGTGGTGTCACCCGGCGTCAGCCGCGCGAACGGCACGGTCCCGGCCGCGACTACGGCCAGCCCGAGCCCGGAGGCCGCGGCGCTCAGTCGCCGCCGGGCCCCGGACAGATCGGCGTGCAGGGACTCCAGCGAGGCGTGCACCGAGCTGTTCCACTCCACCGCCGAGCGCTGCAGCTCGGGCTTGAACTCGGATCCGCGCAGCCGGCCGAGGACCGCACCGGCTCCTGGGACCAGCCGCCCGCTCTCCGCGTCCAGCACATGGAACTCTTCCTCTACGCCAACACGAACGGTCACGGCCTCTCCCTCATCCGTACCCGAGTCGCCCGCCGGGCCGGAGACCGGCCGACGAGTGGTGCGCACTGCGAGTTCCCCGCAAATCGGGAAGTAAGCCACATTTTGTTCCGGGTGAGGTGATCGGCATCGCGGCGGGCGTCAACGAAGCCGATCTCCGTGGGACACGTGGCCGGACACGCCGCGTGGTCCGCCTCGGCCGTCGTCCGCGGATCTTGGGGTTTCCTGCTGGTGTCGGACAGGCGGCGTGCGGGCCCGATGTCCGAGGAACAAGTGGTACGAGACACACACGCAGCGTGAGTGGGGAGACAGATGCGCGTTCCGATGACGATCGCCGATTTCCTGGACCGGGCCGAACAGGGGTTCGCCGACAGTCCCGGCGTGATCGACGAGCCGAGCCAGCCGGCGGCTCCCGTCCCGCCGTCGACGTACGGGCGGCTGGGCGAGCGGGTGCGGGCCTGGCAGGCGGGGCTGGACGCGCTGGGCGTGGGTGAGGGCGAGCGCGTGGCGGTGGTCAGCCACAACTCGGCACGGCTGCTCGAACTGCTGTTCGCGGTGCCGATGAGCGGGCGGATCTGTGTACCGGTCAACTTCCGGCTGAAGACGGACGAGATCGAGTACGTGGTACGGCAGAGCGGCGCCTCGGTGCTGCTGGTCGATCCCGACGTGGGCGACACGGTCGCCGGCGTCGAGGCGGCCCACCGGTTCACGCTGGGGGAGCAGACGGAGACCGAGCTGATGCGGTTCGGGGTCGAGCCACGGCCCTGGTCGAAACCGGACGAGGACGCCACCGCGACGATCAACTACACGTCGGGAACGACGGCCCGTCCCAAGGGAGTTCAGCTCACGCACCGCAACATCTGGGTGAACGGCCTGACCTTCGGACTGCACACGCGGGCCTGGGAGCGGGACGTGTATCTGCACACGTTGCCGATGTTCCACTGCAACGGCTGGGGGATGCCGTTCGTGATGGCCGGGCTCGGCGCCAAGCAGGTCGTGCTGCGCAAGGCGGACGGGGCCGAGATCCTGCGCCGGGTGGACGAACACGGCGTGACGCTGATGTGCGGCGCGCCGACGGTGTGGAACGCGGTCCTCGACGCGGCGGCGGGCTGGGAAGGCCCGGTACCGGGGCGCGACCGGGTACGGATCGTGTGCGCGGGAGCGCCGCCGCCGAGCCGGACGATCCAGCGGGTGGAGGAGGAACTGGGCTGGGAGTTCACCCAGATCTACGGTCTGACGGAGACCTCCCCGCTCCTGACGTTCAACCGCGCGCGGCCCGAGGACGCCGCTCTGCCGGGCGAGGAGCGGGCGCGGAAGCTGTCGCGGGCGGGTCTGCCGGCGCTCGGGGTGAAGCTCGAAGTGGCGGACTCCGGTGAGGTGTTGGCCCGCTCGAACGTGGTCCTCGACGGCTACTGGGAGAAGCCCGAGGAGACGGCGGCCGTACTGGAGGACGGTTGGTTCCACACGGGCGACGGCGGGACCGTCGACCCCCGGGACGGACATCTGACGATCTCGGACCGGAAGAAGGACGTCATCATCACCGGTGGCGAGAACGTGTCGTCGATCGAGGTGGAGGACACGATCTTCAGCCACCCCGGGGTCGCCGAGGTCGCCGTCATCGGGGTGCCGGACACCAAGTGGGGCGAGACCATCAAGGCGCTGATCGTCCGGGCCGGGGGAGCTGCGGTGAGCGAGGCCGAGATCATCGCGCACTGCAAGGAGCGGATGGCGGGCTACAAGGCCCCGACGAGCGTGGAGTTCCGGGACGCCATTCCGAGGACGGCGACCGGAAAGATCCAGAAGTTCAAACTGCGGGAGCCGTACTGGGCCGGGCACGGCCGGGACGTCAACTGAGCGGCGCCCGACCCGACCACCGGCCCGGGGTGACGCCCCGGTCGGCGGTCGCCCCGGCGGCGCGAGGCATGTCCGGGAAGCGGGCCGGGGCCGCCTCGGATTGACGGATTCACCTCCACCCGGGCAGGGCAGTGACCGGGTAATGTCATGAGCACGACCACCCATGAGTACGACTACCCCTTTCCCCCACAAGGAGGTCGATCATGCACGTCCGTACGTTGGCCGGTGGCCTGGCCGCCGCGCTGCTCGTGTCGCTGTCCCTGACGGGCGGTCAGGCCGTGGCCGCCCCTGCCGCCGCCCGTTCCGCCGACTCTCCCGCGGCGGCCGACTCCCCTCTGGCCGCCCGGGTCTTCACCTACGACGCCGCCGGCGCCGCGGAGTTCAGGAGCGCGGTCGACCGGGGCGCGGCGATCTGGAACGAGAGCGTCGACGCCGTCGAACTACGGCCGGCCGCGGCGGGACAACGCGCGAACATCCGGGTCCTCGCGGACAACGGCTGGCCACGCGCCCTGCCCACCACCCTGGGCAACGGGACCGTCTACATGGGGCGCCAGGCCGTCGACCAGGGTTACAACACGATCCGCATCGCCGCCCATGAACTCGGGCACATCCTGGGCCTGCCCGATCGCAAGCCCGGCCCGTGCTCCAGCCTGATGTCCGGCTCCAGCGCGGGCACCGCCTGCACGAACCCGTATCCGAACGCGGCGGAGAAGTCGGAGGTCGAGGGGAACTTCGGCGGCGAACTCGCCGACCGGGCCCCGAGGGCGCGTGCCGAGGTGATCGTGGACTGATCCCCAGCCCGCCGAACGCCCGCCCGCATCCCCGAGGCGGGCGGGCGTGCGGCGGGCGAGCGCCGGACCCCCTCCTGCTCCTGCTGGCGGCGGGGCCTCGGCCGACCCGGTGCTCTCACCTGAAGAACAGCGGGTGTTGAGCGACCCAGTCACCCAGGACGAGCACCCTCACGTCGCAGATGGCGGTGGTCCGCACCGCGTTCGGGGCGGCGGTGGTCCACGAGGGCTTCCAGAAGGTGGACTCCTCGTACCTCCCCCGGTAGGAGGCGAGGGCGTGCAGCACGGGTGCCGGGATGACGGGCGTGAAGCCATCGCGGGTCTCGTGCAGGCCGAGCGGACGCAGGACCTTCCGTCGGAGCAGGACGTCCGGCCGGGTCCCGGTGAGGGCGACGCGCAGGATCACCGATGTGAGATCCGTGTCCGCCCGGGCCCGTTCGACGATCCGCAGGACATCGCGTGCCGGTCCGCGCTCGGGCGGCCGGGAACCGGTGCAGGGCCGACGATGGCCGCCGCCGCCGTCGCCCGCCGGCCTGCCGGTGGCCGTGACCGGTGCGCCGAGGGCGATGAGGGTGACGAGTACGGTGACGGCGGCGAGCCGCGACCGTGGGGAACGGGCTGATCTCATGGCCGGAGTATCGGCCGGTCCCACCCTGCCGGCGGCCCGGCCGCCACCGACCCGCACGAACATCACCCGTCAGGATCGTGCGGGACACGGGCACGCGTCCCCTGGCATCGTCGACGAGCGGGCCGGCTGAGGGACGTCTTCGACTGACAGGTGAACACGGGCCTGTTCGCGATCGACGGCGGCTATCCGCATCGTACGAAGAATCCGATCGACGCGATCTTCGTGACTCGTCCGGTGACAACCTGACCGACGCGCTCCACGAACCGGGGGAGCGGGTCCTCGTGCTCAGCCCACTCGCGGAGCACGATGCCCACCTGGTGATTGTGCTCGGCGTGCCAGATCACCTCACCGGTGACGAGCTGTCCCACCGTGGGCAGTTCCAGACGTCTGGGCATCCTGTCGACCCGGGCCAGACCAACGGCGTCGGGGTGGCCGTCGACGGAGAGGAAGACACCGAAAGGCTGTCTGCCGATGACCTCGCCGGCGACCGGGGTCCCGACAGGCAGTGAACGCACCGTTTCGGCCCAGACCGCGTCGCCACCGGCCGCTTGCCGCCTGCCGTTATCGGAAGGCCAGGAGTACTCATTCATACGCTGATCATGCGTCACCCCGACCCGAGGGACGCGGTCCGAGTCGCCGCCTCGGCCGCGGCGAGTCCGAACACGAGGGCCGACGCGATGCCGCCGGCGTAGGCGCGGTGCCACAGCCCACCGGTGTCCGAGCCGGCCGCGAGGAGCCCGGGCACGGGATGTCCGTCCTCGCCCAGGACGCGGGCACGGTCGTCGATGCGGACCCCGTGGAACGGGAAGGTGATGGCAGGCACCGCCTCGACCACGTAGTAGGGCGGCCGGTCGAGAGGTGCCCGGTCCAGGAGCCGGCCCGGCACCGGCTCCTCGCCGGCCGCCGCCACGGCGTTGAACTCCTCGACGGCCGCACGGACCGCCGGCCCGTCGTAACCCCACTCCTCGGGCAGGCAGTCGAGTTCGTCGAGGCTCTCCGCGAAGCCGACCCGGCCGCCCCGTCTCGCCGCCAGCGCGAACTTGTCGACGGCGACCGCGCCCTTCACGTACGACCCCACCACCCAGTCGCGGAAGACCCGGGAGTCGGCGACGAGAAGCCCTCGGCTCTCGGGCTGGTCCAGCAGCGCCATCGTCGTCAGGTGATCGCCGAGCGTCTCGTCGGCGAACCGCTCGCCGCGCAGATTGAACAGGAGGGCGTGCTCGCTGTAGTAGAGCGACAGGTCGACGAAGTCCGACGGGTCCGCGAACGGGATGCCGCTCGGGATGAGATGCCCGTAGAAACCGGCTCCTTCGGGTCCGGTCGCCGCCCCCGCGGAGGCCGCCAGGCGGTAACCGGCCCCGCGGCTGTGGGGGTTGGAGCGCAGTTCCATGCGATCGGCGTGGGGATGGACGAACTTCTTGCGGAGCTCGATGTCCCCCTGGAAGCCCCCTGTCGCCAGCAGCGTCGAAGCGGCGCGCACGGCGCGTCGCGATCCGGTTCCGGTTCCCGTTCCCGTGACGAGCTCCGCCCCGGTCACGGCACCGTTCTCCAGCCGGAGCCGCTCGGTGCCGGTGGCCGTCAGGATCTCGCCGCCCGCCTCGACGACGATACGACGGCATGTGTCGAGGTAGTGGTTCGTGTCGAACTGGTGCCCCCGGCCGAACCCGAGGACGGGCTGAGCGTCCTTGACGTCGACCCCCGTGTTCCTGATCCATGCGACGCCGTCCGCGAAGCGGTCCACGAGGGCGCGTTTGAGCGAGGTGTCGCCGCGCGGGTTGTGCCGCTCCATGGCCTCGTGACTCGGGGCGGTCCAGGCGTAACCGGCGTAGCGCGCGGACCCCCCGGCCTCGTCACCGATCTCGACGACCACGACGGACAACCCGGCACGTACGGCTCTCGCACCCGCGGTCAGCCCTGCCATCCCCGCTCCGATGACGAGCAGATCGACGTGCTGTGGATCCGGCATCCGCACTCAGTCCCTCGCCCGACTCGACCTGAGCTGACTTCATCATGCCAAGTGCAGGCCCTACGGTGCATGGCTTCAACCATGGCAAGCGACATGAAGTGAATTCATTTCTATCATGTGCGGCGGCCGATGGCGATGTACGTGTTGCCGAAGAAACGGAGGCCGGTCATGGCCTGTGCGGTCGCTTCGATCTGTTTGAACGCCGTGTCCCAGCGGGCGATGTCGTCCGGGGTGACGAGGCCCTCGGCGAGCAGGGAGTCGCGGGCGGCCCAGGCGGGGCCGCGCATGCCGGGCGGGGGAGTCATGACGTTGATGTGGCCCTCGTAGGCGATGACGTCGAGGCCGGCCGCGGTGAGGAGTTCGTCGAGCCGGGTGCCTACGCCGAGGTCGTTGCCCAGGCGGCGGTGCAGTTCGCGGTAGCGCTCGAACATCTCGTCGTACGCGGCGGGGGCGCCCCGGAGCCGGAAGCCGGTCGCGTCGACGTCGACGAGGTACACCGTGCCGCCGCCGGGCCTGGCCAGCTCGGCGAGGTGGTCCACGATCGCCTGCTCCCGGCCGCCGTTGTGGGCGAGGACATGGCGGAGCATCACCACGTCGAACGTGCCCTCGGCCAGAGCGGTGGCGTCGGCGGAGCCGGTGGCGGTGTGCACGGGGACGCCGGAGCGTTCGGCGAGCGCGGCGGCGACGGCCAGCGCGTCGCCGTCGCGGTCCACCGCCCATACGGCGCCGTCGGGAGCGGCGATGTCCGCCAGCCGTACCGAGATCGCGCCCGGCCCGCACCCCACGTCCGCGATCCGCGCCCCGGGTGCGACCCCGGCGGCCGTCCACAGCTCGCGTTCACGACGCTCGGCGATGTCGGCCATGAGCCGGTAACGCGCGATCTCCGAGTCGTCGAGGGTCAGTGAGTAGTCGGCCACTGGGGTTCCTCCCATGGTTCATCGGATTCACTTGATTCATCTGATTTATTAGGCTCGGGGCGCGCGGTCGACCGGGGGCGCGTCGGGTCTGCGCCCGGGGAACTCGACGAAGGAAGCGTCCTGTTGTGACGGATCGTACGGATGGTCACGAGGAAGAGGTTCTCGCCCGGATCGCCGAGGGGCTCGTCTACACCGAGTCGGAAGCGGCCTTCCAGGCCCCTCTGCGCCGCACCGACGAGATCTTCGAGTACAACCGGACACCGCCGAGCGAGACGGAGAAGCGCCGGTCGCTGCTCGTCGCGATCTTCGGCTCCGTCGGTGAACGTACGGTCCTGCTGCCGCCGTTCCACGCCGGGTTCGGCAGCAACGTCCACATCGGCGACGACTTCTTCGGGAACGTGAACCTGACGTTCGTCGACGACGTGGAGATCCGTATCGGCCACGGGGTCATGATCGCTCCCAGCGTCACCCTGACCACGACGGGACACCCGGTGCATCCCTCGCGACGCACCGACTTCGCGCGCTTCTCCGAACCGATCGTGATCGAGGACAAGGTGTGGATCGGCAGCAACGCGGTGCTCCTGCCCGGCGTCCGGATCGGATACGGGTCCGTCATCGGCGCCGGCAGCGTCGTCAGCCGCAGCATTCCGCCGATGAGCGTCGCCCTCGGAGTGCCTTGCCGGGTGGTCCGTCCCATCACGGACGAGGACCTCACCGCGCGTACTGCCGGACACCAGGGGGCCGGGGAACCGAAGTCGCCGTAGTGGCCGTGGTCGCCGTGGTCTTCCCGGCCCGTGGTCTTCCCGGCCCGTGGTCGTCCCGGCCGGCGTCGTCGTCGGGCACCCGGTCGGCCTTCACCTGGCGGAATACGCCGTTGATCCGTTCGTCGTCCGCCGCATAGGTTCGCCGCATGACGAACGTACGGATCGGTGTGATGCACGACCGCGACTGGGCCCCCGAGGGGTTGCCCGAGTTCGCGCGGCGGGCCGAGGCGCTCGGCGTGGACGATCTGTGGGTGGTGGAGGACCTCGGCTGGAACGGCGGTGTGTCGGCGGCGGCCGTGGCCCTGGGCGCGACGGACCGGCTGCGGGTGGGCATCGGCATCACCCCGGCCCCGCTGCGCAGCCCGGCGCTGCTGGCGATGGAACTGGCCACGCTGGGCCGGGTGTTCCCGGGCAGGCTGGTGGCCGGCATCGGACACGGTGTGCGGGAGTGGATGGCCCAGGTCGGTGTCGCGCCCCGGTCCCCGCTGGCTCTGCTGGAGGAGACGATCACCTCCGTGCGCGCACTGCTGCGCGGTGAGCACGTCGAGGTGACGGGGCGTGAAGTACGCCTGGACGGAGTGAAGTTGGTGCATCCGCCGGCCGAGGTGCCGCCGGTCGTCGCGGGTGTGGTGCGCCCCCGCTCCCTCGAACTGTCCGGCCGGGTAGCCGACGGCACGCTGATCGCCGAGGGCCATGGGCCGCGCGACCTGGAACACATCCGGGAGCTGACCGCGAAGGGCGGTGCCACCGCCGACCACACCCTGACCGTCTTCGCCTTCGCGTGCGTCGGCGACGACACCGACGAGGTGGCTCGCACCCTTCACCCCCACACCGAGGGCCACGGTGCCTGGCTGGGCCGCCCCCAGGAGGACGTCTTCACCGTGTCCGGCGACGCCGCCCGGGCCGCCGACGGCATCCGCGCACTCGCGGCGGCCGGCGCGGACACGGTCGTCCTGCGCTTCGTGGGCGAGGATCCGCTGGGGCAGCTGGAGGCCGTGCTCGGAGCCTGGCAGGCACCGACGGCCTGAGGCAGAGAGCCGGAGCGGCGGGTTGTTTTCACTCCGCCAGGCCGGGGACCCGGTGCGCATGGTGCACATCGGATACACGATGATGACCGAGCAGGCCGGTCCCCGTGAGCTCGTCGACCATCTGGTCCGGGCCGAGGGCGCGGGCTTCGACTTCTCGGTCACGTCCGACCACTACTTCCCGTGGCTGCGCTCGCAGGGCCACTCTCCGTACGCGTGGAGCGTGCTGGGCGCGGCCGCCCAGGCGACCTCGCGCATTCCGCTGATGACATACGTGACCTGCCCGACGTTCCGCTATCACCCCGCGGTGGTGGCGCAGAAGGCGGCGACGATGCAGTTGCTGTCGGAGGGACGGTTCCGGCTGGGGCTCGGCTCGGGGGAGAACCTCAACGAACACGTGGTGGGCGGCGGCTGGCCGTCCGTGAACGTACGCCACGAGAAGCTCCAGGAGGCGGTGGAGATCATCCGGGCGCTCTTCGAGGGCGGCCATGTCAACCACCATGGCAAGCACTTCGACGTGGAGTCCGCCCGGCTGTGGGACCTGCCGGACGAGCCGCCGCCGCTCGGCATCGCCGTCTCCGGCGAGCAGTCGTGCGCCCTCGCGGGCAGGCTCGCCGACCTGGTCATCGCCACGGAGCCCGAGCCCGGGCTGCTCCAGGCCTTCGACCGGCACGGCGGCACGGGCAAGCCGCGCGTGGGCCAGCTGCCGGTCTGCTACGACCCCGACCGCGACACGGCCGTCCGGCGCGCGCACGACCAGTTCCGCTGGTTCGGCGGCGGCTGGAAGGTCAACTCCGAGCTGCCGCACCCGGATTCGTTCGCATCGGCCACGCAGTTCGTGACGCCCGACGACGTCGCCGCGTCCATCCCGTGCGGCGACGACCCGGAGGCCTTCGTCGAGGCCGTACGCCCGTACGCGGAGGCCGGGTTCACCGAGATCGCCCTGGTGCAGATCGGGGGCGAGTCGCAGCCCGCGTATCTGGACTGGTCGGAGAAGACGCTGCTGCCCGCGCTGCGGGATGCCTTCGCCTGACGTCACGCTCCGCCCCGCCGCCCCCGCCCCACGTGCCCGCCCCGGCCCTCTGGCGTCGCCCCGTTAGCTCTTCTCGGAGCCGGGCGGCCTGGGCGGCTCGGGCGGGATCTCCGTGTCCTTCTCGTTCTCGCCCTCGGCCTTGGTGGCGGGGCGCAGGGCCTTGGGGCTGAACTTGAAGCGCTCCAGGGTGCGCGTCAGCTGCTGGAACGCGGACGTCGTCGGCGTCCCGGACGGCTGCCGCGTGGCGGGAGCGGCCTCGGCGGACTCGCGGTAGGCGGCGAGCGCCTCGTGGGCGCGCTCGGTCGCCTCCCGGTACAGGTCCCGGGACTGTGTCATGGCCTCCAGCGCCTCGGCGTAGGCCGCCACCCGCTTCCGCTCCCGGACGAGCTCCTCCTCGAGAGTGAGGAGGTGCCAGTCGTCCCGCAGCGCGGTGAGGGCCTCCTCGGCCCCGTCCGGCAGCGGACGCGGCAGCGCGGCGAACCGGGTCACCGCCGCGACGAGGTCGGTCGGCTCCGAACCGTCCAGGAACACCGTGCGTACGGCGAAGTCGTCGGCGTCGTAGCCGGACGGGGCCGGGGAGCCGGGCAGCACCACCGCACCGCCGCGTGGCACCTCCACGTCGAACTCGCGCAGCGCCCAGTTCACGACCCGCAGCTGATGCGGCGAGGCCCGGTGTTCCACGACACGGTGGCGCAGGCTCGGCGACAGCCATCGCGCGAGGGGCATCCGGCCGCGCTCGTCCGTGGTCATGGCCTCATGGACGACGACGCGGACGCACCAGCCACTGCGCCCGGAGTCCCTGAGCAGGCGCCGTACGTCCTTGTCGTCCTCGGGCAGACCGGTGATCCTGCTCAGCGACAGGCCCGTGGCGGCGTCGTGGTCCCAGTCGCCGTACTCCGGCCAGAACCGGGTGACGGGGGAGGGCCACGCCGGATCCCACGGCTCCTCCGCCTCCGCGATCAGGGTCCACTCCCGGCCGCCGCCCAGGTCGGGGGCGAGGCTCAGCCGGGCGCGTACGGTCACCTCGTCGGCAACCCGCCATCGGGCCTCGAAGACGCGCTCCGGGGAGTCGCCGCCGGCGTCGGGGGCGGGCACCTCCAGGAAGTCGTCGATGACCTGGCTGTCCTTGAGCTGCCGCAGAGTGCGGCGGAGGACGCCTTCCGCGTCGTGTCCGATGTGGCGGCCGCGAGCCGGCCACACCGTGGGGGGAGTCGTGGGACGGGCTGTGGAGGAGGTCGGCATGAGTCCATCAGGAAGCAGGGGCATTGCGCCTGCCAGTATCCTCGCCACGGCCCGGCGGAGGTCACCCGGGGTACCGCCGGTATCCACGGCCACCGCGCGGCCCTTCCAGCCGTACCTGCCACTGCTCGCCCTTTCGGCCAGGGCGGGACACGCGTCCGAAGACAACGTGCCCGCCCCGGCTTCCCCGTCGCACCGTCACCCGGACGGAGTGCACTCCGTCCGCGCCCTCCCCTTCACCTGACTGAGGGGGCAGCCACCCAGCCCGAGGAGGGCTCGGCGGCTCAGCGGCTCAGCGCTTGAGTGTGAAGGTGAAGTCGTCGGAGAGTTTGCCGTTCAGGCGGACCGATGAGACGAGGCTTCCTTCCGTGATCAGTCTCTCGACCTCGGCCCGGGAAAGACCGCATCCTTCGGCGATCAGTCGCACCGGCCGGACCGGGATCCGTGCCGTGAAGTGGACCGAGATGTCGATCACCTCGCGGTCCAGGTGGTCGGATCCGCCGGTGTCGAGGCGCCAGGCGTCGTCCCAGTCGAGGGCGATGCGATTGCGGCGCCGCACGACGGGGTCCTGGAGCAACTCGGCTGCCAGGCCGGGGTCGTTGTCATGCATTCGGTCCAGCAGGTCGGGTCGTACGGAGCGCACGTTCATCCGCTCCAGGACCGTGAGCTTCGTGGTCTCCCCGCACGAGGTGCAGAGCGCGAGGAGCCAGGCGTCGATGAGTTTGTGGTTCGCGTTGACACGAAACTTGCCGCTCGTCCGGAAGTGTTCGGACGCGCAGGTGTGGCAACGGCGGCGAACGAGCGGCAGGCAGGTGGGCATGACCACCCAGTTGTCGAGCACAGGGATACACCGGTTTCAGTGAGAAGTCCGCAGCAAAAAGCAGCGCGGCGCACAGGCGCGACGCGCGACAGATCAGCACTCGGGAGGTCTCACACGGTGTACAACGGCACGTCCTTCACCAGACGACTCGGTCCGGACGCACGGTAGTGGCGCACGCCGGCGCTGATCCACTGCTTTTTCTCCTGGCCTCCGGCATAGACCGTGGCCTCGGGACGCTGAAGCGGATGACCGGGTGTGGACCACCAGGTGTGGGCCGCCGGTGTTGAGTAGACGCACACGTTGTTCGATCGGGAGCGAGTCGGCCCGCACGAGGGGCCGGCCGGCCCAGGGGAAAGGAACCGTTCATGGATGAGCAGGGCGAGCACTTCGACGTCGTCGTACTCGGCGCGGGCCCCGGCGGGTACGTCGCCGCCATCAGGGCCGCCCAGCTGGGCAAAAGTGTCGCGGTCGTCGAGGAGAAGTACTGGGGCGGGGTGTGCCTCAACGTCGGCTGTATCCCCACCAAGGCCCTGCTGCGCAACGCCGAACTCGCGCACATCTTCACGCGCGAGGCGAAGACCTTCGGTATCAAGGCCGACGGTGAGGTCTCCTTCGACTACGGGGAGGCCTTCCGCCGTAGTCGGAAGGTCGCGGACGGCCGGGTCAAGGGCGTCCACTACCTGATGAAGAAGAACAAGATCACGGAGATCAGCGGCCGCGGCACGTTCCTCGACCCGCACACACTCCAGGTGGCCGACTACGACGGCAACACCCGCACGATCGGCTTCGACCACTGCATCATCGCCGCCGGGGCGAGCCCCAAGCTGCTGCCCGGCACGCGCCGTACGTCGCGCGTGGTGACGTTCGAGGAGCAGATCCTGGCCGAGGACCTGCCGCGGTCCATCGTGATCGCGGGCGCCGGCGCGATCGGCATCGAGTTCGCGTACGTCCTCAGCAACTACGGTGTGAAGGTCACGATCGTCGAGTTCCTGGACCGCCTGGCCCCGCTGGAGGATGTCGAGGTCTCCGCCGAACTGGCCAAGCAGTACCGGAAGTTGGGCATCGACGTCCTCACCTCGACCCGTGTCGAGTCGATCGACGAGTCCGGTCCGCAGGTGCGGGTCACGGTCACCGGAAAGGACGGCGCCCAGCGGGTCCTGGAGACCGACAAGGTGCTGCAGGCGATCGGCTTCGCCCCGAACGTCACCGGGTACGGCCTGGAGAACACGGGTGTGCGTGTCACCGAGCGCGGCGCCATCGACGTCGACGGCCACTGCCGCACTTCCGTGCCGCACATCTACGCCATCGGTGACGTCACCGCGAAGCTGATGCTCGCGCACGCCGCCGAGGCCATGGGCGTGATCGCCGCCGAGACCCTCGCCGACGCCGAGACCATGGAACTCGACTATGTGATGATCCCGCGGTCCACCTTCTGCCAGCCCCAGATCGCCAGCTTCGGCTACACCGAGGCTCAGGCGAGGGAGAAGGGGTTCGATGTCCAGGTCGCCAAGTTCCCGTTCACCGCGAACGCCAAGGCCCACGGTCTGGGCGACTCGACCGGCTTCGTGAAGCTGATCAGCGACGCCAAGTACGGCGAACTCCTCGGAGCCCACCTCATCGGCCCGGACGTCACCGAACTCCTCCCCGAACTGACCCTGGCCCAGCAGTGGGACCTCACGGTCCACGAGGTCGCCCGCAACGTCCACGCCCACCCCACCCTGGGCGAGGCGGTCAAGGAGGCCGTCCACGGTCTCGCCGGCCACATGATCAATATGTAGGTGCCGATACGTGGTTCAGGAGGCGGCGGTGAGTGCACCGCCGTCCTCTCACCACGGAGGGTGGCCGCTAGGGGTGGTTCCACACGAGTGTGTAGCGCCAGAACAGCCGGCGTCGAAGTCGTGCGCCGGGCAGGACGGTTCCGGTGGCGCGGACGATGTCGTCGTAGGTCATGTCCGCTGCGCGCGTAGGGGCCGTCATGGAGACGGGGCGGGGCGAGCGGCGGCCTCTGTTCTTCAGCCAGCCCATGGCGGCGTTGGCGGGGACGGCGACGGCACCGAGGAGGTGGTCCACGGGGGTGCGGGCGCGGTGGAGGCCGACGACCACCAGGGTTCCTCCCGGAGCCAGGTGGCGCCGGAAGCAGGTGAGTGCCTGGGCGAAGGGCAGATGGTGGATCGTGGCGACGCATGTGATGACGTCGTAGGGGCCTTCGGGGAACTCAACCATGGCATCGGCGACATGGAAGGTCACGGGAAGCGTGGAGGGAGTCAGTTCCCGGGCCCGGGCGGTGATCCCCGGATCGGAATCGACTCCCTCCACGGAGGCGGCACGTCCGGCCAGGAGCCTCGCGAGGTCGCCGCTGCCGGAGCCGATGTCCAGAGCGGCCCCGAAGTGTTCCGGCAACCGCCGAAGGATCCAGCGGTGGTAGTGGGAGTTGTGGTCCCACGGATAGGCGGCGTTGAACCGCTCGAGAGCCCGCAGGATGCGCGGCGAGAGGATGCTCATCGCCCCAGTTCATCAACATCCCGCCCTGGGCGGGCGGTCGCCGTGGTCTTCCGTAGTCCGTTGCGTGATTCCACGGATGGGGAGCCGTGCCGCACGCGACATACCGTATTCCGATGCGATTGGCGACCTTCAACGTGCTGCACGGCCGGACGCTTCAGGAGGGCAGGCCCCTCCCTGTCCCGTCCTCGGATGCCGGGCTTGCGCTGGCAGAAGCCGTCGCGTCGCTGAACGCTGATGTCCTGGCGTTGCAGGAGCTCGACCGTCTCCAGGAGCGGTCGGGTCACCTGGACCAGGCCCGCGGAGCGACCGAAGCGGCGGGGGCACGGGAGTGGCGGTATGCGTCGGCGGTCCATGGCAGGGCGGTGCCGGGCAAGGGGTGGGTTCTCGACCCGGCCGAGGCGGGGCTGCGGGTGCACGGCCCGCAGGACCCGGCGGCCCAGGGGGACATCCCCTCACACGGCATCGCGTTGCTCTCCAGGCTGCCCGTACGGGAGTGGAGGGCCAGACGGTTCGCGCCGGCTCCCTTCGGCCTGCCGCTACGGGTGGCCGGAAGACCCGGACTCACCCTGGTCCGCGACCAGCCACGCCCTGCCCTTGCCGCCGTGACGGCGGGGGAGCGGGGGCTGTTGACGGTGGTGGCGGTGCACCTCTCGTTCGTCCCGGGGTGCTACGAACTCCTCTGTGGGGGCAGCTCGCGCAGGGCACTGACGGCCTCCAGTACGGGCGTGAGTTGGGAGCGGAGGGTGCCGGCGTGGGGCTGGAGCGAGCCGTCGAAGGCCGCGGAGCCGATGGTGAAGGCGTCGGCTCCGGCCGCCGCGACGGCCCGGATCTGCTCGGTGCCGGTGATGGAACCGGCGACGACCAGACGGCCGGTGGTCGCGGAGCGGGCGGCCCGGATCAGGTCCAGCGGGTCGGCGTCGGTGGCGCGGTAGGCCAGCAGGTCGACCCCGGCGCAGCCTTCGGCCTCGGCACGCCGGCAGTCCGCGGCGATGCGTTCCGGGCCACCGCCCAGGCGGGTGGGGTGGCCGATCGGCCGGCCGACGAACGGCAGGTAGCCGGTGCGGGTGCCGTGCAGCAGGCCGAGGACCGCCTTGGTCCAGGTGCCGCCCATGATCCAGTCGACACCGAGGTCGACGGCGGCGCGCACGGAGTCGAGGGCCTGTTCGCGGTCGGTGCCGACGACTTCCAGGTAGGTGGTGGCGCCGGAGTTCCTCAGCCGGGTGTGGAGCCGGGTGAGGGTGTCGCGGTCGACGCCGACATCCTTGAAACCGATGTGGGTGATGCCGAGACCCTCGACGGCGTCGACGACATCCAGACAGTCGGTGACGGTGCGGTCGTCGCGGGTGAGCATGAAGATGAAGTCCACGGTCCTTCGGCTTTCTGAACGCATGTGGATGGAGGGGAGTACGGGAGTACGGGAGTACGGATGAGGGGGCGTGGCGGAGTCAGGGCCGGCCGGGTGTCGACAGGTCATCGGCGTGGCGCAGTGCTGTGAGCAGGCTGGTGTGGTCGGCCGTGCCCCGGCCGGCGATGTCGAAGGCCGTACCGTGGTCGACGCTGGTGCGGACGAACGGCAGGCCGAGGGTGATGTTGACGCCGTGTTCGATGCCGAGGTACTTGACGGGGATCAGGCCCTGATCGTGGTACTGGGCGATCACGGCGTCGAAGTGTCCGGCGCGCGCTCGCATGAAGACGGTGTCGGCCGGCCAGGGGCCGCTGGCCCGGATGCCCTCACGCTGGGCCTGCTCGACGGCCGGGGCGATGACGTCGAGGTCCTCGCGGCCGAACAGTCCGTTCTCACCGGCGTGCGGGTTGAGCCCGGCGACCGCGAGGCGCGGGGCGGTCAGGCCGCCGCGTGTGAGCGTGCGGTGGGTGAGGCGGATGACGTCGAGTTCGCGCTCGGTGGTGATCGCGTCGAGCGCGGTGCGCAGGGACTGGTGGACGGTGACCAGGACGGTACGCAGTTCGTCGTTGGCCATCATCATGGCGTAGTCGGTGGTGCCCGACAGGTCCGCGAGGATCTCGGTGTGACCGGGATACGGGACGCCGGCGAGGCGCAGGGCCTCCTTGTTGATCGGGGCGGTCACCACGGCCCGTACGTCGTTGTCGAGGGCGAGCTGTACGGCCCGGCGTACATAGGCGTACGAGGCGGCGCCGGCGCGGGCGTCCAGGACGCCCCAAGGGAGGTCGTCGGGAAGAGCGCTCTGGGCCAGGACGTCCACCGTGCCCGGGATGTGGGCGGCCCGGTCGAGGGAGCCGATGGTACGGATGGTCAGCCCCGTACCGGCGACGAGGTCGGCGCGGGCGAGGACGCCGGCGTCACCGATGACGACGACCGGAACCGTACGGCGCGGGTCCGCGCAGGCCTTGAGAGTGATCTCCGGGCCGATGCCGGAGGGGTCACCCATCGTGATGGCGATCGGGGTCACGGGTTCGCTCCTCGGCGGTTGTTTCCACGGTCGTTGTCTCCACGGTCGTTGTCTCTACGGCCGTTCTCTGCTGGGCTGTTCTCTGCTGGGCCGTTCTCTCCTCGGTCGAGGGGGTGTCCGGCGAGGTGGCACAGACGCAGGAGTGTGCCGTCGTCGCCGAAGCCCCCGGCCTTGACCAGCACGGGCAGCGGGTGGCCGCCGAGCAGCGTGCCGCGGGCGACACCGGGTTCGGGTTCGTCGATCAGGGTGATGCCGGTGGCACCGAGGGCCTGGAACACCGTCGCGGCGGTCTCCCCGCCGGTGATCACGAGGGCGTCGACGGTGTGCTCGTCGGCCAGCACTCGGACCGTGGCCGCCAGGGACGCGGCGAGAGCCTGGGCGGTGGCGGCGTCGTGGCGCTCGTCGGGGGTCCGCAGGGTGAGCACCTCGGTGTTCAGGCGACGCACCGCGGCGAGCGCCTCTCCCGGATCCTCGGTGACACAGGTCCCGTCGGCGTCCGCCCGCGAGTGAAGGACGGCCAACTGACGGCGGCTGGCGGGGTTGGCACTGCCGACGACCACGAGAGGACGCCGGGCCGGTTCCAGTTCCTGTTCTGATTCCGGTTCTGCTTCCGGAGTCGGCGTGGGCGGGGCGACCCGCAGCGCGCAGCGGCGGGCGAGGGCCGCGGCAAGCCCTGGGGAGCCGACCCACAGCACCTGGTCGAGACGGGGCACGGCCCGTACGAACCGGTCGAGTTCCTCGTCCGTCGAGGCCGAGCAGACGATCAGCCGGCCGTCGGCGATCGGACGGGGCAACCCGTCGGCCCGGTCCGGCTCGACCAGTACCGCCTCCGGGAGCAGTACCGCCAGGTCCGCGCAGGTGACCGGGTGAACGGGGTCATGCGCGAAGTCGCTCTGGTCCACCGGCACGCCGTGCACGTACTGGACCCCGCCCGCCGTCACCCGCCCCTGCGCAGGAAAGGCGGGCGCGACGACCACCGCCCGCCGTCCCGACCCGGCCCACGCGGCCCGGATCTCGGCGGCGAGGTGACCTCGAAGGGTGGAGTCCACCGTCTTCAGCACCACGTCGCAGCCCATGAACATGGACGCCGCCTGCCGTGTACGGTCTGCGGCTTCCGCCTCCTCCAGGAGTCGGGTACCGAGGTCGACGGCGGTCACGCCCGGGGTCCGCAGGTCCGCCACGGCCGGTTCACTGAAGAGGATCCGGGCCTCGTGGCCGGTCCGGCGAAACGGGGCCGCGCCGTCCCCGGCGCTGGTGAGGTCGTCCGCCAGAACGGCGACGCTCGGTAGGGGATTGCTCAGCGGGGGCATGACCCGCCTCTCGGATTCGTGGGCTTCGGTGACGCGATCAATACTGGTGCCGCCAAAACCGCAGGACAAACGATTCGTTCTCACAGCCGGCGTGAGTAAAGTTCACACATGCGCTGGCCCGACCTGCCCCCGCTCAACACCCTCCTGCCCTTCGAAGCCACCGTCCGCCACGCGAGCATGACCGCCGCAGCCCAGGAACTCCATGTCACCCACGGCGCGGTCAGCCGCCAGATCCAGAACCTCGAACGAGCCCTCGGCGTAACCCTCTTCGAGCGCGGCACCCGCACCCTGCGCCCCACCCCCGAGGCACGGCAGCTCGCGGCGGCGGTCCGGGACGCCCTCGACCAGATCGACACCGCCGCCCGGCTGATCTCACGGCGCCCGGTCACCGGGCCGCTCACCCTCTCGTGCGAGCCGACTCTCCTGATGCGCTGGCTCATCCCTCGCCTGCCCGACCTGAAGGCACACGCCCCGGACCTCGATCTCCATCTGTCCGCGGGCGGCGGCCCCCTCCACCTCGAACGCGACAACCTCGACCTCGCGATCCGTCGGGACGACTTCCCCTTCCCGCCGGATCTGAGCCGCGCCTACCTGTTCGCCGAACGGATCGGGCCGGTCTGCCGCCCCGACCTCGCACCCGGCGTCACCAGCCCCGACGGCATCGCCGCGGACGTGCTCCTCCACACCGCCACCAGACGCGGAGCATGGGACGACTGGCGGCGTGTCACCGGAATGACGGCCGCAGGCGACTCGGAGCAGACCTTCGAGCACTTCTATCTGACCCTGAAGGCCGCGGCGGCCGGTGTCGGCACCACCATCGGCCCCTACGCCCTCGTCCACGACGACCTCGTACAAGGACAACTCGCCGCGCCCCACGGCTTCGTCCCCGACGGCACCGGCTACCACCTCCTCAGCCGCCGGCCACCCGAGGAGGACTCACGGATCGCCCTCCTGCTCTCCTGGCTGCGCGGGCAGGCAGCACAGCTCGAAGGCACCCATGGCCGACGGGATCAATAGGGAACCCCATTCAGATCACGACCGCCATGACCACGAAGAACACCCCGATCGCGGCGAAGCACGCGCCACAGACATAGTGCTCCATCGGCGCGGTGCGCGGCAGGCGCGGATTACGCGGGTCGTGGTGAATGGTGAGTGAGGAACCCACGGGGTGTTCCACAAGGGGTTCCGTCTCGGTGATCACTTCTTTCCCGTCGCGGTCGGTGAACCGTATTCTCGTGCGGTAGACGGCGACCGGAAGATCCCCTCCGCCGAGAATGGTTCCCGCGTACCTCAAGGACTCGACGACCGCCTCCGCGGATACCGTGCGGCGGGCCGGCCACCTGCCGCGCAGGACGAAGCCGAGAGCCGCGACCAAGGGGATGGCCCCAGCGACACCCCGTAGACGTCCCCCGTGTTCTTGTCGTCCTTGTCGGGAACTCCAGGATTCTCTCGGTGGATTCCGTTGAAGACGTAGGTCCTGATCTCGCTTTCCGCGACTCCGAGATCGGGATTCGCCTGTCTCTGGATGCGTGCGAGTGCCGCCGAGATCTTTTTGTTGTCCTTCTCCGTGATTCCGACGGTGCAGTCGGAGGCTCCCTGCTCGAATCCCTCCAGCGCTGCGGACCAGGACTCCTGGGTGGAGGAATCCGGAATGGGCCCGTACTTCTCGGCCTGCCTCGTGTGGGTCAGCGTTCGTCGGCAGACAGGCTCCAGGCGGCTCGGTGGTTCCCCCTCCAGCTTGGATTCGTTACGTACGTAGATCCGTTACGTGGATGCCTCCCAGGTCGCGTCGACCGGTTGACGTCACCTCTGCCTCTCCATCCCTCCCTGATGAGTTCGGGACAGGATCCATATCGCGATATAGCGTTAGTCTGGTGCTCGCGCCGCCACCCGCGTCGCGCGGAGTCGTTCGACAGACCAGGACGGATGTATGTCGGGAGAGAATTCGCCCACCGGGAAGCGCTCCGACACCGGCTCGGCGCCCGAGCTGCGAGCCTCGCACGCCGACCGGGACCGGGTGGTGGATGTGCTGCGCATCGCGGCGGGGGACGGCCTGCTGACCTCGGACGAGTTGGACGAGCGCCTGGAAGTCGCCCTGTCGGCGCGGACTCTGGGCGAACTGACCGTGCTCACCGCCGACTTGCCGCCCGCGTCGGCGGCCACCGTCGGCGGGGCCGGAGTCGAGGCCAAGGACCTGGTGCGGATCGAACAGGCCTTCAGCGGCCCGGTCGAGCGCGTGGGGCGCTGGGTGGTGCCACGGAGGCTGGAGCTCGCGGTGGCGTACTGCGAGGTGACGCTCGACTTCACCGACGCGGTGATCACGCACGACACCTTGCGGATCGACGTGGGGATGACGGGGAAGACCCTGAAGCTGATCACGAGGCCGGGCGTCGTGGTCGACACGGACGGTCTGCAGCTCGTACACAGCAGGGCCAAGTACCGTCAGGCCCCGGCGAGTCCCGATACGCCGGTCGCCCTGCGCGTGGAGCTGGTCGGCCAGAAGGCCTTCGGCCGGGTGGTGGTGCGGCCCCGCCGCCGGACGTTCGTCCAGTGGCTGCTGCGCAGGCCCCCGGCCCTTCCCGCGGACGCTCGACTCCGTTGACACCACGGCGGCCGGCTGAGGCTGCCCGCCGGGCCCGGCTCCAGGGCCGGGCCCGCGAAGGGATCCGTGACCGGTGTGACCGGTGTGACCGGTGCGGTCCGGGGTGCATCCCGTTAATCGTCGGCCTCGCCGGAAAGGGCTTGATGATGGAATCCGGCCATGCGCTGGCGCGATCTATTCGTGTAATTTCTCGGGTTACGTCAACTGGGTAATTAGAGAGCGGTTGCGGGAAGTCAATTCCCGGAAGCGGGCTTTTTACTTTACCTACGCTATGTGTTGGACGTACGGGATCTCTCACCGAGCGTGGTCGCGTGGGCCGACGCTCCGCCGGTGGCATAAGCCTCGATGTGGTCGAAACCGCCCATCTCGAAGGGGGCGTAGTGGGCCATAAGGTTGGCCGGGTTTCGCCGCGCGGAACGGAATGAAACATTCAGGTGCCTTATGGCGATGGTGTGTAATTACCGTCTCAGTACCAACGCTTGAACTTCTTTGGCCAATACGCATAGCCTGCATGTCGATATCGGCGCCGCTGACCACGGAGCGCCGGAACCGTGCCTGACGCACTCTCAGGCGCTGAACTTATTCATGGGGGATTGCGTGTACGACGTCATTGTTGTGGGTGCCCGCTGCGCCGGATCGCCTGTCGCCATGCTCCTGGCGCGGCTCGGACACCGGGTCCTCGTGGTGGACCGGTCCTCCTTTCCCAGCGACACCGTCTCGACGCACTACATCCATCAGGCCGGGCTGCTGAAGCTCCAGGAGTGGGGACTGCTGGACGAGATCGTGGCGGCGAAGACGCCCGCGCTCCGCAAGATGCACTACTCCTACCGGGGCATCGAGCTCAACGGCTTCGCCGACCCCGTCGACGGCATCGACGCCGTGTACTGCCCGCGCCGCACCGTGCTCGACGAGATCCTGGTCAACGCCGCCCGCCGGGCCGGCGCCGAGGTGCTGGAGGGCTTCACCGTCTCCGACGTGATCGCCTCCGACGGCCAGGTGACGGGCATCCGCGGACGCGAGGGCGACGGGCCGGAGCGGGAGTTCCGGGCCTCGCTGGTCATCGGCGCGGACGGATTCCACTCCACGGTCGCGAAGAAGGTCGGCGCACCCCTGTACAACGTGCGCCCCGCCGCCGGCTTCATCTACTACTCGTACTACAGCGGCCTCGACTGGGGCCTGCACCACAGGACGGGCCTCAACGAGCGCTGGTTCGGCAGCTGGCCCACGAACGACGGCCTCAACATGCTGGCCATCATCTGTACCCGCAACCAGCTGAAGGACTTCCGCCAGGACGTGGAGGGCCGCTTCCAGGCCGTCTTCGACGACGTCGACCCGGTGATGGGCGCCCAGCTGCGCGAGAGCGGGCGGCGCGAGGAGGACTTCCGTCCCATGCGCTACCCCGACAACTACTACCGCCGCGCCCACGGCCCGGGCTGGGCCCTCGTCGGCGACGCCGGCTACCACAAGGACCCCTACACCGGATGGGGCATCACCGACGCCTTCCTCCACGGTGAGCTGCTCGCCGAACGCGTCCACCAGGGGCTGTCCGGAGAACGGCCGATGGACGAGGCGCTGGCCGAGTACAACAAGGTGCGTGACGAGGAGAGCGCCGGCGTCTACGACTTCACCACCACGCTCGGCGAACTCACCGAACTCCCGCCGTTCTTCAAGGCGACGATGAGCGCGATGAGCGCCGACCAGGGGTGGACCAACAAGATGCTCGGCCTGATCGGCGGCGTCGTCCCGGACTACGAGATCTACGCGCCGGACGCCCTGGAACGTCTCTACGACGACGCGGGCGTACCGCAGGAGGAGCGGGTCTACGACCCGACCGCGTGACCTCCCGGTACCGGGGCCCCGGGAGGGCCCCGGTACCGGCGAAGCGACCTCAGCGATCGCAGTGACCGGCGTGCGCCGGACAGCCGAAGCGCCCCGGGCGCCAGGCGCCGTGACCGCACGCCGCGCCGACTCGCGTCCCGGGCATCACCTGCGTACGGCACGCACCACGTGGCGACGGGCGTCCCCGCGCACGCGGCGGCCGGCCCGGAGGCGCGACGGCTCCCTGCGCACACTCCCCTCGCCCGGGCCCGGGGCCCGGCACTCCGCCACCGCCTTCCACGCACCTCACCCGAGGGAGCCCAGCAGATGACGCGCGCGTCCAGCATGTTCGACCTCATCAGCGAGCAGACCGAGCAGCGGCCCTACTTCGAGTCCGGCGGCATCGGCCGGTCGCACGAGTTCTACACCGGCGAGGAGCAGTTCCGGCGGGAGATGTCCCGTATCTACGGCCGGCACTGGCTCCCGGTGGACCATGTCTCCCGCCTCAAGGAGAAGGGCGCCTACAGCACCCTGAACATCGGCAGCGGTTCCGTCCTGCTCCTCCACGGCGACGACGGCATCCAGGCGTACCACAACTACTGCCGGCACCGGGGCTACAAGCTCGTCGAGGAGGCCAGCGGCAAGCGGCAGAGCCTCGTATGCCTCTACCACTGCTGGGTGTACGACCGGAACGGCAAGCTGAAGAGCCTCAACGGCACCTACTTCGACCACTTCTTCGAGAAGGAGAAGAACGGTCTGCTGCCCATCCGCACCGAGATCCGCCACGGCGTCGTCTTCGTCACCTTCTCCGACGACGCCCCCGACCTCGACAAGGCCCTCGGGGAGTTCGGGGAGTTCGCGCGCGTCTACGAACTCGCCGACCTGGAGTGCGTCCAGGCCAAGGACTACCCGGTCGCCTCCAACTGGAAGCTCGTCGCGCACAACGTCAACGAGAGTCTGCACTTCCCGACCGCGCACAAGGACCTGCACCGCATCACCGACTTCGACGACGCGGGCACCTACGACCTCGAAGGCGACATCGTCGGGGCCTGGCAGTCCATCCGCGGCGGCTTCAACTCCGTGTCCATGACGGGCCACAGCCGGCGCACACCCATGCCGCTCGTGCCCGACGCCGACCGGCAGCGGATCAACTGGATCACCATCCTGCCCAACCTGCTGTTCGGGTTCACCGCCGACTACGTGATGATGCAGTGGGTCTGGCCCGAGAGCCCCGGCACCTGCTTCGTACGGCACTTCTGGCTGTTCCACCCCTCCGAGACGGCCAAGAGCGACTTCTCCCACGAAGCCGTGTTCGCCCTGTGGGACAAGGCGAACTACGAGGACTGGGAGATGTGCGAGCGCACCCACCGCGGTCTGTCCAACCCGCTGTGGACCCCCGGTCAGCTCTCCCTCGACGAAGAGGTCGTCTCCCAGATCGACGGCTGGGTCGCCGCCCGCACCGCCGACCCGGCACAGGACACGGACGACACCGACCCCGCACGCGCCGCCGAGTCCGCCGCTGCGGAGGCGTGAGCATGACGACCAACTGCTACATCATCGGGGGAACCCGGGTCCTCACCCAGTGCGCGGCGCGACTGCTCGACGCGGGCGTACGCATCGAGGGAATCCTCAGCGACGACCCGGCCGCCGTGGCCTGGGCCGGCGAACACACCGTGCCCGTGCTCGACCCGCACGGCGACCTGACGGCGACGCTCTCCGAGCGGAAGTTCGACTACCTGTTCAGCATGGTCAACTTCCGCATCCTGACCGCGGACGTCCTGGCCCTGCCCGAGATCGCCGCCGTCAACTTCCACGACGGCCCCCTGCCCCGCTACTCCGGCAGCAACGTCCCGGCCTGGGCCCTGTACGAGGGCGCGACCCGGCACGCGGCGACCTGGCACCGGATGACGGAGGCCGTGGACGCCGGCGGCGTCCTGCTGGAGCGCTGGTTCCCGGTCCGCGACCACTCCACCGCGCTCTCCCTGACGTACGAGACCGCCGAGACCGGCATCGAGCTGTTCAGGGACCTCGTCCCGCACATCGTGGCGGGCACCCTGCCCGACGGCGTCGACACCGGCGACCGCGAACGGCGCTTCTACCGGCGGTCCGCCCGTATGGCCTCGGGCGGGCTCATCCACGCCGGCACCTCCGCCGCCGAGGCCGCCCGTATCTCCAAGGCCCTGGACTACGGAAGTTTCCCCAACCCGCTCGGCATCCCCACGCTCGTCACCGAACAGGGCGCCGTCCTCACCCGGCAGATCAGGCTCATCCCCCGGGACGAGCCCCGCACCGACACCACCGTGCTGTCGGTGACCACATCGGCGCTGACCCTCGCCGCCCCGGACGCCGACCTCGTCCTCAGCGACTTCACCGCCGTCGACGGCAGCGCCCTCAGCGGCCAGGCCGCCGCACAGCGGCTCGGCGCGATCGAGGGCTCACCCCTGCCGCCCGTCGGCGAGGAACGGCTCGCCGCCATCGCCGCCGCCCAGAAGCCGCTACGGGCCCACGAACCGTGGTGGAGCGCCCGGCTGCGGGAGCTGCGCCCGGCACGGCTGCCCGTCGACGACTTCAGCGCCGGCGCGGCGCACTACGGCCGCTACGAGATGGCGTTCGTCCCCGGTTCCCGCGACGAGGCGCTCGCCGTCGTCCACGCCTTCCTCGGCGTCGTGGCCGAGCGCGCCGACGAGCCGGCCTTCGACTTCGCCTGGTCGCCGTCGGACGCCCGCGCACGGGCCGGGGAGACCCATGGCATCGCCGCGGCGCGCTTCCCCGTACGGTTCGACGGCGACAGCGCCGACGCCCTGCGCGACAAGCTCGACGAGGCCGCCGCCCGGCACGGCTACGCCGCCGACCTGGAGGTCCGGCTCGGCCTCGCGGGGCGCCCCCTGGGCTCCGGGGAGCCGACGTTCACCGATGTCATGGTCCTCGAACGCGGCGCGGGGGAGGAGGCGTCGGCCGAACCGCACACCGAGATCGCCCTCCTGTGCCTGCGAAACGGCCCGCCGACGGTCTTCGTCCGTGACACCGCGATGGGCCGCGACGAGGCACTGGAGTTCACCGAGCGCGTCGAGGACCTCGCCCTGGCCGCCCTGTTCCACGGCGAGGAGACACAGCCCGCGCCCCGCCTCGACGCCAACCGGCCCGACGCCGACGAGGCCACGGGGGCGGACGGGACGACAGGGGTGACCGGGACGACGGGGACGACGACGGAAACCGATACGGCGGAGACGCCGGCACCCGGCAGCGCGACCCTGCTCGACCTGTTCGCCGCCGCGGTCGCCGAACGGCCCACGGCCACCGCCGTCCGCAGCGGCACCCGCACCCTCGACTACGCCGCCCTGGACGCCTGGGCCGACGCGATCGCCGCCCGTCTGCACGACCAGGGCATCGAGTCCGGATCGGTGGTCGGTGTCCTCGTCGAACGGGGCGTCCACCTGATTCCCGCCCTCCTCGGCATCCTCCGCTCCGGCGCCGCCTTCCTTCCGCTCGACCTGGCCTACCCCTCGGATCGCCTGCGCGGATACACCGAGGTCGCGCGGTGCGACCTGATCCTCACCGACCCCACCACCGACGCCCTCGGCGCCTCACTGGGCACCGCGCTGCGCGTACCGGAGGCGGACGGGTCGGCACCGGCCGTACCGCCGCGCGTCGAGGCGGACGACCTCGCCTACCTCCTGTTCACCAGCGGATCCACGGGCACCCCCAAGGGCGTGGAGATCGAGCACCGGGCCCTCGCCAACTTCCTCACCGGCATCGGGGAGCGGCTCGGCTCCTCGGCCGAGGACGCCGTACTCGCCCACACGACGGTGGCCTTCGACATCTCCCTGCTGGAACTCCTCCTCCCGCTGACCGTCGGCGCCACGGTCGTCCTCGCCTCCCGCGAGACGGCCCGCGACCCGCGGCGCCTGGCCGAACTGACCGACCAGGTGACCGTCGCCCAGGCCACGCCGAGCATGTGGCGGCTCCTGCTGGCGACCGGGTGGACCCCGCCGGCGGGTCTCACCGTCCTCTCGGGCGGCGAAGCACTGCCACGGAGCGTCGCCGAGGGCCTGCATGCCCCGGCCCGCGCCCTGTGGAACCTGTACGGCCCCACCGAGGCCACCATCTGGGCCTCCGCCCACCGCGTCACCTCCGTGGGCGACTTCGTCCCGCTCGGCGAACCGCTGGCGAACCAGCGACTGCACGTTCTGGACGAGCGGTTGGAGCCGTGCGCGCCCGGAACGACGGGCTCGCTGTGGATCTCCGGCGCCGGACTCGCCCGCGGCTACGCCCACCGGCCCGACCTCACGGCGGACGCCTTCACCGTCCATCCCGTCACCGGGGTGCGCCTCTACCGGACCGGTGACGAGGTACGGCTCCACGCGGACGGCGCCGTCGAATGGCTCGGCCGCGCCGACGCCCAGGTCAAGGTGCGGGGCAACCGTATCGAGCCCGCCGAGATCGAGCAGGTGCTGGAACGGTTCGCCGGGATCACGGCGGCCGTCGTCGTCGCCGCCCGCTTCGAGGGCCGGGGCGAACCGCGTCTGACCGCCTATCTGGTCGGCGACGGAGTGCCGACGAAGGCCCGGCTGGACGAATTCGTCGGCGCCACGCTGCCCGAGTACATGGTGCCGGACGCGTACGTACGGCTCGACGCGCTGCCCCTGACCGACAACGGCAAGGTGGCGCGGGCCCGGCTGCCCCTGCCGACCCGCGACACGGTCCTGCGCGCCGACGCGGCCCTCACCGGGGCGGTGCCCGAGGTCGCCGCTCCGGCACCTGAGGTCGCTGCCCCGGCTGTCGCTGCCGCGACCGCCGGCCTGACCACGGAGGCGCTGACCGGGCTCATCGCACGCGTCTTCGCCGACACCGTGGGACAGCCCGCCTTCGCCTCGGACGCCAACTTCTTCGACCTCGGCGGCGATTCGGCCAACGTCACCGTCGCCGCCGTACGTCTCAGCCGTGAGCTGGGCGCGGAGGTCACCCCTCCGTCGGTCTTCGCGACCGGCACCCCGGCCAAGCTGGCCCGGCTGCTGGCCGCTGATGGCCTGGTGCGGATCGCCGAGCCGGAGTCGCAGCCGCAGCCGCAGCCGGAGTCGGAGCTGAAGCCGGCGCCGCAGGCGCGGCTGGAGCCGGATCCGCAGTCGCGGCTGGAGGCGCACGCTTCCGTCCCGGCCGCCGTGCGCGGGCGGGAGGCGACGGCGGCGGAGGCGGCGGAAGCGAGGCCTTCGACGGCCGTGGCGGGGCCCGCAACCCCCGGACCCGTACACCCCGGGCCCGTACACCCCGGACCCGCGCGGGAGGACGTTCACGCCGGTGCGCTGGCCGTGGTCGGCATGGCGTGCCGGTTCCCGGGCGCTGCCACGCCGGACGAGTTCTGGCGCAACCTGGCCGACGGCGTCTCCAGTGTCGGGGACGCGCCGGCGGGCAGGCGGGGCTGGGCCCATCTGTGGAGCGAGGACGAGGCCGACGAGGCGCCGATGGGCTGGGTCGACGGAGTCGAGTACTTCGACCCCGCGCGCTTCGGTCTCACCGACCGCGAGGCCCGGCGCCTGGACCCCCTGCAGCGCGTCCTGCTGAGCGTGACCGCCGAGGCGCTGGAGAGCGGCGGCCACGACCATGTGTCGCTCGGCGCCGACACCGGCGTCTTCATCGGCACGATCGCGAGCGACTTCCCGGAACTGGTGGCACGGAGCATCGGCCACGGTGACCCGCACGTCGCCACGGGCACCGCGATCTCCATGGTCGCCAACCGGCTGTCGCACGTCTTCGACTGGTCGGGACCGAGCTTCGCCGTCGACACGGCGTGCTCGTCGTCCCTCGTCGCCCTGCACCAGGCCGCCATGCACCTGCGGTCGGGTGACATCGACGCCGCCGTCGTGGGCGCGGCCAACCTGGTCCTGACACCGGACAAGACACGCTCCTTCGCACGCAACGGCATGCTGTCCCCCCAGGGCGTGTGCCGGGCCTTCGACGAGGTGGCCGACGGCTACGTCCGCGGAGAGGGCTGCGGTGTCGTCGTACTGAAGCGGCTCGCGGACGCCCGGCGCGACGGGGACCCGGTCCTCGCCGTGATCCGGGGCACCGCCGTCAACCACACCGGCGGCAGCGCAGGGTTCCTCACCGCGCCCAGCAGGCCCGCCCAGGCGGCCGTACTGCGCAAGGCACTGGCCGCAGCCGGCGTCACCCCCGGCGACATCGGCTACATCGAGGCGCACGGCACCGGTACCCAGCTCGGTGACCTCATCGAACTCGAAGCGCTGCACGCGGTGCTCGGCGAGGAGGCCACGCATCCGGTCGCCGTGGGCTCGGTGAAGACGAACATCGGCCATCTGGAGCCGGCCGCCGGTATCGCCGGACTCATCAAGACGGTCCTCGCCCTCCAGGCCGGCACCATCCCGCCGTCCCTCAACCTCACCACCCCGAACAAGGCGTTCGACTTCGCGGCCTCGCCGCTGTTCGTCGCCGACCGGCCGCTGTCCTGGGACGGGCCGAGGATCGCGGGCGTCAGCAGTTTCGGCTTCGGCGGCGCCAACGCCCATGTGGTGGTCGAGGCCGCGCCCCCCGTCACGGACGCCACGCGGGACGCGGCGGACCATGACCGGCTGCCCCGGCTGCTGACCCTGTCGGCGGCGTCGGACGTGGCGCTGCGCACCCTGGCGCACCGCCTCGTGCTGATGCTGCGCTCCCCGTACTGCCCGTCCCTCACCTCGCTGAGCGAGGCGAGCCGTAGGCGTCCGGCGGCGGCTCATCGTCTCGCCTGCGTCGTCGACAGCCTCGAACAACTCGACGACAAGCTGCGGCTGTTCCTGGCCGGTGTGGACGAAGTCCGCTCCCTCCACCCGGGAGTGGCCGACGGCACCGGGCCGCATACGGAGAAGGCCACGGTCCGGGACCGGGCGGGCCGGGAGGAACTCGGCGAGGCGGCACGGCGGTTCGCCGCCGGTGCGGACCTCTCCACCGGGCCCGGCCGGGCGGGCGTACGCTTCCCGACCGCGCCGCACGACGAGAAGTACCTCTGGCTGGAGCCCACCGGGCAGCCGCAGCCACGGCCACAGTCACAGCCGACGGCGACGGCCCAGGAGTCGGGCGAGGCCGCCGCGAGCGGGCGTACGACCGACTCGTGGGCGCGGCTCCCCGAGGCCGCCGAACACGTGGTCCTGGGCAGGCCGACCCTGCCCGGTGCCGCCTACCCCGGCAAGGTGGCCGAGTTCGTCGGCAGTGAACGGTTCGGCCTGCGCGATGTGACGTTCCGCAAGGCCGTCGAGACGCCCGCGACCCTGTCCGCCGAACGGGACGGAGCACGGGTCACGTTCCGCGACGGCGACGGCGCCCTCGTCTGCACCGCCGAACTGACCCCGCCGGAACAGCCGGTACTTCCCGTCCCGCCGTCCGGCGACGGCTTCACCGACGTCTTCTCCGATGCCTTCACCGACGGCTTCACCACCGTCGAACTCGACGCGCTCTACCGCGCGTTCGAACGCGACGGACTCGCCTACGGCTCCGCCTACCGGACCGTCGCCGCCCTCTCCACCGCACCCGGCCGGGCGACGGGCGTGCTCCGCGCCGAAGCCGCACCCGAGGGCGTGGTCGACGCGCGGCTCCTCGACGGCGCCTTCCAGGTCGCTCTCACCGCGTGCGGGGCGCGGGGCCTGTATGTGCCGTTCACCGTCGAACGGCTCACAGTCCTCGGCCGTATCCCGGCCACGGCCCGTGTGCACGCCCGGCGCGACCGGGAGACCGGGCCCGACTCCGGTCTGCTGACCGCCAGTCTGGTGATCCTCGACGGCGACGAACCGGTGCTCGAAGCCCGTGGCATCACCTGGAAGCGGCTGTCGAGCACGCCGTCGGCCGGGACCCCGCGACCCGTCACGGCCCAAGGCGTCGGCGTCGGCGCCGGTTCCGGTTTCGGTCGGCCCATGGCCCCGGCCGTCGAGAGCAACGGTCACCGCCCGGTGCCCCCGCGTCCCGGACGGGGCGACGGTCTCGACGCCACCCTGGCCCGTTGGGTGGCCGACGCCCTGGAGACCGGCATCGACGACCTCGAACCGGACCGCCCGTTGCAGGAGCAGGGGCTCGACTCCGTGCTCGCCGTCGCGCTGGCCCAGGACATCCGCGCCAAGCTGGGCGTCGACATCCCCGTCACCCTCGTCCTCGAAACCGGCTCGGTCGATCGGCTCGCCGCCGAACTCCGCGAGGAGTACGGCGTCACCACCGTCCCCGGCGACACCGCGTCCACGGCCCTCCCCGGCGACACCGTGGCCACCACCGGGCCGCAGGACACCCCGTACACCGTGCACGCGGGCGACACCACATACGCCACGCACGCCACGTACACCGCCGCGCCGGACGAGGCCCCGCACGTGGCTGCCCGGGACGAGCAACCCGCCCCCGTGGCCGCGCCGTTCGCCGTTCCCGCGACGCCGGCCACCGGCACGGCCGACCCGGACCGGCACGACATCGCCGTCATCGGTGTCGACGGTGTCTTCCCGAACGCCGCCGACACCGAGGAACTGTGGCGGGTGCTGCTCGACGGTGACGACTGCCTCAGCGAAGTACCCGCCTCCCGCTGGGACATCGACGCCTACTACGGCACCGACGGCACCCCCGGCACCGTGTACCTCAGGCGGGCCGGCTTCGTCGACGGGCTGACCGACTTCGACCCCGGCTTCTTCCGGCTGTCACCCGCCGAGGCCCAGTGGATCGACCCGCAGCAGCGACATCTGATCCAGTCGGCCTGGCGCGCCCTGGAGGACGCCGGGCTCGCGGGGAAGCCGGACCGCTCCACGGGCGTGTTCGTGGGCGCCAGCTACCAGCACTACCGCGACGTGGTCGTCGACGACGTCGTCCAGACCGCGGCCGGCCTCGGCAACCACAACGCGATCCTCGCCAACCGGCTCAGCTACTTCCTCGACCTGCACGGCCCCAGCATGACGGTGGACACGCTCTGCTCGTCGTCCCTGGTGGCCCTGCACACGGCGGTGCGCAGCATCCGGGGCGGGGAGTGCGAGCAGGCGATCGTGGCCGGTGTCCACCTGGGGATGTCGCCCCAGTACTTCCAGCTCGGCTCACGCCTCAGGTCGTTCTCGCCCACCGGCAGGTCACGTGCCTTCGACGCCGGCGCCGACGGGTTCGTGCCGGGCGAGGGGGTCGTGTCGGTCGTGGTGAAGCCCCTGGCGGCCGCGCTGCGCGACGGGGACCGGGTGCGCGGGGTGATCCGGGGGACCGCCGTCAACCACGGCGGCCGGACGAGCGGACTGACGGTTCCCAGCGGTGGGGGACAGCAGGAGGTCGTGGCCGCGGCCCTGGCGGACGCCGGGGTGTCACCGGAGTCGATCGGTCTGGTCGAGGCCCACGGCACGGGCACCGGACTGGGCGATCCGATCGAGGTGGAGGGGCTGACCCGCGCGTGGCGCCGCTTCACGGCACGGTCGCAGTTCTGCGCACTGGGCTCCCTGAAGAGCAACATCGGCCACCTGGAACCCGCGGCGGGCCTCGCGGGACTGGTGAAGGTCCTGCTGGCGCTGGAGCACGGGGTCGTCCCGCCGACGGTGAACGTGACACGGCCGAACGACCACATCCGCTTCGAGGGCACCCCGTTCTACCTCGCCGACCGACCCGTGGAGTGGCCGCGTACGGGCGGACCGCGCCGCGCGGCGGTGAGCGCCTTCGGCATGGGCGGCGTCAACGCCCACGTCATCGTCGAAGAGGCACCGGACACGCCCGCCCACGCGGAGCTGGCCCAGGACAGCCATCTCGTACGGGTCACCGGCGCCGACGAGACCGCCGTGCGCGCCCTCGCCGGTGTCTACGCCGACCAGGTGGCCCGCACGGCGGAGGACCGGCTGGGTCATCTCGCCTTCACGGCCAACACCGGCCGCGCCGCCCAGCGCCACCGCGTCGCCGTACAGGGGGCCACGCCCCGGGAACTGGCCGACCGTCTCACCGAGGTCGCGGCCGGCCGTACCCCCGTCGTCCGGGACACCGGCAAGCCCGCCACCACGGCGTTCCTCTTCACCGGCCAGGGCTCCCAGTACGCCGCCATGGGCCGTGACCTGTACAGCACGGAACCGCACTTCCGCGACGCGCTGCACGAGTGCGCCGACCTCCTGGCGCCCTGCACCGACGTCCCGCTGCTCGACCTGCTGTGGGGTGACGCCCGGCATCTGCTGGACCGGACCCGGTACGCGCAACCCGCCATCGTCAGCGTCGAGGTGGCCCTGGTCCGGTACCTGGAAGCGGCCGGGGTGCGCCCCGACGCCGTCGCCGGGCACAGCCTCGGTGAGCTGACCGCCGCCTGGTCCGCCGACGTGCTCTCCCTGCCCGACCTGCTCCGTCTCACCGCCCTGCGCGGACGGCTCATGGAGGACCAGCCCTCGACCGGCGCCATGGCCGTAGTCCACACCGACACCGACACCCTCACCGCCGCGCTGAGGGCCCACCCCGGCCTGGAGATCGGCGCCTACAACGCGCCCCAGGTCCACACCGTCACCGGCCCCGCCGACGCGCTCGCCCGGTTCCGCGAGGAGACCCCGCACCGCACCCAGCTCCTCCCGGTCAGCCACGCCTTCCACTCCGCCGACATGGAACCGGCCGTCGCACCCTTCGCCGAGGCCGTGGCCGCCACCGCCCTCAAGCCGCCCACCATTCCGTTCGTCTCCACCCTGACCGGGACCTGGCACACCCCCGACTCCGCCGTCGACGCCGCGCACTGGGCCGAGGCCATCCGCCGGCCCGTCCGCTTCGCCCAGGCCCTGACCGTGCTCGCCGAGACCGTCCCGCAGGCCGTCTGGGAGATCGGGCCCCACCCCCATCTCACGCCCCTGGCCCGTACGACCCTCCCCGAGCCGCACCCCGTCTGGCTCACCACGCTCCACCGCGGGCGCGAGGACCAGGTCCAGCTCCACACGGCCCTGGCCGCCCACCACAACCGCGCGGGCGCCGACCTGACCTGGAGCGCGCTCCACGAGGGCAAGCGGCACCGCACGACCACCATCCCCACCTATCCGTTCCACCGAGAGCCGCTGGCCGCGCCCCCCGCTCGCCGCCGCGCCGTGACGAAGGCCGTCAGCCACCCGCTGTTCGACCGCCACTACGAGCACCGGAGCGAGGGACAGTGACGCACCGAGCCGAGACCTACGAGAAGACCTTCGCGGGACACGAACCCTTCATCGCCCAGCACCGCGCCGCGGGCACCGGACTGCTGCCCGCCGCCGTGCAGTTGGAGATGGCGATGGTGGGCGTCGCCCGGCTCGGGCCGTTCACTCCGCTGGAACTCACCGACGTGGCCTTCCTCAGGCCCCTCACCGTCGCCGACGACGCGACGGCCGCCGTCCGGCTCGACATCGCCCACGACCCGGACATCGGCCCGGACATCCGCTTCGAACTGAGCACCGTCGTGGCCGGGGAACGCAAACAGCTGTCCACCGGCCGCGGCCGGCGGCTTCCGGACGGCTCGGCTCCCGGGCCCGCCCCCCGGGTGACCGGCACCCGCACCATCACCTCGGACGACCTGTACGACAGCTGGTCGCGCGCCGGCCTGCGGTACGGGCCGGACTTCCGTACGGTCCGGGAGCTGACCGTCGGCGACGGCACCGCCCGGGCCGTCCTGCGCAGCGACGCCGAGCCCATGCCGTGGTTCGCCCACCCCCTGCTGACGGACGGCGTGTTCCAGGTCGTCAGCTGCGCGCTCCAGGACCTCCCGGGCACGACCGCGCCCCGGCCCATGCTGCCGATCGGCGTGGCCCGCGTCGCCGTCCACACCGATCTGTCGGCCCTGTCGTCCGGAGCCACCGTCCTGGTCCGCCGGACCGGGATCGAGGGCGCCTACTCGACGGCCGACGCCGTGATCCTCGGGCCGGGCGGCGAGGTCGCCGCTCAGTTCGACGGTGTCCGTATGCGCCGTACGACCGCGATGGCCCCGGCCACCGGGCCCTCGGGGCGGGCCGAGCCGTCGGGGCGGACCGCCCAGCCGCTCTCCCGCATCCACTGGCGGCCCGCGCCCGGCCCGGAGCGCGAGCCAGCGCACGGCACCTGGGTGGTGCTGCACCACGGCGACACGCTGGGCGAGCACACCGCCCGGCAACTGCGCGCCGAGGGCGCCCGCGTGGTGGAGGCCGGCCTCGGCACGTCCCCGGCACACCCTGCGCGGGACCGCGACCACCTTGTTCTGCCGCACGCCGACGAGGACGGATTCCGGCGGCTGTGGGAGGACATCGGCGAGCCGGTGGCGGGAGTCGTGCACCTGTGGAACGCCACCGAAGCGGCCGACGACCGTACGGAGGACTCCGAACTCCGCGCCGGACTGTACGGGTGCTTCGCCGCCCTGAAGACGCTCGGCGAGCGGCAGCGCAGGTCCCGTTTCCTCGTGGTGACCCGGCACGCCCAGCCGGTGTCGGACGACGACACGCCCGTGCCCGCCCGCGCGGCCCTGTGGGGTCTCGTGCGGACGGCGGCCATCGAGTACCCCGGCCTGCGCCCCCGGCTCATCGACCTGGACGACACCGCCGACCTCGACGACACCGCCGTCGTCGACGCGCTCACGGCGGAACTCGGCGAGGGCCCCACGGAGGTCGCCTACCGGCTCGGCGTCCGCCACGAACCCGTCCGGCTCTTCGATCTGCTCGACGTGCGGGACCGTACGTCGAACCGGCCCATCAGGCAGGGCGGCCGCTATCTCGTGCTCGGTGGACACGGGGGACTGGGCCTGGAGGTGGCCCGGCGGTTCGCCGAGGAGGGTGCCGGACTCGTCGCGCTCGTCAGCCGGAGCGGTACAGCGGGCGCCGACCGGTCCCGGCTGGCCGGGATCGAGGCGGCGGGCTGCGCGGTCGTGTCCTACGCCGCCGACATCACCGCCCCCGGTGAGCTGCGGGCCGTCGTGGAACGCGTCCGGGACGAACACGGCGCACCGCACGGCGTGGTCCACGCGGCGGGCACCCTCAAGGACGGACTGATCCGGTCCACCACCGCCGAGGACATCGACGCGGTCATGCGGCCCAAGGCCGACGGCGTCCGCGAACTCGCCGCCGCCGTCGCCGGAACGGACCTCGACTTCGCCGTCCTGTTCGCCTCCGTCTCCGGCACCTTCGGCAACCTCGGCCAGGGCGGATACGCCGCCGCCAACGCCTATCTCGACGCCTTCGCCCACGCGCACGGCACGCCCTGGCTCAGCGTCGACTGGGGCCTGTGGGGCGAGGTCGGCATGGGTACGGCGGTCGCGGACCAGCTCCGCCGCCGGGGCGTCCGGCCGCTGGGGACGACCGAGGCCCTGGACGCCTTGACAGCAGTCCTGGGCACAGACGCCCGCCAGGTGGTCGTCGCCCACCCCGACGGCACGGAGCCTGGGCCCGAGGCCGCCACGGAGTCCCGGCCCGACACCACGGGGGGCGTGCACGCCGACGAGGGCCGGGAGCGGGTGGAGGACGAGCTGGAGCGCTTCCTCGGCGAACGGCTGGGCGTGACCTCCTTCGACCGCCGTACCCCCCTCGCCGACTACGGCATGAGCTCCATCATGAGCGTCGAGCTGTCGGAGGAGCTGTCCCGCCGCTGGGACCTCCACCTCCCGGCCACCCTCTTCCTGGAACACGGCGACTTCACCGAACTGGCACGGGCGTTGACGGACCGGTACGGCGCGGCGGGCGCGGTACGGGCGCCGGCCGCCGGGGAGACCGCTGAACCGGCGGCGGCCGACGCACACGCAGCACAGGAGGCACAGGAGGCACAGGAGGCACAGGAGGCAGAGGAGGCAGAGGAGGCGCGGGCGGTACAGGACGTGCGGGAGCCCGAGTCGGAGGTCGCTCCTGCCGCCACCTCTCCCCGGCGGGCGAAGACCGGGCGGGACACGGACGTGGCCGTGGTCGCCGTCTCCGGCGACCTGCCCGGCGCCCCCGATGTCGCCGGTCTGTGGCCGCTGCTGCGCTCCGGCGGACACGCGTTCACCGAGATCCCGGCCGAACGCTGGGACATCGACGCGCACTTCGAGGAACGCGGCCCCCATATGACGGGCACCTACTGCCGCACCGGCGCCTTCCTCGACGACATAGACCGCTTCGATCCGTCGTTCTTCGGCATCTCCGTGCGTGAGGCCGAAGAGATGGACGCCCAGCAGAAGCTGCTGCTCGAACACGCCTGGGCGGTACGCGACGAGAGCGGTCTCGTCGGCCGCCGCGACATCGGCGTCTTCGTCGGGGCCACGTACACCCACCACCGCGACGCCCAGGGCCTGGACAGCGTCGGACCGCACACCGCGCTCGGTTCCCTGAACGCCGTACTGGCCAACCGTGTCTCCTACGCGCTCGATCTGACGGGCCCCTCGCAGACCGTCGACACCTTCTGCTCCTCCTCCCTCGTCGCCGTCCAGCAGGCGGTCGCCGCGCTGCGCGCCGGGACGTGCGCCGCCGCGATCGTGGCGGGCTGCCACGTCGGGCTCACCCCCTGGTACTACCGCAGCCTCAGCCAGCTCGGGGCCCTGTCCCAGACCCTGCCGCACCCCTTCGACGACCGTGCCGACGGCTTCGTCCCCGGCGAGGGAGCGATCGCCGTCATGCTCAAGCGTCGTGCGGACGCCGAGCGTGACGGTGACCGGATCTGGGGTGTGATCCGGGGGACGGCCGTCAACCACGGCGGCCGGGGCAGCGCCCTGCCCGTGCCCCGCAGCGAGGCCCAGACCGCCGTCGTCCGCGCCGCCCTCGACGACGCCGGGGTGGCCCCGGCGGACATCACCCTGATCGAGAGCCACGGCACGGCGACCCGGCTGGGCGACCCCGTCGAGATCGCCGCGCTCACCGACGTGTTCGGCGACGACCCGGACCGCCGTACGCCGGTGCACATCGGCTCGGTGAAGGCCAACATCGGCCATCTGGAACCGGCCGCCGGACTCGCCGGACTGGTCAAGGTCCTCCTGTGCCTGCGACACGGCGAGATTCCGCCCCTCGCCGGCTACGAGAGCCCCGGCGCACACCTCGACCTCACCGGCGCGCCCTTCGTGATCCCTACGGAACCCCGTCCATGGCGCTCGGATGGCCCGCGCCGCGCGGGGATCAGCGCCTTCGGCATGGGCGGCACCAACGCGCACATCGTCGTGGAGGAGTACGAGGGGCACTCCGCCGCACAGCCCGCCGAGCCCACCCCCGCACCCTCCCGCCTGGGCGAACACCTCCTGCTCCTGTCCGCACACACGCCGGAGGCACTGGCCCGGCGCGCGGCGGACCTGGCACAGCTGCTGCGGGCCGAGCCGTCGGCCGCGAGCGCGTTGTGCCGCTCGGCCGCCGTGGGCCGCGACCACCTGCGGCACCGCGTCGCGGTCCTCGGCTCCACGGCCGAGGACCTGTCGGCCGGACTGGCGCACGTCGTCCACCGGGGTGGCGAGGCCCTGGGCGCCGTCCTGCGCGGCGGCACGCTCCTGGAGAGCGGTGCCCGTACGGCCGACGCCGCGCTCGCCGCCCGCATGGCCCCCTTCACCTCCCACACCGCCGAACGGCTCGCGGCCCAACTCCGCGTCCCGGAGGACCGGTTGAGCACCGCACTGGCCTTCTTCCACGTCGGCGGCGGAACCGTCGACTGGCACCGGGTGTACGAGGGAACACCGGCGCGACGGGTCGCCCTGCCGCCGTACCCCTTCCGGACGGGCTCCACGGGGACGGGCTCCACTACGACGGAGGGCCCGGACGAGGGCACGGTCGCGATGGCCGCGACCGTCCACCGGCTGTCCCGCGCCCACCGCGTGTTCGGAGAGGCGACGCTGCCGGGGGCGCTGACGGCGGCCCTGGCACTCGGGAGCGCCGACGTCCTGCGGCGGATCGCGTTCGTGGGCCGGGGCACCGGACTCCACACCCTCACCAGCGACCTGGACGATCCCACCCGCACGGGACCGGTCACGTTCCGGTACGGCGACCGGATCGTCGCCCGCCTCGAAACGGGCCGTGCGGACGAGCCGCTCGGCGACCCGGCCGGCGCCCATGACATCGACGCCCTGCGCGCGGGCCTCGACCGGACGCTGGACCCCACGGGCCTGTACGCCTGGTTCGCGGCCAAGGGCATGGACTTCGCCGCCCCCCTGCGTTCCCTCACGGACGTGCGCTTCGGGCCGGCCCGCGTGCTCGCCCGGGTCGACGGCACCACCGGCGACGACCTGGAGAGGACCGTGGTCGCCCTCGACGCCGCCCTGCAGAGCATGGCCGTACTGACCCTGGCCGACCCGTCCGCGACGTCGGCGACCTATCTGCCGGTGTCCATCGGACGGGTCGTACGGCGGGACGATCCGGCGCGGACGACCTACGTGCTGCTCGACGCCGACACCACCTCGCCGGACGGGGTACGACGCGGCCACGCCACCCTGCTGGCCGCGGACGGCAGGGTGCTGGTGCGCCTTGAGGACGTGGAGTACCGCACGGTGACGGCGAAGGACGCGTCCGACGTGGTCGAGGAGCCGCGCCGGGACGCGCCCCGGCCGGTCGTGACCGCGTCCTCGTCCGCCCCCGGAGCCGCGATCCAGGCCTCGGTGCTCGCCCTCGTGCGGAACACCCTGCACGACCCGAGCGTCACCCCCACCACCTCGCTGTCCTCCGCCGGACTCGACTCAATGCTCGCGACGGCCATCGCGGCCGACATCGAGGAGACCCACGGTGTGCGGCTGAGCCCCACGGATGTCCTGGACGCGGCGGACTGCCGCGCCCTGGCCGCACGGGTCGCCGAGCAGGCCGACGTGCCCGAGCCGGCCGACGTGCCCGGTCGGACCGTCACTCTCACCACGCCCGCCGTCACCGCCGAACCCACGCCCGCGGTCACCGTCGAGCCCACGCCCGCCGTCGCCGCCGAATCCACGCCCGACCCGAAGGACATGGCCGTCATCGGCTTCGCCCTCGCCCTCCCCGGAGCCCAGAACCCGACGGAGCTGTGGTCGCTGCTCACCCGGGGCGGCACCGAGATCGGCCCCGCGCCCGCGCACCGCTGGGGAACGTACGCGCAGGGCACGGAGTCCGATGTCGGCGGCTTCCTCGGCAACGTCGAGGAGTTCGACGCCCGCTTCTTCGACTTCTTCCCCAAACAGGCCGAGGTGCTCGACCCCCAGGTCCGCTGGCTGCTGCGGACGACCTGGGAGGCATGCGAGTCGGCCGGCCTGCCGCCACGTCGGCTCCCGTCGTCCACGGGCGTGTTCGTCGGCGCCAGCTACCAGCACTACCGCGACTACAACATCGCGCCGGAACTGGACGCCCACAGCGGCCTCGGCAACCACAACGCCTTCCTCGCCAACCGGCTCAGCCACTTCCTCGACCTGCGCGGCCCGAGCATGACGGTCGACACGCTCTGCTCGTCGTCGCTGGTGGCCCTGCACACGGCGGTGCGCAGCATCAGGAACGGCGAGTGCGAACAGGCCGTCGTCGCGGGTGTCCGGGTCGCCATGTCGCCGTTGCACTACGTGGCCATGAGGAACCTGCGGGCCCTGTCACCTTCGGGTGCGTCGCGTGCCTTCGACGCGGCGGCCGACGGGTTCGTGCCGGGTGAGGGGGTGGTGTCGGTGGTGGTGAAGCCGCTGGCCGCCGCCCTGCGGGACGGGGACCGGGTGCGCGGTGTCATCCGGGGTAGCGCGGTCAACCATGGGGGCCGCACCAGCGGGTTGACGGTGCCGAGCGCCCGCGCGCAGGGGGACGTCATCGCCGGGGCGCTGCGGGACGCGGGGGTCTCGCCGGAGACGGTCGGGCTGCTGGAGGCGCACGGTACGGGGACGGGGCTGGGCGATCCGATCGAGGTCGAGGGGCTGACCCGGGCGTGGCGGGAGCACACGGATCGGGCGCAGTTCTGTGCGATCGGGTCGTTGAAGTCGAACATCGGTCATCTGGAGCCGGCCGCCGGTCTGGCGGGGCTGGTGAAGGCCTTGTTGGCGATGGAGCACGAGGTGATCCCGCCGACGCTGCACGTGACCCGCCCCAACGACCACATCCGCTTCGAGGACACGCCCTTCTACCTCGCTGACCGCCCTCAGCCGTGGCCGCGTGGCGGTCACCCCCGGCGGGCCGCGATCAGCGCCTTCGGCATGGGCGGCGTCAACGCCCACGTCATCGTCGAGGAGCCACCGGCGGCGCCGATTCGCGCCGGGGCGGCCCCGAGCGGCCATCTGGTACGGGTGACCGGCGTCGACGAGGCCGCCGTGCGCGCCCTCGCCACCGCCTACGCGGACCGCTTCGACGCGGCACGCGACGCCTGGGAGACCGCCGACCTCTGCCACACGGCCAACGTCGGCCGCTCGCCCCTGGAGTTCCAGACGGCCGTCAGCGGACCCGACGCCGCCGCGCTCGCGACGGCGCTGCGCGCGGTCGCCGCAGGCCGTGTGCCGATCGCCCGCGCCGACAGCGGCCTGACCGCCGAACAGGCCCAGGAACGGGCCCAGGAACAGGCCCAGGAACGGGACCGGGGACAGGCTCCGGGAGACAGGGCTCCGGCCGGGGAACCGCACCACCACCCCACCGCCGTCGCCGCCCTGGTCCGCGCCGGATACGCGCACGTCGACTGGGCGGCGCTCTCCGCGCCCGGAGCACGGGTCACGGACCTGCCGACGTACCCGTTCGCCGCGCAGAAGCACTGGCACATGCACGAGCCCAAGGCGGAAGCACGGGCCGGGCGCCGCCCCGAAGCCCTCCGGACCGAGTGGCGCACGGGCGAACTGCCGCCGCCCGCACCCTCGTTGCGACAAGCCTCCGTGCGCCTGGTCACCACGGACCCCGCCCTGCGGGACGCGCTCACCTCCGCTCTTCGCGACCAGGGCGCGATCGTCGAGGAGACTGCTCGAACGAGGCGGAACGGGCAGACAGCTCCGACCGAGCGGACCCCTCTGCACGCGGACACGATCGTCGTCGTGGACACTCCGCACCGGCAGTCCGCCGAGCCGGACGACCTGAGCGTGTTCTGGTCCGAACTCGGCGCCCTCGTCGCGGCGTTGCCCGCCCACGGGCGGCTGCTCTGGGCGGGACACCACAGCGCGGCCGTGCACGCGGCGGAACGCGGACGGCTGCGTCCGGAGGCCGCCGCCATGGCCATGGCCGTACGGGCGGCCTGCGCGGAGAGCCGGAAGCACTCCGCCGTCGTCGACCTGGACCCGGCGGACCCGGCGGACGTAAGGGCCCGGCAGATCGCCGCCGAGTACGCGGCGCTGCCCCAGGGCCCCGACGCCGAGCCGGGCACGGACCCGTACTCCGGCACCTTCGCGGCCTACCGCCACGGCATCCGGTATGTTCCGCACACGGTCGCCGCCCAGCCCGGTCCGGCGTACGAGCCGTCCGGGGACGGGTACTACCTGGTGACCGGCGGACTCGGCGCCGTCGGACGGCATCTGGTCCGGCGGCTCGTCGACCGGGGAGCGCGTCGGATCGGCGTGGTCGGGCGGTCCGTGATCGACGAGACCCGCTCCGAACCGCTGCGGGAGCTGTCGGGGCGGGCCGAGGTGGCGTATCTGCCCTGTGATGTGTCCGACGCGTCGGCTCTGGCCGCCGTGGCACGGGAGTTCGGGGCGCGCTGGGGCCGGCTGCTCGGTGTCGTGCACTGCTCCGGCGGGGTCAACCCGTTCGGCGCGATGCACCGCCGGCCCTGGAGCGACGCCACGAAGGTGGTCGCCCCGAAGATCCCCGGCTCACTGAACGCCGTACGGCTTGCTCAGGAGCAGGGCGCCGACTTCGCGGTCCTGGTCTCCTCGATCGCGGGCACCCAGGCCCGGGCCGGCCGCGGCCTGGTCGACTACGGCCTTGCCAACGCCTACCAACTGGCGCTGGCCGAACGCGAGAACGGCATCGCCACCACGGTCACCGCGCACGCCTGGCCCAACTGGACGGGCACCGGCATGGAGGCGGACGCGTCCTACTCCGCCGCGCACTCCATCGGCACCCATGAGGCGGCGGACGCGTTCCTCGACCACCTACGGTCGGGCGGCGCGGTCGTCTTCCCCGGCACCGCGCCCACACCCACGTCCCCGCCCGCACCCACGTCCACGCCCCCGCCCACACCCACAGAGCCCGACGTTCCCGCCGCATCGGCACAGGGCGCGGCGCGTTCCGGGGCGTACGGCGCGGTCACCGAGACCCGTACCGAGACCCGTACCGGGATCCGTACCGTGATCCCCGCACCGGCGACCGGTGGACGGGATCGCGCGGAGATGCGCGGGCATGTGCGGGACGCCTTCGTGCACGTCCTGGGGGAGGACCCGGGCGACCGCCCGCTCCAGGCGCTGGCACTGGACTCCCTGGTCATCGCCGAGCTGACCACCGCCCTGGAACAGCGCGGCGGCCTCACCGTCGACCCGTCCCTGTTCATGCGGGTTCGCACGGCCGACGACATCGCGGCCGCGCTCGCCACGGCCACGGCCACGGCCACAGCCACGTCGGGCCGGTCCGCCGCCCCCGAGCAGGAGGCGCCGCCCGGTCGGCCCGTGGCCTCCGACGACCAGCGCGCCTCGGCCCTGAGCGCCCTGTTGCATCCGCTGCTCACCCGCGACCGGGGAACGGTGACGCCATGACGCCGGTGCCGAACGAAAGGACCGCTGTGAGCGAGCCCGACAGCCGAATCGCCGTGATCGGCATGGCGGTACGGCTCCCGGGGGCCGAGGACGTCACGGACTTCGGGACCCTGCTGAGGCACGACGGGGTCGAGGTCGACGAGGTCCCGCCGAGCCGCTGGGCCAGGGGGCTGTACCTCGGGGACGGCGCCCACCAGGGCACGCACCACCGTGGTGCCTTCCTGCTGGACCCGTTCTCCTTCGACCACGCGGCGTTCGGCATGACCGCCGAGGACGCCGTCCTCCTCGACCCGCAGCAGCGCGTGATGCTGGAGGTCGGCGCCCGGGCCCTGGAGGACTCCGGCTATCTGGGGGCGCGTCGGCGGCTCGACGCGGGCGTGTTCGTCGGCGCCCGTATGAACGGCTACGGGTTCGACCACGGACGGGGCCCGGGCCCCGGGGGTGCCCAGGTACCCGGCCTCGCCGGGGAGCCGAGGGCAGCATCCCTCTGGGGCCGGTCGCAGAACTTCATGGCGGCCTGGCTGTCCGACCGGTTCGACCTGGCGGGCCCGAGTCTCGTCGTCGACACCGCGTGCTCGTCCTCCCTGTCCGCCGTCTGGCTGGCCTGCCAGAGCCTGACGGCGGGAGCCTGCGAGCTGGCCGTCGTCGGCGCGGTCGACCTGCTGATCGACCCGCTCACCTTCGTCCTGCTCTCCCGCACCGGAGCCCTGTCCCCGGACGGCCTGTGCCGGACCTTCGACCGCAGGGCCGACGGGTACGTACCCGGCGAGGGAGCCGTCGCCCTGGTCCTGAAGCCGATGCGCGCGGCACTGGTCGACGGCGACCTGGTCCTCGGCGCCATCGCCGCGACCGCCGTCAACAACGACGGCCGCACCATGGGCGTCACCTCGCCCAACGTGGAGGCCCAGGTCGAACTGCTCGGCAAGGTCTACGAGCGGATCGACCCCGCGACCGTCCAGTACGTCGAGGCCCACGGCACCGGCACGGCCATCGGCGACCCGATCGAGGCGCGCGCCCTCACCGAGGTGTTCGGCCGGCACGGTGTGCCCCGCAACTCCGTGGCCCTCGGCTCCCTCAAGCGCCGCATCGGCCATCTGCACTCGGCGTCGGGCCTGGCGGGACTGGCCAAGGTCATCGTCATGCTGCGCGACGGCATCGTCCCCGCGCTCACCGTCGAGGAGCCCAACCCCCGCCTCGGCCTGGCCGGCAGCCCCTTCCACCTCCCCGCCACGCACGGCCCCTGGCCCGAGACGCCCGTGCGACGCGCCGCGGTGAGCGGCTTCGGCTTCGGCGGGACGAACGCGCACGTCGTCGCCGAAGCCGTACCCCCGGCTCCGCGCGCGCGGAACCACACCGGCGGGCAGCCCCGTACGGTCCACGTCCTGCCCCTGTCGGCCGACACGCCGTACGCGCTGCGGGAACTGGTCGCGCAGTGGATCGAGTTCCTGCCCACCGTGGCCGACGACCTCGACGACGTGTGCGCCACCGCCCGGCTGGCACGTCCGCACCGCTCGGAGCGGGTCGCCGTCTCCGGCGCCGACGCCACGGAGCTGACGTCCGCCCTGCGCGCCTGGCTCCTGCGGTACGACGCGTCCGACACCGCCGCGCCCGGCCTGCTCGCCGTCCGCGTGCGGCCCCGTGAGGACGAGGCACCCCCCGCCTGGCTCGTCGCCCTCGACCGCTCGGTGCCTCCCGTGCACGAGATAATCGGCCGCTTCGAGACGGCGACCGGAGCACGCCTGACCGACTTCACCGGCGAACTGCTGCGCATCAGCGAGGGAGTCGCCCTCGCGGTGGCGCTGCGCGACGCGGGGCTGCCGGACAGCGCGGTGGACCTGCCCCCGGGGTGGGAGGCGATCCGGGAGTTCGCGTGGGGCCGTGTACCGCTCGAAGAGGCGTTGGCCGACGTCCTGCGCCACGACGGTGACCCCGCCCCCGAGCCCCCGCACGAGCCCACCGCCGCCGCCGACCTGTGCGCCCGCCTGGCCCGGGCCCACGACGGCCGGGACGTGGCCGAGGTGCTCGCCGCGCTCACCGCCGACCTCTTCGCGGCCGGCCGGGACATCGACTGGGCCGCCCACCAAGGGGAGACGGCATGGCACAAGCGCCTGCTGCCGTCGGCCCAGCCGCGCGGCCGGGCCCTCGACCTGCGCGAGCCCCGGCGCTCGCCCGAACCCGGCACGCCCGCCGAACTCGTACGGGACGAGGGCGCCGACGGATACGTCTTCGCCCGGGTCTTCGGGCCCGGTGAGACCCCCCTCGCCCAGCACGCCGTGTACCGCAGGATCATGCTGCCGGGGGTGGCGTGGTTCGAGTTCCTGCGCGAGGGCGCCGCGTTGCGCGGCGAACCCTTCCACGGAGTACGGGACCTGCTGTTCCACCGCCCGCTGATCCCCTCCGGCGCGTGCCGCGTGGTGTGCCGCGTCGACGCGCGGGGGCGGTTCACGGTGGAGGACGACGGGAACGGGGCCCCCTTCGTCACCGGCCTTCTGTTGCGCGAGCCCGCCACCCGGCCGACCCCCGTACCGATCCCCGCACTGATCGGTTCCTGTGGGGAGGTGCACGCCGGCTCGGGTCTCTACCGGTGGCTCCGGCGCATCGGCTACCACCACGGCCGCTACTACCGGAACATCTCCTGGGTGGCGGGCCTTCCGGACGGCGGCACGCTCGCCCGGATCGAGGGGCGCCGCCAGCGGGAGTCGAACCCGCCCGGCGTCCAGCTGTTCCCGGGGCTGCTCGACAGCGTCACCATCGCCGCGATCGCCCCGGACAACCCGGTGTTCGGCGCCGCCGAGGCCTCCGCGTTCATTCCGCTCTCGGCGGGCCGGGTGGACGTCCACGGCCCGCTGGACGACGCCGCCTACGTCCGTACGGAGATCGCCTTCTGGAACGAGGAGGCCTGCCGCGTCACCCAGACGGTGACCGACACGACGGGCCGGCCGCTGCTGGTCTTCGGCGACATGTCGTCCAAGAGGGTGCCGCTGGAGGCGTTCAGCGACGAGGGGGCCACGCTCGGCGGTGCCGCCCTGCCCGTGCCCAGCGACACCACCACCCCGCCTCCCATCCGCACCGCCCCCGCCCCTGCCCCCGCGACGCGCGGCGACCGGCCGGTGATGCCCGGGCGGGTGCTCGACTGGTTCCTGGAGCTGACGGGGACCTCCGCGGACGACGCCGACACGGAGTTCCTGTCGGCCGGGTTCGACTCGGTGGGCCTGGTGTCGCTGAGCGAGCGGATCTCCCAGGAGTTCGGGCTGTCGCTCTACCCGACGGTGTTCTTCGAGCACCCGACACCCCGGCAGTTCGCCGAGTTCGTCCTGACCGAGGCCCCGGACCGGGCCGCCGCACTGGCCCCGTCGCCCCGCCCGGCCGACGGGACGTCAACCCCCGCCACGCCGCCCGCGCCCGCCGAGCCGGCCACCGCGCCCCGGACACCCGCCGACGACCCGACCCCGGCCCCCCGCCCGTCCACCACGAGGCCCGCGGCGCCCGCCCCCACACCCACAACTGCCCCCACACCCACAACCGACCGCACACCCGCCCCCGACCGCACACCCGACACCGCCCGCTCCCGCGACATCGCCGTCGTCGGCGCGGCGGTCCGTCTTCCCACCGCACGTACCCTCACCGGCTTCGCGGACCTCCTGCGCGAAGGCCGGGACACCGTACGCGCGCTGCCCGACGGCCGCTGGAGCCGGCCGTCGTACGGACCGGCCCCGCACGCCTCGTTCCTGGAGGCCGTGGACGAGTTCGACCCGGGCCCGTTCCGGATCTCGCCCCGGGAAGCGCCCCTGATCGACCCCCAGGCGAGGATCGTGTACGAAACGATCTGGGAGGCCCTGGAGGACGGGGCACGGGCGGGCGAGCGGGCCGAGCGCAGCCGTACCGGACTGTGGATCGCGTACAGCCACGACCACTACCACGAGGAGCGCGCCCGCCACGGCGTACCGGACGGCCGGGGCCTGGGTCTGGAGGCGATGATCGCGAACCGGCTGTCCTACCTGATGGACTGGCACGGCCCGAGCGCGCTCGTCAACACCCTCTGCTCGTCCTCGCTGGTGGCCGTGCACACGGCCTTGCAGCATCTGCGCGCCGGGGACATCGACACGGCGGTGATCGGTGCCGTGCACGCCGCCATCAGCCCGGAGTACTTCCGCTCGATGGGCGATCTGATGGCCCTGTCACCACGGCACCGCTGCCGTGCCTTCGACAGCACCGGCGACGGCTTCGTCCCCGGAGAGGGCGCGGTCGCCGTCGTCCTGCGGCGGCACGACGACGCCCGGCGGGACGGCGACCGGATCCGGGGCCTCATCAAGGGCGCGGCCGTGAACCACGGCGGCCGTACCACCCGTTACTCCGCCCCGAGCCCCCGCGCCCAACGGGACGTCATCACGGCGGCGCTGCGGGACGCGGAGATCTCCCCGGAGACGGTCGGGCTGCTGGAGGCGCACGGCACGGGGACGAGCCTCGGCGACCCCATCGAGATCGACGGGCTGACCCGGGCGTGGCGGGAGCACACCGACCGGGCGCAGTTCTGCGCGATCGGGTCGTTGAAGTCGAACATCGGTCATCTGGAGCCGGCCGCCGGTCTGGCGGGACTGGTGAAGGCCTTGTTGGCGATGGAGCACGAGGTGATCCCGCCGACGCTGCACGTGACCCGCCCCAACGACCACATCCGCTTCGAGGACACGCCCTTCTACCTCGCCGACCGCCCCCAGCCGTGGCCGCGTGGCGGTCACCCCCGGCGGGCCGCGATCAGCGCCTTCGGCATGGGCGGCGTCAACGCCCACGTCATCGTCGAAGAGCCACCGCCGGTGCCCCGGGACACCCCTCTCCCGCAGGACAGCCACATCGTGCGGGTCGGCGCGGCGGACGAGGCCACCCTGCGCGACCTGGCCGGTGCCTACGCCGACCAGCTCGCCGGCACCGCCGAGGACCGGCTCGGCGACTTCGCCCGCACCGCCAACACCGCACGCACCGCCCACCGTTACCGCACGGCGGTGCACGGCGCCACGGCCGGCGAACTGGCCGCCCGGCTCGCGGAGGTCGCCTCGGCCACCACACCCCCGACCCGGCACACCCGTACGGCGACGACGACCGCGTTCCTCTTCACCGGGCAGGGCTCGCAGTACGCCGGCATGGGCCAGGGGCTGCGGGCCACCGAACCGCACTTCCGCGACGCGCTCCAGGAATGCGCCGACCTGCTCGTCCCCTGGACCGACGTGCCCCTGCCGGACCTGCTGTACGGCGACGCCCGGCACCTGCTGGACCAGACCCGGTACGCGCAGATCGGCATCGTCAGCGTCCAGGTCGCCCTGGTGGCGTCGCTGCGGGCGGCCGGGGTCCGGCCCGACGTGGTCGCCGGGCACAGCCTGGGCGAACTGACCGCGGCCTGGGCGGCGGGAGTGCTCGCCCTGCCCGACCTGCTGCGGCTGACCGCGCTGCGCGGCGAGCTGATGCAGGCCCAGCCCGCGACCGGAACGATGGCCGTCGTCCACACCGACGCGCACACCCTCATGGCCGAACTGGAGGCGTACCCCGGCCTCGAGATCGCCGCCCACAACGCGCCGCGCGTCCACACCGTCAGCGGCCCGGCGGAGGTGATGGCCCGCTTCCGCCGGGAAACCTCCGCCCGCGTACAGCCCCTGACGGTCAGCCACGCCTTCCACTCGGCGATGATGGAACCCGCCCTCGCCCCCTTCGCGGACGCCGTGGCCGCCACCCCGCTCGCACCCCCGTCGATCCCCTTCGCCAGCACCCTCACCGGCACCTGGCACAGCGACATCACCGCCACCGACCCCGGGCACTGGGCCCAGGCGATCCGCCGCCCCGTCCGCTTCGCCCAGGCCGTCACCACCCTGGCCGAGACGGACCCCCACGCCGTCTGGGAGATCGGCCCGCATCCGCAGCTGGTCCCGCTCGCCCGCGCCACGCTCACCGAGCAGCGCCCCGACCTCGACTGCGCGTGGATCACCACGCTCCGGCGGGGCCGTGAGGACCAGCCGCAGTTCCACGCCGCGCTGACGGCCCACCACAACCACACCGGCACCGACCTGGACTGGACCGGCCTCCACCACGGCAAACACCAGAGCGTCACCACCGTCCCCGGCTACCCCTTCCGGCGCCGCCGGTTCTGGATCACACCCGGCACGCCCACCGCACCGGGCCCCGACACCACGACCACCGACAGCACCCATCCGCACGAGACGAAAAGGCCCGAGCACCATGGCTAGCGAATACGGACTGAAGCGACACTTCAACGGTGAGGCCGCGCGCCTCATCGGCGGCAAGGTCCGCGCCGTCCACCCCGAGTTCGACGTCGAGGGATACGCCACCGAAGTCGAACAGCGCATCCCCGGCAAGGAACTCAAGGACCGCGTCCTCGTCCTGACCGAGGGACTGCGCACCCGGCTCCCCGAGGACTACCCGGCCGCCGTGGCCGTGCTCGTGTCGATCCTCGGCGACGACCTCGCCGAGGGCGAGGGCATGTTCAACACCAGCTGGTTCCTCATGCCGGTGGCCAGGTTCGTGGAGGAGTACGGCCGGGACCACCCCGAGGTGTCCCTGGACGCCATCGAGGAGATCACCCGGCGCCACACCGGCGAGTACGCCATCAGGCCCTTCGTCGAGCTCCACTACGCGATGACCATGAAGCGCGTCGCGGAGTGGGCGGTCAGCCCGAGCCACAACGTACGGCGCCTCGCCAGCGAGGGAATCCGCCCGCGTCTGCCCTGGGCCCGCACCCTCGACGTGTTCGTGAAGGACCCGGCGCCCCTCCTGGAGATCCTCGAACCCCTGCGCAGCGACCCCTCCGAGTACGTGCGCAAGTCCGTCGCCAACAACCTCAACGACATCTCCAAGGACACCCCCGACCTCGCGCTCGCCACAGCGCTGCGCTGGCTGGAGGAGAGCCCCACGCCCGAGACGAACTGGATCGTGAAGCACGCCCTGCGCACCCTCGTGAAGAAGGGCGACCAGCAGGCCCTGGCCATCCTCGGGGCGACCGGCGGCGAACTCGTCCAGGTCACCGACCTGCGCGTCACCCCCGGGGCGGTGGTCGTCGGGGACACCGTCGTCATCGACTTCACCGTCGAGAACGCCGACGACCGGGCCCACAGCGTCACCGTCGACTACGTGGTCCACCACGTGCGCAAGAACGGCCGCAGCATCCCCAAGGTCTTCAAGCTGACGACCCTCGAACTCGCCGCCGGCGAACGGCGGGTCGTGCGCAAGAGCCACACCCTCAAGGAGGTGCAGACCCGCCGGTACTACGCGGGTGAGCACGCGGTCGACATTCAGGTGAACGGCCTGGTCAAGGCCACCGAGCGGTTCGACCTACGCACATGAGCGGCACCCGGGTCCATCTCGCCGCCACCGATCCGCTGGTTCACGACCACCGGATCGGTGACACCCCCGTCGTCCCGGCCGCCGCCCAGATCGACGCCCTGCTCACCGCCTGCGACACCGGACGGCCCGACCGCGTGTGGACGCTGGAGAACGTCACCTTCCGCGCCCCGCTGCGGGTGACCGGGCCGGGCGTCGACCTGAGCGTGGTCACGGCCGACGACGGGCGCTGCGCGCTCAGTTCGCACCCGGCCGACGGAGACGGCGCGCCGGTCGAGCACAGCACGGCGCACGCCACCGGTGTTCCCCTGCCGCCGCCCCACTACGTCGACCTGACCGGGCTGCGGGCCGACTGCACGCGGTCCGTCCCGCTGACGGACGTGGCCGCGTGGCGGCGGGCCAGCGGCATCACCTACGGGCCCGCCTACCGGGCGATCCGGTCCGCGTACCGGGGGCAGGACCGGATGCTGGTGGTGCTGCGCGCGGACGACGACCTGCACGGGACCCGGTTCGTGCCGCCGCCGCTGCTCGACAGCGTCTTCCAGGCCCTGGGCATGCTCGACGACGGGGCCGCCGGGGCGTGCCTGCCGTGGTTCGTGGGCCGGCTCGTGGCCCGCCGGCGGATCTCCGGCACGGTCCTCGCCCTCGTCGAGCGGGACGCCTCCGCCGGGTCCCGGGGCGGTGCCGTACGGGGAAGGGCCACCGTCTGCAACCAGCAGGGCGAGGTGCTGCTCGAACTGGACCGCGTCACCCTCAAGTCACCGGCCCCGCCCCGGCCCGCCGGGGCGGTGGGGGAGCGGGCCCGGTCGGCCCGGTCTGCCCGGTCGGCGAGCGGCTCGATCGAGACCGTCGTCTGGCGGGGGACCGAACCGGCCGTCGTCCCCCGGGCCTCCGATGCCCCTCTGCTGCTCATCTCGGCGCAGCCGACACCGGTGCCGGAGGGCCGGTCCGTCGTCCGTCTGACGCCGGACGAGCTGACCGAGGAGCGTCTCGCGGACGTGCTCGACGGCACGCCCGTGGGCGCGGTGCTGTACGCCGCGCCCACGGGCGTGCCGGCGGGCGAGGAGCGGGTGGAGGAGGCCCTGCAGGGGGTGTTCACCCTGGTACGGCGGCTCGCGGCACGTCCGCCGATGCCCGATCTGCTGATCGTCACCGCCGGGGCCCACCAGGTCGCGGAAGGGGAGAGCGTCGACCCCTTCATGACCTCCCTGTGGGGACTCGGCCGCACCCTGCGCGTGGAACACCCCCGCACCACCGTCCGTCTGGTGGACCTGGAGGCCGGTGCCGAGCTCACGGCGACCGCGCTGGAGGAGGTACTCGGACAGACCGAGCCGGAACTCGCCCGCCGCACGGGCGGTTGGTACCGGCCCTCGCTGGAGCCGAGCGGGCCCGCACCGGAAGCACCCTCCGACGGCGGCGCACCCTCCGACGGCGGCGCGCGGGTTCCCCGGTTCCGTGGCGGGCGCTTCCTCATCACCGGCGGCATGGGCGGCATCGGGCTGCGGGTCGCGGAGTTCCTGGCGGCCGAAGGCTGCGCCCGGCTGACCCTCGTGGGCCGGACCGTCCCGGACGCGGGGGAGGCGCGGGCACGGCTCGACCGGCTCGGTGCCCTCTGCGAGGTGGACACCGTGGCCGCGGACGTCCGCCGGCTCCCGGAGGTGCTCGACGGCGCCGAACGCTACGACGGGGTGTTCCACGCCGCCGGCGTGCTGCGCGACGGCCTGGCCCGCACCCTGACGCCGGACCGGATCGGGGACGTCCTCGGCCCCAAGACCGGCGGCGTGCAGGCGATCGCCGAGCTGATCGCCCGCGCCGACTCCCCGGACTTCGTCGCCCTCTTCTCGTCCGTCGCCTCCGTACGCGCCAACGTCGGGCAGAGCTCCTACGCGGCGGCCAACGCCTACCTCGACGGCTACGCCGCCCGCAGACGCGCCGACGGCGAGCCCTGGTTCAGCCTCGGCTGGGGGCTGTGGAACGTCGGCATGGGCGAGGGCATCGCCCCGAAGGCCGCCGCGCACGGCGTCCCGGTCCTCACGGCGGACAGCGGGGTCGCCCTGCTGCGCGCCGTCCTCGGCCGTCCACCCGCCCACTACGTCCTGTCCGCCGCCGTCGACGCGAAGGAAGAACCCATGACCGCTGTGACACCGGAACGCGGGCTGTGGCTGTCCCTGACCACGGCCCTGACGAACGTCCTGCACGTCGACGACGTGGCGCCCGAGGACGATCTGCTGGAGCTGGGCCTCGACTCGATGATGGCGGTCGAGCTGGCAGCCGCCCTGTCCACCGACGGCTTCGAGGTCGACCCGATGGTCTTCTTCGAGCACAGCACGGTCGGCGCCCTCGCCGACCACCTCCAGCCGCCGACCCGAACGACCGCGCCGGCCCAGCCCCCCGCGACCGCGACCGTGCCCACCCCGCCGGCCCCGGCCCCCACGGCCCCGGCCCCCACGGCCCCGGCCCTCGCGACACCGACCCCTGCGGCTCCGGCCCCCGCCCCTCCGGCCCCCGAGAGGGAACGCCCGGCGCCGGCCGCCGCGCACCGGAACACGGCCGACTCCTTCGTCCCCGACTGGGACCGCTTCCGCGCCCCGGAACCCGCCGCCCGCCCCGAGGACGGCCCGGCACCCGCCCGCCCCCTCCCGGCGGCCGCGCGCACAGCGCACCCCACGAACGCACTGCTTCCCGGGGCGGCCACGTCCCGGACGGCTCCGGCCCCCGAGGCACCCCGGCCCACCGCCCGCATCCCCCGGCGCACCCTCCCCGGCCGCCTCTCCAGCAGGCCCGACGGCACCTTCCTGGACCGGCGCATCGACGCCCTCTCCGTGGAGGACCGGGTGGTCGTCGCCAAGGACGAGTACTTCTACGAGCCCGTCATCGAGGAGGCCCGGGGCGCCCGCATCAAGTTCGACGGCCGCTGGTTCCTCAACTTCGCCTCGTACAGCTACCTCGGCCTCATCGGACACGACTACATCGAGCAGCAGGCGCTGCGTGCCGTGGAACGGCACGGGACCGGCGCCCACGGCGTACGGCTCCTCGCGGGCACCCTCCATCTGCACCGCGAACTGGAACTCACGCTCGCCCGGTTCCTGGGCACCGAGGACGCCGTCGTCTTCTCCAGCGGCTACATCACCAACGTGGCCACGGTGGGCGCGCTGGTCGGCCCCGGCGACGTCATCATCGGCGACGTCTACAACCACGCCAGCATCCTCGACGGCTACCGGCTGTCGGGCGCCAAGGTCGTCACGTACGCGCACAACGACCTCGCCGACCTGGAGCGCGCCCTGAGGAAGGCGGGGGACGCGGGACGGCTGGTGGTGACCGACGCCGTCTTCAGCATGGACGGCGACGTGGCCGACCTGCCGGGCATCGTCGAGCTGTGCGAGCGGTACGACGCCCCGCTGATGGTGGACGAGGCGCACAGCCTCGGTGTGCTCGGCCGTACAGGACGCGGTATCACCGAGCACTTCGGCATCGACCCCGCCCGCGTCGACGTGAAGATGGGCACGCTGTCCAAGACCGTGCCCAGCGCGGGCGGTTACATCGCGGGATCGAGCGACCTCGTCTTCGCGCTGAAGAACAACGCGCGGGGCTGGATGTTCTCCGCCGCCGCGACACCGGCCCAGGTGGCGGCGGCCAGGGCGGCGATCGAGGTGATCGACGCGGCGCCTGAACTGCCCCGCGAACTGCGGGCCCGTACCGCCCGCTACCGGGAGCAGCTGAGGGCGCTGGGCTTCGACACGCTCACCGGGGAGACGCCGGTCGTGCCGATCATCTGCCGCAGCGCCGAGCAGGCGGGCGCCATGGCCCGCGCGTGCCAGCTCGACGGGCTGTTCGTCCAGCCGATCGTCTACCCGGCGGTGCCAAGGACCCTGCCGAGGCTGCGGACGATCGTCAACCTCGGCCACTCGGAGGCCGATCTGGACACCGCCGTCGCGACGTTGGAGAAGGCCGGCCGGGCCTGCGGCCTCCTCACCTGACCACGGAACCGACACGCCACGGAACCGACACGCCACGGAACGACAAGGCACGAAACGCCACGACAAGGCACGGCGGTACGGCACCACGGCACGTCGCACGACCACACGACGACCAAGGGGGAATGGACATGACGGACTTCGACCAGACGGCGTTCTTCTCGGCGGTACTGAAGACCATCGCCTCGACCCGCAACCACGGCACCGACCGGGACGAGCACACCAAGGGCGTGGTGGAGCCGGCGGCGCGCATCCGCTCTGTCGAGGAGGAGGCCGGGGAGCGGCGGCTCACCTCCGGCGAGACCGGTGAGGTGCTGGACCTGCTCGACTCCACGTTCCGCGCCAAGCGCACCCCGGACGAGGAGCGGGAGTACTACCTCCAGTACATCGAGAAGGTCTCCGGCGTCAGCCGGGCCTCCCTGGGTGTGTCCGCCTGGTGAACACGTCCGACCTCGCGTGGTTCAGCCACGAGATGTGCTTCTGGCACGACCCCGGGCCCGGCTCGGGGTACGTGCCGGTGGGGCCCGGCGTCGAACCGCTCCGCCAGTTCGCGGTCGACCCCGATCTGCGCCGGGCCGAGGGACTGGTCCAGGCGTCCGGCGTGATGGACCGGTACACCCGCGTCACACCCGCGCCCGCCTCGGACGAGGACCTGCTGCTGGTGCATGTGCCGGAGCACATCGAGCGCGTCGAGGCGGTGTCGGCGTCCGGCGGGGGTGACGCCGGCGTGTACGCGCACGTCAACTACCACAGCGCACAGGCCGCGCGGCTCGCCGTCGGCGCCTCGGTCCAGGCCGTCGAGCAGGTCCTGGACGGGCGGTTCCGGCGGGCGTACTGCCTGGTCCGCCCGCCCGGCCACCACGCGGAACCCGACCGGGCCATGGCCCTGTGCCTCTACAACAACGTGGCCGTCGCCGCGCGGGCCGCGCGGCGCCGCGGGGTGCGCCGGGTGCTGATCCTGGACTGGGACGTGCACCACGGCAACGGCATCCAGCGGGTGTTCTACGACGACCCCGACGTCCTGTACGTGTCGATCCACCAGGACGGGCTCTTCCCGGCGGCCTCCGGTCTCGTCGGGGAGACGGGTACGGGCGCCGGGACGGGCAGCACGCTCAACGTCCCGCTGCCCCCGGGGACGGGGCACGACGCGTATCTCGCCGTCGTCGCCCGTGTCGTGGAGCCCGCGGCCCGTGCGTTCGGCCCCGATCTGATCCTGGTCGCGGCGGGCGTCGACGCGAGCGGCCACGACCCGATGGGCCGCATGATGTGCACCAGCCGGACGTTCCACGCCATGACGTCGGCGCTGTGCCGACTGGCCGACGAACTGTCCGGGGGCCGGATCGTCTTCGTCCACGAGGGCGGCTACTCGGCCTGGTACCAGCCGATGCTCGTCCTGGGCACGGCGAGCGCGATCGCCGGTCTGCCCGCCCCGCAGGACCCGTTCCTGCACTCGCTGGACCATCTGCCGGGGCAGCGGCTGCAACGCCACCAGAGGCGGGTGATCGAGCACCTGGAGGCCCGTCACCCGCTGCTGGCCCCCCAAGTGACCGCCACCGGCCCGGGACGGGGAGCAGCCGATGGGTAACTGGTGGATGACCGTCGGCGCCGGCGCCCGCCAGGCGCCCCGGTTCCGTGTGGTGGCCTTCCCGCACGCCGGCGGGTGGCCCTCCGCGTTCCGCTCCTGGTGGCAGCTGCTGCCCGCCGACGTCGAACTCGTCGTCGCCCAACTGCCGGGCCGGGGCGCCCGTATCAAGGAGCGGCCCCTGACCCGCGTCGAGCCCCTCGTCGACGCGCTCGTCCGGGACCTCGCGGACCTGCCCCCGCTGCCGTACGCGGTCGTCGGCCACAGTTTCGGCAGCGTGCTGGCCTACGAACTCACCCGGCTGATGGAGCAGAAGGGGCTCGCACCGGAGTTGCTGGCCGTCTCTGCGCGGCAGCCCCCGTGCTTCCCCGACGAGCCGCCGTTCGCCCACCTCAGGAGCGACGCCGAACTGCTGGAACACCTGCTGGACATCGGCGGTATGACGCCGCAGCTGTTGAACCGGGCCGATCTCGTCCAGCCGTCGCTGCGCGCCATCCGCGCGGACCTGGAGGCGATGGAGCGGTACGAGCGGCCGCTGTCGGGCACCGGCGTGCCCATCCTGGCGCTCGGGGCCGTCGACGATCCCGTCGTCGTCGCCGAGCGGCTGCATCTGTGGTCCCTGGAGACGACCGGTGGTTTCGGGCGGCTGATGTTCACCGGCGGTCATTTCTACCTCTACGAGCCCGCGCACGCCGCGGCCGTCCTCCACCGTCTGGTGGCCGGCCGGCCCGGCGCACCGTATGCGGGCGTCCCGGACGAGGGCCGTGTCCCTGGTCCGCCCAGCCTCCCGGCACCCGTTCCGGGCGGCGATTCGAAGTACCCCTTGAAGGAGACAAGTTGAGCACCATCACCGATACCCCCCACCAGGCCGGCCCACGGGAGTGGCTGGGCCTGGCCGTGCTGGCGCTTCCCACGCTGCTGCTGTCGATCGACGTGAGCGTGCTGCACCTGGCGGTCCCGCACATCAGTGAGGGCCTGGACCCCTCGGCCTCCCAGATGCTGTGGATCATCGACATCTACGGCTTTCTGATCGCCGGCTTCCTGGTGACCATGGGCACGCTGGGCGACCGTGTCGGCCGCCGGAAGCTGCTGCTGATCGGCGCCGCCGCCTTCGGTGTCGCCTCGGTGGCCGCCGCCTACGCCGACACCCCGGCCGCGCTGATCGCGGCGCGCGCGGCGCTCGGCATCACCGGCGCGACCCTGATGCCCTCCACGCTGGCGCTGATCAGCAACATGTTCCGCGACGCCCGGCAGCGAGGCGTGGCCATCGCCGTCTGGGTCACCATGTTCTCCGTCGGCATCGCACTCGGCCCGGTGGTCGGGGGCGCCATGCTGGAGTACTTCTGGTGGGGGTCGGTCTTCCTGCTCGGTGTGCCCGTCATGGCGCTGCTGCTGGTGGCGGGCCCCGTCCTGCTGCCGGAGTACCGCGACGAGCAGGCCGGCCGGGTCGACCTGGTCAGCGTGGCCCTGTCGCTGGCGGCGATCCTGCCGGTGATCTACGGCCTGAAGGAGATCGCCAACGACGGCGTGTCCGCGCTGCCGCTGCTGGTCCTCGTCGTGGGCCTGGCCGTGAGCGCCGTGTTCGTCCGTCGCCAGCGCACCCTGGAGAGCCCGCTGCTGGACTTCCGTCTGTTCGGCAACCCCGCCTTCCGTACGTCCCTGGTGACGCTGCTGCTGAGCATGCTGGTCGCGGGCGGCACCTATCTGTTCGTGACGCAGTACCTGCAGCTGGTGGGCGGGCTGTCCCCGATGAAGGCCGGCCTGTACCTGCTGCCCGCCGCCTTCGCGCTGATCGTGACGGCCGTGGTGTCCCCGATCGCCGCGAGCAAGATCAGGCCCGCGTACGTCGTCGCCGTCGGCCTGGTCGTGTCGGCGCTCGGCCACGTCACGCTGGCCCTCGCGGACAGCACCTCCGGGATCGCGCAGGTCGTGACCGGCTTCGCCTTCGTGTACGCCGGTGGCGGCCCGCTCATCGCGCTGGGCACCGACATCGTCGTCGGATCGGCGCCGCCCGAGCAGGCCGGGTCCGCCGCGGCCATCTCGGAGACCAGCACCGAGCTGGGCATGGCGCTCGGCGTGGCCATCCTCGGCAGTGTCGGTACCGCGGTGTACCGCAGCGGCGTGGACGTTCCCGCCGGGGTGCCGGACGGCGCCGGTGACACGCTCGCCGGGGCGCTGGAGGCGGCGAAGGGCCTGTCCTCGGACGTGGCGGCGGCGTTCGCCGACTCGGGCCGGGCCGCGTTCACCGACGGCATGAACGTCATCGGGGTCATCGGGGCGCTGGTGGCGCTCGGGACGGCCGTGCTCGTCGCCGTCGTCATCAAGTTCCCGCCCACGGGAGCGGCCGAGGAGCAGGCCGAGGAGCCGGCCGAGGAGCAGGCCGGGGAGCAGGCCGGGGAGCAGGCCGGGGAGTCCGCCGAGAGCCCCGCCGCGCCCGCGCGGCAGGCCGCCTCCTGACCCGGGAGCGGCCCGTCCGCCCTCAGGCGCCGGGGGGATCCGTGTAGGCGGCGGCGTACTCGTCGGTGGGCGCGATGGGCGTGATGACGTCGATGAGTACGCCGTCGGGGGCGGCGACGATGAAGTGCCGCTGCCCGAAGTCCTCGCTGCGCAGCGGCAGTTCGGGTTTCAGGCCGAGGTCGTCCACGAGCCGGGCGTACTCGGCGTCGACGTCGGTCACCTCGAAGTTGAGCAGGACGCCCTGGGCGGGGCGGCGGAACGCCGGGGGGATCGTCTCGTGGCCGGCGTCGACCAGGGCGAGTTCGTAGTGCGGTGGCTCGTGCCGCCGGAGGCTGACGTACCAGTCGTTCTCGAAGGTCGTCTCGAATCCGAGCAGGCCGGTGTAGAACCTCACGGATTCCTGGAGCAGCGGGGTGCAGATCACCGGGTAGAAACCGGTCATGGCGGAGGACGTCATCGGGGCACCTTTCCGAGGTGGTCGCGGGGCGTCTGAGCGGGTGGCGTTCGTCGTGTCAACGAGGAGCGCCACCCGTCGTCACGTCCGCCGGGTGCGAGAGCGGGGGCACATGACGGTGGAGGGGCCGAGGGAACCGGAGCGTCCGCAGGTGTGGGCCGTGCGGCGTCCTCCACCGTGGGACGAGGCGCTCAGCCTCTCCCTGCTGGACCCGGCGGAGCGGCGCAGGGCCCGCTCCTTCCGGCGGGAACCGGACCGTTCCCGTTACGTCGCGGCGCACACGGCACTCCGTCTGCTGCTGGCCGCGCACCTCGATTGCCATCCCGTCGACGTCCTGTACGGACGTGAGCCGTGCGCGCGCTGCGGCGGTCCGCACGGCAGACCCGTACTCCTCGATCCCGAGGCGGGCCTGTGTTTCTCGCTCTCCCATGCCCCGGGCCTGTCCCTCGTCGCGATCGGCCGCGTGCCCCTGGGGGTGGACGCCGAGCGGGTACCCGGCCGCAGGACCGTCGAGGCGTGCCTGGAGCGCCTGCACCCCGAGGAGCGGCGCGAGCTGCTGGCGGTCCCCGAGGAGGAGCGGTCCTCGCGGTTCTGCCGGCTCTGGGCGCGCAAGGAGGCCTATCTGAAGGCTCTCGGGACCGGGCTCGGACGCGGACTGGAGCGGGACTGGCTGGGGGACCGCGCGGGGCCCGGGACGCCCGCGCGCCCGTCGGGCTGGACCGTCCGGAACCTGTCCTGCGGTCCGCAGAACACCACCCATGCCGCGGCCCTGGCCGTCCCGTCGGGCACCCCCGTGCCCGGCGCGCCGTACCGGCTGAACTGGGCTGCTTTCCAGGGTGACTTGCAGGGACGGGCGGTGAACGGCACCGGCGGCGGCCCTTGTTGACATACCGATGGTATGTCACTAAGTTCACTCGCATACCTTCGGTACGTGACTGGAGATGGCGCTCCATGCTGACCAGCCTCTGTCCGGTGATCCGCACCACACGCCTCGAGGAGTCCCGCGAGTTCTACACCAAGCTGTTCGGCTACAAGGTCACACACGAGACGGACTGGTACGTCGGTCTCGGCCGCCCCGGACTGACGCCCTGTGAACTCGCCCTTCTCGACACCACGCACCCGGCCCTGCCGGAAGCGCAGCGGCGGCCGGTGCGCATGATCCGCTTCACCCTCGAAGTGGAGGGCGGGGAACGGGAGCTGGAACGCATCGCCGCCTGCGGCGCGTCCGCCGCGAGGCGATCACCCGACACCGGAGGTTCCGCGGGGAACGACTTGGTCGTCACCGATCCGAACGGAGTACAGATCCTCGTCGTCGCACCGAAATGACCCATCGGCGCGTACGCGAGATCGACAGCCAAGAGGGGGAAGGCAGTCATGCCCGGAAGAATCGACGCCGGTGTGGCGGTCGCGGTCATGCGCGCCGCGGGACTCGAACCACTGGAGCCCTATCCCGGGGCGAACGTGGCCTGGAACAGCCGCTGCGTCAAGAACGCGCACCATGTCGCGCCCACCTTCACCTCGGTGCGCATCGGTGCGAGCGGGGGATGCCGGCACTGCGGACGCCTCGCCGCCGGCGAGCGGCGACGGGCGGCCGGCCGGGAGCGGGCCGAGGCGGACATGCGCGCCGCAGGCTTCGAACCGCTGGAGCCCTACCCGGGATCCAGGGTGAGATGGTCCTGCCGGCACATCGTCTGCGGCCGTACCGTCCATCCCCGGCTCTTCGGGATCCGTGCCGGAAAGGGCGGCTGCCGCGCGTGCGCGGGCCGGGTACCGGTGGAGCGCGAGACCGCCGAGGCGGAGATGCGCGCGATCGGCATGGAACCGCTGGAACCCTTCCCCGGCCGGGTGCGCGACCGGTGGCGGTGCCGTTGCGTGGCCTGCGGTCACATCGGCACCCCCACGCTGAACAACATCCGCCGCGGCCAGGGCGGCTGCTACACCTGCGCACGCCGCGCCGGCCGCCCCTCCGCGCGAGCCGACGAACTCGCCCGCTGAGCGGGCCGACGGGCCGAGCGGCACGGCGAGGGCGTCCCGCACCCGGCGGGGCGCCCTCGCCGTCACTCGACCCGCAGGGCGTCCAGCATCGCCACCAGCGCGGTCTGGGTGTCGTCCAGATCGCGGGGGTTCGTCGAAGCGGCCAGCCACAGCGCCGCCTCGTTCATCGCGCCCGACAGCAGATGGGTGAGCGGCTCGACCGGCTGCGCGGCGATCGTCCCCTTGCCGATCAACTCCTCCAGCACCTGCGCCAGATGCTGCCCCGAAGTCGTCTCGTTCATGGCCCGCCACTCGCTCCACCCGAGCACCGCCGGACCGTCGACCAGCATGATGCGCTGGATCTCCGGATCCGTGGACACGGTGAGGAACGCCTGGCATCCGGAGACCAGTTGGTCCCAGGTGTCCTCCCGGGCGTCCGCAGTCTCGGCGATCCGGTCGGCCACCTCCTGCTGCACCTGCTCCAGCACGGCCCGGAACAACTCGGCCTTGCTGGCGAAGTGGTGGTACAGCGCCCCCTTGGTGACCCCTGCCGCCCGCACGATCTCCGACAGACCCACGGCTCCGTACCCCAGCGTGGAGAACAACCGTCTGCTCTCCCGCACCAACGCCTGCCGAGTCCGCTCCCGCTGCTGAGCCCGAACCCCTTGAGTCATCCTCTCCCCCCGCTCTTCACGTACTGAAGGTACGTCAACCGGGGAGTCAGCGGTACTCCTTGAGTCGACTGCGGGGCCATCGCCGCCCTCGGTCACGGTCCGTCCGGTTCAGCGGGAGTCGGGGCGCCGGACGAGGAGGGCCTCGCGCAGGACGGAGAACGGCGGGTCGGCGATCAGATAGAAGTGGTTGCCGCTGACGCCGGCCTCCTGGACGGGCAGGGTGCTCAGGGCGCTCCACGGGCGGCGGTCCGCGTCGTCGTCCCGGTCGCCGACGATGGTGGTGACCGGGCAGGTGAGCAGGGGCTCGGGCGCCATGGCGTAGTCGTGGAACATACGGCCGTCGGCGATCAGATAGGGCAGGACCACCTCCTGGAAGATCGGGTCGGCCGCCATCTCCGCGTCGGTGCCGCCCATCCTGACCAGATCGTCGAGCAGCCGGTCGGGGTCCTCCTCGGCGACGAGGCCGGTGGGCAGCGGGGCGTCACGGGAACCCGAAGCGAACAGGTGCTCGATGTGGATGCCCCGGCGTTGCAGCGCGCGTGCCGTCTCCAGGGCGATGGGAGCGCCCAGACTGTGCCCGAAGAACGCCAGCGGGACATCCGCCAGGGGTTCGAGCGCCTCGGCGATGTCGGCGGCCAACCGAAGGAGGTCGTGCGGAGGCTCCTCGTCGAACCGGTCGGCGCGGCCCGGGTACTGGACCGCGTGGACCTCCGCCTCGGTCAGCGCCTCGCCCCAGGAACGGTAGAAGGAGGCCGACCCGCCGGCGTGCGGGAAGCACACCAGTCGCGTACGCGCTTCCGGCCGGGCCGTCTCGCATGCCAGCCAGCGCGAGGTGTTCGCGGTCATCGACGGGCCCCCTTCCGTGCGCGCTGCTGTCGGAGCCGGGCGGTCCGGGCTCTGCGGGCGGCCTCGGCCGAGGAGGCCGGCGCCGCGTCCTCGCCCTGCTCCCGGCCGGCGCGGATGAGCGTGACCTGTGCCGCCACGGTGGTCTCCTGGAACAGGTCGACGATCGACGGCCGCAGCCCGCAGTGCTGTTCCAGCGCGTCCTGCAGCTGGAACATGGCCAGTGAATGGCCCCCGAGATCGAAGAAGTTGACGTCCGGCGGCACCACCGCCACGCCGAGCACCTCCGACCAGGCGGCGGTCACCTGGGCGGTGAGCGGATCGTCGGAGCGGGACACGGCGGCGGGGCGGGTGACGGACGGCTCGGCGGCGAGCGTCCGCAGCAGTGCGCGGTCGAGCTTGCCGTTGAGGTTGCGCGGCAGCTCCGGCAGCACCCGCAGTTCGCCGGGCACCATCACGGCAGGCAGCTGTTCCGCCAGGGCGCGGCGCAGCGCGAGCGGGTCCGCGCCCTCCCGCGAGGCCACGAAGCCGATCAGACCCGTTCCTCGTACGTCGGGCAGGACGACCGCCTCCTGGACGCCTTCCAGCGGGCGCAGTGCCGACTCGACCGCGCCGAGTTCCACGCGGTGGCCGCGCACCTTGATCTGGTCGTCCTTGCGGCCGATGAAGTCCAGCCCGTGGGCCGTGTTCCGGCGCACGAGGTCGCCGGTCCGGTACATGCGGGCGCCCGGCTCGTCGGCGAAGGGGTCGTCGAGGAAGGCCGCCGCCGTGGCCTCGGGGCGGCCGAAGTAGCCACGGGCCACCCCCGGCCCGCCGATGAACAACTCGCCCTCCGCGCCCGGCGGTACGGGCCGGAGTCCGTCGTCGAGGACGTAGAGCAGAGCACCGGGGATGGGCCCGCCGATGCCGACTGGTCCGGCCCCGGTGAAACGCTGGAAGGTGGCCCACACGGTCGTCTCGGTCGGGCCGTACTCGTTGACCAGATCCACCCCGGGGGAGTGGACCGCGAAGTGCCGGTCGACCAGTGCCTGCGGAAGGGCCTCGCCCGCGACGATCACCTGCCGCAGGGAGGCCAGCGGCTCGGTCCCGGCGCGCTCGGCGGCGTCGAGCAGCAGCCCGTACAGCGTGGGCACGCACAGGGTGCGGGTCACACGGTGGCGGGCGATGAGGGCGACCAGCCGCTCCGGGTCGCGCAGTTCGGCGTCGGACGCCACGACCAGGCAGCCGCCCGCCTGGAGCGTCCCCCAAATCCCGGCGACCGAGGAGTCGAAGGCCGACGGTGACAGCAGGAGGAAGGTCGGGGTCCCCGGATGGACGAGGAGGCGGGCCCGGGTCGAGGCGGTGAGGTTGCGGTGCTCGACGACGACACCCTTGGGCTCGCCCGTACTGCCGGAGGTGTAGATGAGATAGGCCGGGTCCGCCGGGCCGACCGTGGCGGCGAAGGAGTCGGAGGGCGCGGTGTCCGGTTCCTCGCCTGGTACGTCGGGGACCGTCACGACGGGCACCCGGGAACCCGCCGTACGAGACCGCGTCCGGGCCGTAGCCACCACGGCCCGCACCCGCGCGTCGTCGAGGATCGCGGCGATCCGGGCATCCGGCTGCGCCGGATCGACGGGCACATAGGCGGCGCCCGCGCCGAGGACGCCGAGCACGGACGCGATCATCGCGGCGGAGGGCTCGGCGAGGAGGGCGACCCGGTCACCGGCGCCCACCCCGGCCGCGGCCAGACGGTGGGACAACCGCCGGGACCAGGCGACGAGATCGCCGTACGTGAGGTCGAGGTCACCGCAGCGCAGGGCGACCGCCGTGGGACGGTCGGCGGCCAGTGAAGCCACCGCTTCGTGTGCGGGAACGAACGCTTCTTCGGGCAATGGTTCGCCGATGAATTTCACATGGTGCGAGGCCGACAAGAAGAACTCCCCTGTGCAATAAGCGGAATTGGGTAATCCGTGTTGCGGGGCGGCCGAATTGTGTTCGCCCGCCCATAATGAGGATCCTGATTAGCGGTCGGATTCGTCCCGGATTCGGACGACCACCGCGATATGGCCGTTCAGTGTCCGCCGGGCCAGCATCTCGCGCACGGGGACACGGATGTCGAACTCGCTGTTCACCCTGCGGATGAGCCGGGTGATCAGCAGGGAATCTCCGCCTTCGGCGAAGAAGTCGGCATCCGCCGGGAAATCGTCCCGACCGAGCAGTTCCGCCCAGATCCGTGTCACTCCCTCCGCCGGATCGACGGGTGCCGGGCACTCGGGTTCCGGTTCCTCGCTCGGCTGTTCCGGAAGCGGGGCGGGGGCCGGGGCGTTCGCGGGGGCGACGAGCGCCTCCGGGGCGGCGAGCGCCTCCGGGGCCACCGAGCGCGGACCCGCGAAGGGATAGCCGGGGAGTCGGACCCTGCGGCCCCCGCCGGTCAGCGCGTCCACGGCTATCGGCTGGCCCAGGGCCCACAGGGCGCCGACACCGGCGAGCGCGGTCGTCCCCTGCGCGTCCCTGGCCCGGTCCAGGGCGACCACGGGGAAGCCGGCCGCCTCCGCCGGTGGTGAGAGGGGGCGCCCCGGGCCGATCTCCACGGCCAGGGCGCCCGGCAGGTGTGCGGCCAGTGAGTCGAGGGCGGCGCCGAACAGTACGGACTGCCGGACCTGGGTGACGAACAGGTCGCGCGGGAGGACCGTACCGGCCGCGACGACCCGACCGGACACATTGAGCGCGATCGGCAGGGTGGGCGGCCGGAGCTCGATCCGCTCCATCGCCCGGGTGAGCGCGGGCAGCGCGGGCTCGATCAGACGGGAGTGGCCGGCGTGGGAGTAGCGCAGCCGCCGTACGAAACAGGTGTCGCCGACGCGCCGCAGATATTCGTCGACCTCCTCGACCGGCCCGCCCAGCACACAGGAGTCAGGGCCGTTGACCGCGGCCACGTCGAGGTCGAGACCCCATTCCTCGGCGTGCGCGAGGGCCTGTTTCACGTCCACCCCGAGGGCCAGCATCGCGCCCTCCGGGCAGTCCTGCATGGCCCGGCCGCGCGCCGTGATGAACGCGGCGGCGTCCTCCAGGCCGAAGACTCCGGCGACCGCGGCGGCGGTGATCTCCCCGGAACTGTGTCCGCACACGGCGGCCGGCCGGACCCCCAGGTCCATGAGCGCGGTCGCCGCCGCGTGGCCCACGGCGAAGAGGGCCGGCTGCGCCAGCGCGGGCCGGTTCAGCTCGTCGGCGGGGAAGTCCGGGTCGAACAGCGCCTGCCGGATCCGCTCCGCCAGCGGGGAGTCGAACACCGCGAGGCACCGGTCCAGCGCCGGGCGGAACCCGGGCAGGACGGTGAAGGGCTCGGCCATTCCCGGGCGTTGGGCGCCCCCGCCGGGGAAGAGGAGGATCACCGGGTCGGGTCCCGTCACCGGCGCGGTGCCCCGGAAGGTCCCGGCCCGGGCGGCGAGGCGCTCGGCTACCTCGGTGCTCGTCCGGCCCGTGACGGCGAGGCGCTCGCCCAGCGCGGGGCGGCCGTTGACGAGGGTGCCGCACACGTCGTGGAGATCCGGGTCATGGGCCCGGAGATGGTCGGCCAGCCCGTCGGCCACCCGGTCGAGCGCCTCGGGATCCGCAGCGGACAGCAGCACCAGGCGCTCGCGCGGCGCCCGTGCCCCCGCCCCGGAGCCGGCCGGCTCGCGTGGTGGTGCCTGCTCGATCACGACGTGTGCGTTGGTGCCGCCGATACCGAACGCGCTCACCCCGGCGCGTCGCGGGCGCTCACCGGTCCAGGGGACGGCCTCGGTGGGGACGTACAGGGGGCAGTCCTCGGTCTCCAGCAGGGGATTGGGCGCGGTGAACCCGGCGACCGGCGGGATCACACCGCTACGGACCACGAGCAGGGCCCTGATCAGCGCGGCGACCCCGGCGGCGGCGTCCAGATGGCCGATGGAGGCCTTCAGGGCGCCCACCGCCACACTGCCCGGCCGGGCCCCCGCCCCGCGCAGCGCGGAGCTGGCCGCCGCCCACTCGATCGGGTCCCCGATCCGGGTGCCGGTGCCATGGGCCTCCAGATAGCCGAGGGAGCCGCCGTCGACCTCGGCCGCGTCCAGCGCCGCGCCGATGACCCGCTGCTGCCCGGTGGAGGAGGGCGCGTAGTAACCGGCCTTCGCGTTCCCGTCGTTGTTGATCGCGGTGCCCAGGATGACGCCGTACGGCACCGGATCGTCCTCGGTGATGTCCGACAGACGGCGCAGGACCACGGCACCCGCGCCGGACCCGGCGATCACCCCGTCCGCGTGCCGGTCGAACGGCCGGCACGCCCCCGTCGCCGACAGCACGCCGCCCGGCTGGTGCAGATGGCCCGCCTGCGGATAGCCGAACCCGGCTCCCACCACCAGGGCCTGGTCGCAGTCGCCGCCGAGCAGTGCCTGCACCGCCAGGTGCACGGCCACCAGCGAGGAGGAGCAGGCCGTCTGCACGGCGAAGGCCGGCCCGGTCAGGCCCAGTCTGTACGCCACGCGGCTCGCCATGAAGTCCGGCTCGGTGCCGTGGATCACATCGTCCAGCAGGCCCGGATCGAGGCTTCCGCCACGGACCATCGCGCGCATGTAGCCGCTGCCCGTCATGGACGCGTAGACGCTGGTCACCAGAGTGTCGTCGCGGGGCGGAACCCCCGCGTCCGCGAGGGCGTTCCAGGCCACCTCCAGCATCCAGCGATGCTGGGGGTCCATCAGTTCGGCCTCGCGCCCCCGGATCTGGAAGAAGTCGTGGTCGAAGCGGTCCCAGTCGTCGAGATGGCCGCGTACGGGCACATAGTCCGGGTCGGATACCAGTGCGGCGGGGACACCGGCCGCGAGCAACTCCTCCCGCGTGTATCTCCTGCTGTGCACGCCGCCGTGGAGCTGGGAGTCCCACCAGTCGTCCAATTCACGGGGACCCGGTAACCGCGCCGCCATGCCCATGACCGCGATGTCCAGGGAACGATCCCGACTCGTCACAACGTCCCCCATCATGCCGTTGGATATCGGATATTCCATCTGATGCCGCACCGATGCCGTGTCGCCCCGTGATCATATTCATGCTGAACTCGGTCTCAACCCCTTTTTGAGAAAAGGAGGTTGGCAGGAAACGATCAGACATGGCAACGTCGTACGCTCCTGATTGTGAAGGGGGTCGACGAGTTGCAGTCGAATGAAACACCGGGGGAAGGACTGCATGACGTCTTCGCCGCACAGGCGCGCGCTCGACCGCGATCCACAGCACTCGTTGCAGGGGACACCCAGGTGTCCTACGGTGAATTGGACGCCCGCGCCGAGCGATTAGCGGACCGACTCGCAGCAGCCGGTGTCGCCCAGGGGCAGTCGGTGCCGATCCTGATGCCGCGCTCCGTCGACCTGGTCGTCGCTCTGCTGGCCGTTCTCAAATGCGGTGCCGCCTACGCGCTGCTCGATCCGGACTGGCCGCCCGCGCGTCTCGACGCGGTGGTCGCACAGCTCCGGCCGCCCCTCGTCGTCGCCCGACGGGGCACCGAGGCCCGGCTGTCCGCGCCGCTGTGGACACCGGCCGACGACGGCCCGGGGGAGAACCCGGCCCGCCGCACCGCCGTGGCGGTTCGGGACTCCGACGCGTGCTGTGTGTTCTTCACCTCCGGAACCACGGGACGCCCCAAGGGAGTGATCACCCCGCACCGGGCGACGGCACGGCTCTTCCGGCCCGGCACCTTCGCCCGCTTCGACCGGGACACGGTCGTCCCCCTCGCGGCGGCGCTGCCGTGGGACGCGTTCTCCCTCGAACTGTGGGCCGCGCTGTACAACGGCGGCACCTGCGTCCTGGTCGCCGAGCCGTTCCTCACGGCCGAGGCCCTGCGCGCGACGGTCGCCGGCCACGGGGTGAACACGGTGTGGCTGACCAGCAGTCTGTTCAACCTGATCGTGGACGAGGACCTGACGGCGATGAGCGGCCTGTCCCAGGTCGTCATCGGCGGGGAACGACTCTCCGCGCGGCACGTCGCCCGCTTCCTCGACCGGTTCCCCGACACGGCCCTGATCAACGGCTACGGCCCGGTCGAGAGCACGGTGTTCACCACCACCCACCGCATCACCGCCCCGGACTGCGCCCGGCCCGCCGGCATCCCGCTGGGCCGGGCGGTACCGGGCACCTCCGTCTTCGTCCTCCAGGGCGACCGCCCCTGCGCGCCCGGAGAACCGGGGGAGATCTGCGTCGCGGGCGACGGCCTGGCCCACGGCTACCTCGGTGAACCGGCCCTCACCGCCGAGAAGTTCACGTACGTCGACATTCTCGGTGAACGGGTCCGGCTGTACCGCACCGGGGACCTGGGCGCCCTGGACGAGAACGGGATCGTCGAGTTCCGCGGCCGGATCGACCGGCAGGTGAAGGTCCGGGGCAACCGTGTCGAACCCGTTGAGGTGGAGCGGCAGATCGTCCGCCTGGTCCCGTCCGTCGCCGACTGCCGGGTGGTCCCGCGCTGGAACGAACTCGCCGGCGCCTTCGAACTGGTGGCGTTCTGCGTCCCGAACCGGGCGGGCGCGGCCCCACCGGACGCTCCACCGGACATACCGGCGATCCTCGCCCGCCACCTGCCCGCCTACCAACGCCCCGCCGACATCGCCTTTGTCGACTCCTTCCCGCTGACCGGCAGAGGCAAGCTGGACGACCGCGCCCTGCTGGCGAGCGTGCCCGAGGAGCCCGCCGAGCATGCCCACGGCCCCGTCAGCCCCGTCGGTCCCGTTGGTGACGTCGGCCCCGTGGACACCGTCGGTGACGTCGGAGATCCGCTCGTCCGTCTGGTGGCCGAGGCCTTCGCCGCCGTGCTGGGCCGGCGGACCGTCCCGCCGCACATGTCGTTCTTCGAACTGGGCGGCACCTCGCTCCAGGCCGCCCGTGCCTGCACCCGCATCGGCAAGCGGGCGGGGCGACCGGTCCCGCTGTCCGGCCTGTACGAGCACACGTCGGCCGAACGCCTCGGAACGTGGCTGCGGTCGACGCGGGCCAGGGACACCGCCGTACCGTCACCGACCGGTGACATCCCGCTGACCGGTGACATCCCGTTGACCGCGATGGAGTTGGTCTTCCTCACCCGGCATCTGACGGCGCCGCAGGACCGGTCCTCGTACTGCCTGATGACCTGGCACCTGGACGGCCCGCTCGACCCGGACGCCCTGGAGGTGGCCGTCGCCGCCGTCCACGAGCGGCACCAGACGCTGCGTACGGCCTTCCGCGTGGACCCCCGGCCCCATGCCGAGGTCACCGACATCTCCGCCCCGCCACTGGAACTCCTGGACGCCAGACCGACCGTGGACGAGGCGGTCGGCGCGCTGCGACGGCTCTTCGAGGAGCCCCTCGAACCCCAGGACGCCGATCTGTGGCGCACCGCGCTGGTGCCGGTCACCGGCACCGGAGGCCGGCTCTTCGGGGTGCTGGTCCACCACATCGTCTTCGACGGCCGGTCGGAATCCGTCCTGGCCCGCGACCTCTCCGACGCCTACGCCGGGCGCGAGCCGCGCACGACCCCGCCCACCCTGGCCGAGCGTGCCCGGCTGACGGCGGCGGTCACGGCGGTCACGGACTCGGCGGACCCGGCGAGGCGCACGGAGCGGATACGGGAGGAGTTCCGGGGCGTGCCCGAGCTCCGCTGGCCCGAGGCGCCCGGCCCCGGGGAGACCGGGACGGGACACCTCGACGTGTCCTTCGCCCCCGCTCTCACGGCCCGCCTCGACGAACGGGGCGCCGCACCCGGAGCGAGCCGGTTCACGGTGCTCCTGTCGGCCTGGGCGGACACGATGGCCGAGGTCAGCGGGCAGCGGGACTTCGCGGTGGGCGTGCCCGTCGCCGAGCGCACCGTCCCGGAGCTGGAGCGGACCATCGGCTGTCTGATCAACATGGTGCCGGTGCGCCTGGGCGGCGCCGCCCTCGGCGGTGGCGAGGACGGCATCCGGGAGACCGGCAGACGGGTCCACCGAGCCTTCGCACGCGGCGACGTCCCCTTCACTGCCCTCGCAGGGGCCGTGGGGACGACCACGGCCGGGCGACCTCCGGTGTTCCAGACCCTCTTCGCCCTCCAGGACAACCCTCCGCCCCGGCTCGACCTGCCCGGTGTCACCGCCGCGCATCTGCGCCCGCCGTACGCCGCCCTCCCGCTGGAACTGCACCTGGAGGTGTGGCCGGACGAGGACGGCGCGCTCGACGTGGTGCTCTCGTACCGGCGTGACACCGTCGCCCACACCACCGCGTCGAAGCTGCTCGACGGCTTCCACGACCGTCTGGCCCTGATCGCCGCGGGAGCCGCGTCATGACCGTCATCGCCTTCACCCCCGCCGATGTCGTCGACCCGGAGCTGCACGCCTCCGGCGAGGTGCACGAGCTGTGGCGCCGGATGCGACAGGACGCCCCGGTCCACTGGCACGAGCCGGGCGACCTGCCCGGCTTCTGGTCGCTCACCCGGTACGAGGACATCCGGGACGTGTACCAGGACCCGGGCCTCTTCAGTTCGGCGCGGGGCGTCCTGCTGCGGCCGACGCAACTGGGGGAGGACCCCGGCAGCGGACTGACCATGGCCCTGACCGATCCACCACGGCACCGCGCCCTGCGCGGGCAGGTGGCCGACCGGTTCAGCGAACGGTGCGCCCGTTCCCTGGCGGGGGAGATGCGCGCCGAGGTCCGCTCGGTCGTGACCCGCGCCGTCGAGTCGGGCACCTGCGACGTGGTCCACGACATCGGAGCCCGGCTCTCCGGCCACAGCATCGCCCGGCTGCTCGGTGTGCCGCCGGAGGACCGCGAGCGACTGCTGAGGTGGACCACGGAGGCGTTCGAGTCCGGCAAACCCCTCACCAGCCACCTCCCGCTGATGCGCTTCTTCATCGACCTGATGTACGCGCGGATGGAGGAGCCCGCCGACGACGCAATGAGCATGTTCGTCAACAACGAGGTGGAGGGCGACCTGCTCACCGAGACCGAGATCCTGCTCGGCGTCGAGAACCTCGTCGGAGCGTCGGAGAACGCGGGCCTGTCGATGGCCTCCGGCATCCTCGCCCTCGCCGCGCATCCGGGGCAGTGGGAGCGGCTCGTGCGGGAGCGGGACGGCGAGTTCGTCAGGACCGCGGCGGAGGAGGTGCTGCGGTGGACGAGCAGCGCCACGCACAGCATGCGCACGGCCACGGCGGACACCGTCGTCCGGGGGCGGCACATCGCCGCCGGGGACCGGGTCGTTCTGTGGATCCCCTCGGCCAACCGGGACGAGTCCGTGTTCACCGAACCCGGACGCTTCGACCTCGGCCGGCAGCCCAACCGCCATCTGGCCCTGGGAACGGGCGAGCACGTCTGCGTCGGGAGCACCATGGCCCGCCACCAGATGCGGATGCTCCTGGAGACACTCGCGGAGACGGTCACCGCCGTCGAACCGGCCGGAGACATCGAGCCGCTGCGCTCGATCACGGTGAACGGCCCGGCGCACGCCACCGTGCGCCTCGTCGCCCGCTGAGCTCACACGGGCCGTACTCACACGGGCCGTACTCACACGGGCCGTCCTCACACGGGCCGTACGGCCGACCCGCTCTCCGCCGGTTCGGGATGCGCCTGCCGGGACTGCGCCCAGCGGACGGCGAGCGGCGCCATCAGTCCCGTCAGGGCGAACAGGGTCCCGACGACGAACCAGCCGGGGCGGCCCCAGGTGATGCACAGCGAGATGATCAGCGCCGGTCCGAGGGCGTCGGCCAACCCCGCGCCCAGGCCGAACACGCCCAGGTACTGGCCGGTGGAGTGCTGCGGGGCGAGGGCGAAGGACACCTCGAAACCCGCGGCGGAGTACCAGAGTTCACCGATCGTGTGGATCACCGCCGCGGTGAGGAGCAGGGCCGCGGCGGTCCACGCCGGTATGCCCGCGGCCAGTGAGATCAGGGAGCAGGAGACGAGAAAGGCCACGCCTGCCCGCCGGTAGGCGTTTCCCCCCGCCGCCGGGGACACGATGTTGCGGCTCGCTCGTACCTGGAACGCGATCACGATGACGGTACTGGTGAGGATCGTGCCCGAGATGAGCCAGTGCGGGGCGGTGGTGGCTCCGACGAGCCAGAGGGGGATGCCCACGGTGAGCACCTTGAACTGCACGGCCATGATGCCGTCGAGGGCGGTGAGCAGGAGGTAGGGGCGGTCGCGGAGGGCGGTCCAGCGGGGGCCGCCGGCGGCGGGGAGCGGTGCGACCGGCGGGAGGAGGACCAGGATCACCGCCGAGAACACGAAGGCGATCGCGTTGCCGACGACCATCAGCTGGTAGGCGGTGAGCGTGCCGACCTGAACCACCCAGCCCGCCAGCACCGCGCCCAGCGAGATGCCCAGGTTGGTCACCGCACGGAGATAGGCCCGGAACTCCTGCGGCCGGTCCCCTCCGTAGTGCCTGATGAGCGGGGACCGTGCGGCTGTTCCCGCCGTCTTCGCCCCGGCGGCCGCGCAGACCGCGAGCACGAACGGCCAGAAGCTGTCCGCGAGTACGAAGCCGGCCGTGGCCGCCGCCTGCACCGCGAGGGTGGCCGTATAGACGCCACGCGCTCCGAACCTGTCCGCCAGATGACCGACCGTGACACCCAGAGCCAGCGCGACGAGACCGGCCAACCCGAGGCCGAGCCCCACCTCGGCCGCCGGAAGGCGAACCGCCTGCGTGAAGTACAGCACGCCGGCGGTCAGGTACAGGCCGCTGCCGATGGTGTAGACGAAGTTCGACGCCGCGAGGACGCGTTGCGGCCGGCTGTCCGGGATCAGGCGGGGCATGGTGGGAGCTCCACGTCACAGAGGGCGAGTACGGGCCCGGCAAGCTTTGTTGTGCAGTACCTGCCAAAGCAAGAGGGCCCACGTTGCCATCCGGCCGGGGGTGTCGCCGGCAGCGAAGGGTGGAGCCTACGGGACGAGTTCCCAGTCCTGTGAGCCGTCGGCGGCCGCGTTCCGCAGGGTCAGCGGCGCTCCGTCGGACGCGCCGGTCAGGTACAGGTTCGTGTTCTTGGCCGACTGCAGCCGGTAGAAGCCGTCGTCCGTCCTGACGAGGTTCCAGCTGCCGGTGGCGCTGTCGTCGACCCACTGGCCGATCCGCTGACCGGCGGTCGCGTTCCCGGTCCAGATGGCTGCCGCGCGACCTCCGGACTTGTTGAGCAGCGTCCTGCCACCGTTCGGCTCGGTCACCACATGCCAGTACTGGGTGTCCGGGTTCGCCGCCGCCCCGGGTTCCTCCAGGACGACGTCTGGAACGTCCCCGTTGCCGAGATTCGCGTCGTTGGTGTTGTCGCCGGTGCCGATCACCTGGTCGGTTCTGCGGTTCACCAACTGGTAGTAGGCACCGTCCGACTGGCCGAGATCGACCTCGGCGAACTTGAGCGTCGAGGTGCCCTGGTTGTTGAGGACGACGATCCGGCCGGTGCCCTCGACGTACTGCAGGTTGCGGCTGTAGCCGGCCTGCGAGGTCGTCTGGTACTCCTTCCACGTTCCGTCGCTGCGCCCGCTCTCGTTGACCCAGACACTGCCGCTGCCTGCCGCGTTGTAGACCAGGCGCCCTCCCGGAAGCCTGATGATCACCGGGCTGCCGCCTCTGGCGAGCGGACGGGAACCGGAGTCGACCGGCAGGGAGGCGACGTCCGTGCCGGTGGCGGAGCCCTTGTAGAACTCCAGCGGGCTGTCGGCGATCACCAATCTGGTGTTGGCGCCGCCGCCCCAGTACTCGAAGGGGAGCATCCACTTGCCGTCCGTCGTCCGCACGACGTTCGTCATCCCGGGCCGGCCGCCGCCGATCTCCGTCTTCCCGCCGCCCATGTCCTGGGTCAGACCCGCGAGGTCCACGACGGGAGCGCTCCAGTTCGCGCTGCGGCCGTCCCAGGTCCTGTGCACGAGGATCTGACCGAGGGAGTCCTTGGCAGTGTCGTTCGCCGGGTCCAGCGTCGGCACACCGGTGGTCGCGTTGAAGCCGAGGTAGTCGTTCTCGTCGGAGTAGTAGCAGACGAGCTTGCCCTTGTAGACCATCAGGTACGGCTCCCAGAGGGGATCGACCTGCTTGTTCGTGTTGGCGTTGGCGATGTTCTGCCCGGTGGCGCCCGCGCTCCCGCCCTGCCAGCCCCCGGTCGCCACCACGTTCTGGATCTTCCACGTCACGCCGTCGTCGACACTGGAGTAGAGGGCGATCGCCAAATCCTTGCGGTCGCCGTCGTTGGACGGTGTCCAGTGCGGGTCGGCCGCCTTGTGCTCGCGGTAGTAGTGGTCGTCGCCCGACACGACACTCGCGAGGAGCAGCGTGCCCTGCTTCAGGTCTCCCACGTCCTGCGGAAGTGTGTAGAGGTACGGGTTGGTCCAATTGCTCGTGTACTTCGCGTACTTGGAGTCACCGGAAAGGTACGCCGGTGCCTTCACCTCCGACAGCGGCTGCCATGAAGTGCCGCCGTCGTCGCTCTTGTAGACCGGGAGCGTCTGCCTGTCGGCGCTGCCCGTCTCCGTCACGACCGTCGACTTCTCGAACGACGCGACCAGACGACCGCTCGGCAGCTGCGCCGACTTGGGGTAGACCGCGCAGTTGCCCCGTCCCTTCAGACACGGTTCGCTGCCGAGCTGGTACAGGGTCCCGCCCGTCGGGTTGTACGCCTGCGCGGCGGACGCGGGTATGGCCAGCATCGCGGACGCCGCGACGAAGGCTCCCAGCGCTTTCCCTGCTCTACCGCCACCGCCACCGCTACCGCTACCTCGACCTCTGTTACTGCCGTGCATTGTTCCTCCTCGGGGGATGAGCATGGTGATGCCTGTCCGGGGCGGATCACCGACCGGTGTGATCCGCCGACGGCGAAGGGGGCGGCGAAGGGGGCGGCGCGCCGGGGGAGGGCGTGCGGAACGGGATGGACAGGGCCTGGCCATGGCCGGTGGCGTCGCCTCTGACTGCGCGGTCATGTCTACGCAGTCATAGGGCGGTCGTCAAGAGTTCGGAACGTATCCGCGATGATCGATGGGGCCGGGCCGCCTACAGGACGCCGGGACGATGACGTGCTGAGCGGTGGGCGCACGGCCTGGGGCGTGCGCGTGGGCGACGGTGCCCATGTCCGCGACGTCGAGGGCGAGATCCAACGACTCCGGCTGGGGGCCACCCCGTGAAGCGCCGCCCTGCGGCCGGCCCTCCTCGCCCACGAACGCGCCACTGTGCTCCGGGTCCGCGACGACCGCGAGGGCGCGGCGTCAAGGCGGCGGTGTCCGGTCGGTGCTCACCGGTCCCCAGAAGATAGGGCGCCGGTCGAGGACGGTCAACGGAACTGACAAGTTCGGTTCCGGAAAAGTCGATCACGACCGCCGCCGTCGGCCGCGTGCGTCTCATGTCGGCCGATCGAGAGCCGTCGCGCCTCACGCCGCGCGCCGGAGAAATGTGGGATCAAACTGGCCGGTTCCATTGACGTGCTCTCGGTGGAAATCTATCTTCTGGTCGAACTTGCGAACAGTGTTCGATTTTTCGAACTATGGCCGTCGAAGGGGCAGTCCGTGTTCCTCACCCGTCACTGGCTCACCTCCGGGCCGACTCCGCCGGCCCTCGTCGCCGGCTTAGCCCCCCGGCCCGCCACCACCGGCAGTTCGTGACGTTCCGTGTCACACGGAGCAGGCCCCGTACCACCCCTCCGGAACGGTGAGCGGGCTCCGCGCTTCTCCCTCGACTCCACGTTCACCCGACCGTGGCACCCGCAGAAAGACAGGAGACGCACATGGCCAGGCTTCTCGCCCGGCTGGCGGCGACACTCATAGCCGCCTGTCTGCTCTTCACCTCCCAAGCCCTCACCACACCTCAGCGAGCGGCCGCGGCCGACCCCGGCTATCTGATGACCCACTTCATCGGGGAGGGGGCGACCGGCCAGCAAATGTACTTCTCGTACAGCGCGGACGGTCTGAACTGGACCGACCTCAACGGTGGGGGGATGACCCTGCGCTCCACCGTGGGCACGCGAGGGGTGCGTGACCCCGCACTCGTGCGCTCACCCGACGGCAGCAAGTACTGGATCATCGCGACCGACCTGTGCATCAGCTGCGGCCAGTCCTGGAGCGACTCCATCAACAACGGCAGCCGCAGCCTCGTGGTGTGGGAGTCGACGGACCTGGTCACCTGGTCCCAGCCGTGGCTGCTGAACGTCGCCGGCGCGATCCCCGACGGGCGCAACGCATGGGCACCGGAGGCGATCTGGGACTCGGCCACCAACAGCTACGTCCTGTACTGGGCGACCAACAAGCCCCTCAACGGCGCGACGAAGCACCGCATCTACTACGCCCGCACCACCGACTTCCGTACGATCACCACTCCGCAGATCTACATCGAGCGCCCCGGCACGCAGGAGATCATCGACACCCAGATCGTCGAAGTACCGTCCGGTGTCGGCAACTTCCGCTATGTGCGGGCCTCCGGTGACGGCCAGATCACGATCGAGGGCAGCAACTCGATCCTCGGCACCTGGACCAACCTCGGCAACCTCTCCGGCATCGGCCTGACCGGCGCGCAGGTCGAGGGCCCGATGTGGCTGAAGTTCAGAGACCGCAACGAGTGGACCCTCTACCTCGACCAGTACGCGGCCGGAAAGGGATACATGCCGGTCACGACGACCAACCCGTCTGCCACCGGCACCTACAAGCTCCCGACGGCGGGCACCTACTCCCTGGGCGGCAACAAGAAGCGCCACGGTTCGATCCTGACCCTGACGGCCGCCGAGGACGCCCGGATCCAGGCGCGCTGGGCCAACGTGGCGGGCAAGCGGCTGCAGTCCTTCAACTTCCAGGACCGCTACGTCCGCCACGCCAACTTCGACGTGCGCATCGACCAGAACGTCACCAACCAGGACGCACAGTTCCGGCCCCGGCCCGGTCTGGCCGGTACCGGCACCGTCTCCTTCGAGTCGGTGAACTTCCCCGGTCACTACCTGCGGCACGACGGCTCCGACTTCCAACTGGTCTACAACGACGGCACCACCCAGTTCGCCGAGGACGCCACCTTCCGTCAGGTCGCCGGCCTCGCCGACTCCTCCTGGTCCTCGTTCCAGTCGTACAACCACCCCGACCGCTACATCCGCCACTACGCCTTCCAGCTGAAGCTCGAAACCATCACCACCGCCACGGGCCGCGGTGACGCCACCTTCCGTCTGACCAGCTGATTCGGCCCAGGCTGCCGACGCTCGCCTCATGGGGCGGGCGTCGGCGGCCCACCCGGGGTGCGCAGCCGCCCCTTCGAGAGGAAAGACCATGCTGAGAAGACTGATCAGGAGATCGACGTTCCTGGTCGCCCTGGCGGCGCTCGCCGTGGGCGTGGCCGTACCGGCGCAGACGGCAGCGGCGGCGGACGCCGACGCCGCCTATGTGATGGGTTACTTCAAGGAGTCGATCAGCGGCGCGGGCAATGTCAACGCCCTGCACCTGGCCGTCAGCGACGACGCCGGGAGTGGACGCCGCTCAACGACAACAACGCGATCCTGACCCCGACCGTGGGCACCAAGGGCATCCGCGACCCGTTCCTGTACCGGCTGCGTGACGGCAGTTGGGTGGCGCTCGCGACCGACATCCCCGTCGGCGGCGACTTCGCGAAGGCCAACGCGAACATCCATGTCTGGACCTCGCCGGACCTGGTGAACTGGTCGGCCGACCGCCTCCTCAAGGTCAACGCCACCAACCCGAACTTCTACAGCTGGGCCCCGGCCGTCCACTGGGACCCGGTCCGGGCCGCCTACGGCATCACCTTCACCACCGTCCCGCAGGGCAAGTCGTACTCGGTGATCGACGTCGCCTACACGACCGACTTCGTCACCGCCACCAACCCCGCCGTGTTCTACGACGCGGGCACCGGCGTCATCGACTCGCACGTCGTCACCGATGTCAGCGGCCAGAACTACCTGTACTACAAGGACAACGCGACGGGCAGACTGGCCGGCGCCCGCTCCACGTCGGTCGAACCGGGCAGCTTCACCAAGTACGCCACCGGCGTCGCCGAGAACCGCTGCACCGAGGCCCCGACCCTGGTGAAGTCGCTGACCTCGTCGAGCTGGTCGCTGTGGGGCGACACCTACTGCCCCAACGCCAAGTTCGACCTCTGGCAGGGCGACCTGACGGCGGGGACATGGACCAAGGCCGGCCGCCAGTCCTACACCGCGCCCCTCAACGCCAAGCACAACACCGTGCACCCGATCACGGCCGCCGACCGCGACCGGCTCCTCGCCAAGTACGGCGGCACGAGCTGGAACCTGCTGAAGTCGTACAACTTCCCCGGGCACTACGTCCGTCACTCCGGCTTCACCGGCCGGATCAGTGAGCTGCCGTTCGACCCGTTCCAGGACGCGCAGTGGCGGCTGCGGCCCGGCCTGTCCGACGCGTCCGACGCGTCCGGCGTGTCGTTCGAGTCGGTCAACTTCCCCGGCTACTACCTGCGGCAGGAGAACTTCGAGATCAAGGTCGTCAAGAACGACGGAACGGCCGGCTTCGCCACCGACGCAACCTTCACCCGCGTCGCCGGCCTCGCCGACGCCACCTGGTCGTCGTTCCGCTCGGCCAGGTTCCCGACCCGCTACCTCCGGCACTCGTCGTTCGTGCTGCGCCTCGACGAGATCTCGACCGCGACGGGCCGCGCCGACGCCACGTTCAACGTCGTCCACTGACCACTGACCACTGCTGACTGCCGACTCATGGGGGCGGCGCCCCCGTGCTCTCCAGGGCCTGGCCACCGCCCCGGAGACCACCATCTGGACCAAGCACGCCAGCGGCGAGATGGGCGCCCACATCTGGGCGCCGGAGGTCCACTTCATCGACGGCAATCGGTACGTCTACTTCTCCGCCGGCGCCGCCAACGACAAGTGGAGGATCGGCATGCTCACCGCCAACGCGAGCGCCGACCTGACGAACCCGGCCTCCTGGACCAAGAGCGCCCAGCCGGTGTTCAAGAGCAACGACGCCACCGGCCAGTACGGCCCCGGCCACAACTCCTTCACCGTCTCCGAGAACGGCAAGTCGGACATCCTCGTCGCCGACGGTGCCACCCCCGTCCGCCTCTCCTCGTACAACTTCCCCGCCGCTACCTCCGCCACTTCAACAACCTGCTCTACACCCAGCCGGCGAGCACCGCCCTCGACCGTCAGGACGCCACCTACTACGCGGAGTAGGGAGAGAGCCGGAATCGCCGTCTAGGCCTTGCGGGCGAGCAGGTGGATCGCCTTGAACTGGCGCCGGTCGGTGGGCTCGGGCTCGCGAACCATCCGGGCCACCTCGGTGAGCCCGGACTCGCGCAGCAGCGCGGCGAGATGGTCGGGCCACCACCGATAGGCCGGCGCGACGGCGTGATCGAAGACCTGCGTCGGGTGAGAGGGGTCCTCGCTGGCCGAGAAGCCGATCAGCAGGTGGCCGCCGGGTGCCAGCACACGATGGAACTCCGCCAGGATGACGGGGAGTTCCGGGGGCGGAGTGTGGATGACGGACCAACGGGAGAGGACACCGCCCAGCACGCCGTCGGCGATGTCCAGCCCGGTCATCGAGCCCACGTCGAACCGCAGGCCCGGATAGGCCTGCCGAGCCAGTTCGACCATCGCGGGAGAGGCGTCGACACCGAACGCCGCCACCCCCAACTCGTCCAGATGGGCGGTGATATGGCCGGGCCCGCACCCGAGGTCCGCGCACCGCCCGTCCCCACGCGCGCGTACGACCTCGGCGAAGGCGCCCAGGATCGCGCGGTCCAGAGGACTGTCCCGCAGCGTGTCGCGGAACATCTCCGCATAGGTGGAGGCAACGGCGTCGTAGGCCTCGCGGGTGGAGCCGGGAGCATCGTGTTCGACCATGGTCGCGAGCGTAGTTCCTGGCCCGCGACGAACCCAGGGAATCACGAGCCACCTTGCGAGACCCGATCCCCGCCCCGCCGCGCCGCGGGGATCGGGCGGGGCCGCCCCTGTGTACGGTCGTAGCGGACCGCGAGGTCCGCATCCACGAGCGGGAGCGCGACAGCGCGATCGCACCGCCCCTCGCCCCGCCGGGCGGGCGAGGCCGACCGGAAGGCACGCTGAAGATGACCGGGCAACGCGACCGTTGGGCGGAACTGACCGGCGGACGAGCGGGAGAGGAGTACGCCCGGCGTTTCGCGCGGCTCGCCGAGTCGGGCCAGGACGTCCATGGCGAGGCCGCCTTCTGCGCCGCGCTGCTGGAGCCCGCCGCCCGGATCCTCGACGCCGGCTGCGGCACAGGCCGTATCGCGATCCGGCTCGCCGAGCTGGGCCACCACTGCACCGGCGTGGACGTCGACCCCTCGATGCTCGCCGTCGCCCGCCGCGAGGCCCCCACGCAGGAATGGCTCCTCGGCGACCTGGCCCGCCTGGACACCCTCGGCCTGACCCCGGGCTTCGACCTGGCGCTCGCCGCCGGGAACGTCATCCCGCTGCTGGCCCCCGGCACCGAACCGGCCGTCGTCCGCCACCTGGCCGCCGCCCTGCGCCCCGGCGGACTGCTGGTCACGGGCATGGGACTGGACGCCGCACACCTGCCCCTGCCACAACCACCGTTGACCCTCGCGGAGTTCGACAACTGGTGCACCGAGGCGGGACTGACCCTCCGCGAGCGCTATGCCACCTGGGGCGGCGACCCCTACTCCGAGGGCTGCGGCTACGCGGTCAGCGTGCACTCCCGCCCCACCATGTGAGCCGGGGCGGCCCACCCCCCCACCCTGATCCGTACGGAGCCCCACCATGTCCGGTCCGCATGACCCGTACGTCCGCGTCCGCGACGCCCGTGAACACAACCTCAAGGGCGTGGACGTCGACATTCCGCGCGATGTGCTGGCGGTGTTCACCGGTGTGTCCGGATCCGGGAAGTCGTCGCTGGCGTTCGGCACGATCTACGCCGAGGCGCAGCGCCGCTACTTCGAGTCGGTGGCGCCGTACGCCCGCCGCCTCATCCACCAGGTCGGCGCGCCGAAGGTCGCCGAGATCACCGGTCTGCCGCCCGCCGTCTCGCTGCGGCAGCGGCGTGCCGCGCCCACGTCGCGCTCGTCGGTCGGGACGCTCACGAACCTGTCGAACTCCCTGCGGATGCTCTTCTCCCGCGCGGGTGACTACCCGCCCGGCGCGGAGCGCCTCGACTCGGACTCCTTCTCCCCGAACACGGCGGCCGGGGCGTGCCCGGAGTGCCACGGGCTCGGCCGGGTGCACCGTACGACCGAGGAGTCACTCGTCCCGGACGCCTCGCTGTCCATCCGCGAGGGGGCCATCGCCGCGTGGCCGGGTGCGTGGCAGGGCAAGAACCTGCGCGACATCCTCGACGCGCTCGGCCACGACGTGGACCGGCCCTGGCGCGAACTCCCCGCCGAACAGCGGGAATGGATCCTGTTCACCGACGACCAGCCGGTGGTGACGGTGCATCCGGTCCGGGACGCCGACCGCATCCAACGGCCTTACCAGGGCACGTACATGAGCGCCCGCCGGTATGTGATGAAGACGTTCGCCGACACCAGGAGCGCGACCCTGCGGGCGAAGGCGGAACGCTTCCTGCACAGCGCGCCGTGCCCGGCGTGCGGCGGGAGCAGGCTGCGGCCCGAGGCGCTCGCGGTGACCTTCGCGGGACGTACGATCGCCGAGCTGGCCGCGCTGCCGCTGGCGGAGCTGGCCGACCTGCCGGGGAGCGCCTCCGAAACGGCGCGTGTCCTCACCGACGACCTCAGGTCCCGTGTCGAGCCCATCCTCGAACTGGGTCTCGGCTATCTCAGCCTGGACCGGGCGACCCCGAGCCTGTCGGCGGGGGAGCTGCAACGGCTGCGGCTGGCCACGCAGTTGAGGTCCGGACTGTTCGGCGTCGTCTACGTCCTCGACGAGCCGTCGGCGGGACTGCACCCGGCGGACACCGAGGCCCTGCTCACCATGCTCGACCGGCTGAAGAGCGCGGGCAACTCGGTGTTCGTGGTGGAGCACCATCTCGACGTGATGCGCGGCGCCGACTGGCTGGTGGACGTGGGCCCGCTGGCCGGCGAGCACGGCGGGAGAGTGCTGCACAGCGGGCCGGTGGCGGAGCTGGCCTCCGTCGCGGAGTCGGCGACCGCCCGTTTCCTCTTCGGCCGCGCACCCGCACCGGACCGCCAAGACCGGTCCCCTCGGGGGCAGTTGAAGGTCGGACCGGTGACCCGGCACAACCTGCGCGGAGTCACCGCCGAATTCCCGCTGGGCGTGTTCACCGCGGTCACCGGCGTGTCCGGATCGGGGAAGTCCACGCTCGTCGGTGAGATCGGCGAGAACCTGCCGGGAGTGGGACGGCTGGTGTCGGTCGACCAGAAGCCCATCGGCCGCACCCCGCGCTCGAACCTGGCCACGTACACCGGCCTCTTCGACGTCGTCCGCAAGGTGTTCGCGGCCACCGACGGGGCACGCGAGCGCGGTTACGGCGCCGGACGGTTCTCGTTCAACGTGGCGGGCGGACGCTGCGAGACCTGCCAGGGCGAGGGGTTCGTGAGCGTGGAGCTGCTGTTCCTGCCGAGCACCTACGCGCCCTGCCCGGAGTGCGGCGGCTCCCGCTACAACCCCCGGACGCTTGAAGTGACCTACCGGGGACACACCATCGCGCAGGTGCTGGACCTGACGGTCGAGGCGGCGGCGGAGTTCTTCACGGACACCCCGGCCGCCGCCCGCGGCCTCGCCACCCTGCTCGACGTGGGCCTCGGCTATCTGCGCCTCGGCCAGCCCGCGACGGAACTGTCCGGCGGCGAGGCCCAGCGCATCAAACTCGCCGCCGAACTGCGGCACGGGCGCCGCGGCCACACCCTGTACGTCCTCGACGAACCCACGACCGGACTCCACCCGGCCGATGTGGAGGTGCTGATGCGGCAACTGCACGGCCTCGTCGACGCCGGGCACACCGTGGTGGTCGTCGAGCACGACATGGCCGTGGTCGCGGGCGCCGACTGGGTGATCGACCTCGGCCCGGGCGGCGGCGACGCGGGCGGACGGATCGTGGCGGCGGGCACCCCGGCCGACGTGGCGCGGGCGGCGGGGAGCGCGACCGGACCGTATCTGGCCCGGACGCTCACATAGGCGGAGCGCGACGGGGCACTCGGGTTCTCCCGACCGACCTGAGGAGCCGAATCGTGATCATCGCCGCAGTCATCGGAATATGTGTGGTCCTCGCCGTACTGGCCTTCTTCGTCCCGCGTCTGTCCCGCCACCCCGAACGCGGTACGCAGCGTTCGCTCGGCACCGGCGCGCGGGCCGGCGGCAAGGCGCCCGGCGTCCTGGGCCGACTGTTCAGCAAGCCGTTCCGGTCGAGTTCCCGCGCCGTGGGCCGCAGCGGCTCGGCCGGCCGCCGCACCCGTGGCCGTATGCCCTTCTGACCCGGGCGAGGCCATGCCGAGCGGTGTGCCCGCCCGAGGGAGGTGAGGCACCCCGCGGCCGTCGCCGGATCCTGTCCCGGCTGTACGGTTCTCCCGGCGGCAAGATCATGTTCCTCGTCCGGCCGGGGAACGACAGGAGGAGACGTTCTCGATGGGGACCGTTGTGCACGTCCCGCAGACGCGGGACATGATCGGGGAGGAACTCTCCGGGGACGAGGCGCTCACCGCGCTGAGGCACTACGGAGGCCGCCGACTGCTCCTCGACGCGTTCGCCCGGTTCCGCTACGCCGACGGCTTCACCAACGCCCGCTCGCTCGCGTTCCAAGTGGTCCTGGGCCTGGTGCCGTTCACCATCGCGCTGGTCGGCGTGGCCACCACCGTGCACACCGAGAGCGTGAGCCGGGTCATCGAACTCACCCTCGGCCAGATCGTGCCCGGCGCCAGCGCGACTCTGGTCGAGGACGCTCTGGACGCCACCGCGCGCAGCGCCGGTTCCGGAGTTTGGAACGCCGTCGCCATGTGGCTGGGCCTGGCCTTCGCCGTACTCAACCTCGCCTCCGCGATGGCGCAGGTCGAGCGGGGCGCCAACCGCATCTACGGCATCGAACGCGACCGGCCGTTCGCCGCCAAGTACGGGCGGTCCCTGCTCCTCGCCCTCGCGGCGGGCATGCCGATGGTCCTCGGATTCCTCGTGCTCGTCGCGGGCGACGCCGTCGGGAAGGCGGTGGTGGAGGCCCTCGGCTGGCCCCCGGAACTGCTCGACTGGTGGGGGCCCCTCGAAGTCCCCCTGGGCGTGCTCCTCGCCTGGGTCGCGTCGGCGGTGATCTTCCGCTGGTCTCCGCGCAGGGACCAGCCGGGCTACACCTGGCTCGCGTTCGGCTCGGCGGTCCACCTCGTCCTGTGGATCACCGCCACGTGGCTGCTGTCGCTCTACGTCGCCGAAAGCGGATCGTTCGGCGCCGTGTACGGACCGCTGACGGCCTTCGTCGCCCTGCTGCTGTGGGCCAACCTGACCGGTGTGGCGCTCTTCCTGGGCATCGCGTTCGCCGCTCAACTCGAAGCGGCCCGGGCCGGGATCACCGAGGCCGTCCAGCCGGATCCGGGACCGGGACCCTGATCCCCGGCCCGCGAACGTGCCGTGGGCCAGGGACGACCCGCATGCGACCCGGATCTCAGCGCCGGGCCAGCACCCACACACTCAGCCCGAACATCAGGACACCCAGGGGGAGATGGACCGACGGCACATGCGCGATGCCGAGCACGACCTGGGCCGAGGCGAGGACGAGGAATCCGGACGCGTGCCAGACGGGCCGGGGCGAGCCACCGCCCGGCTTCCACGCCAGCACCGCCGCGAGTACGTAGAGCATCGACGCCCCGTACATCACCCGGGCGCCCACACTGTGCAGCGTCTCCCCGTAGGACGAGCTCAGCAGCAGGCCGGCGGAGACCGCCTGAAGGAAGATGGTCAGGGTCTGCAGGGCGATCGCGATCCGCAGGAAGGATGAGCCGCGCCGCGCGTTCGCCGTAGCCGTCACCTGGGTGGTCATGTCAGTCCCCGTTTCCGCCCTCGGGCAGTGGATCGATAAGGTCTCACCGGTCCGACGACATGGGCCCGCGAAAGGTAAGGCGGTAAGGCGAGGGGGCGGCCGGACAGCATGGGGAGTGTCGGGGCCGACGCGGACGAGACAGCCGGCGAGCGACGCCGACTGATCAATGTCGCCTACCGGCTGCTCGGTTCGGTGACCGAGGCCGAGGACGCCGTACAGGACGCCTACGCACGCTGGTACGCGCTGCCGCGAAGCCGGCGGGAGGACATCCTGTCTCCCGGTGCCTGGCTGACGACGGTGACCAGCCGCATCTGCCTGGACCTGCTCGGCTCGGCGCGGGCCCGCCGCGAACGGTATGTCGGCGCGTGGCTCCCCGAGCCACTGCCCGACCGCGCCGAGGGGAGCCGCGCGGGCGGCGCCGACCTCCTCGGACCCACCGGTCCCGCCGACCCGGCCGACCAGATCGTCCTCGACGAGTCGGTGGCCATGGCCTTCCTCGTCGTCCTGGAGTCGATGACACCCGCCGAGCGGGTCGCGTTCGTCCTGCACGACGTCTTCCGGTACCCGTTCGCCGAGATCGCCGACATCCTCGGCCGGACCCCCGGTGCCGCCAAGCAACTGGCGGCCTCCGCCCGGCGGCGCGTGAGCGTCGCACGTGCACCGGCGACGACCGGACAGGCCGACGTGGTGAGACATGTCAAAGAGGCATGGGAGACCAAGGACATCGCCGCCCTCGTCACCCTCCTCGACCCGGCCGCCGTGATGACCGCCGACGGCGGCGGCATGGTCGGCACCGTCCTGCGCCCGGTCGAGGGCGGCGCGCGCATCGCCCAGTACATGATCGCCATCGCCGACCGGGCTCCCGGGCTCGAACTCCTGGAGCGGTCGGTCAACGGAGTGCCGGGCCTGGTGGCCCGGCGCGCCGGCGTCGTCCTGACCGTGGCGTCGTTCGACATCTCCGACGGACGCGTCACCCGGATCTGGGTGATCCGCAACCCGGAGAAGCTGCGGCCGTGGGCGAGGGCCGCGGACTCCTGAGCGGATCTCGCGGTCCGTCGACATTCCGCGGGACATCCGAAGCGTCTCGTTGTTGTGCAAAACGTTTTGGATATCTACCTTGTGCCGCATGAGCGACAGAACGCCCCCTTCCGCCCCCCGGCACCGCCTCCTGGTGCGCGGCTGCGACGTACTGCGCGTCCCGGTGGCAGGCGAGTGCGACGTGCTGCCCGCGCGGGACATCGTGGTGGAGGACGGGGTCATCACGGACGTCCGGCCGACGGGCTCGGACCGGCCGCAGGAGCGGGGCGCGGAGGTGGTCGACGGGCGCGGGCTGCTGGCTCTGCCCGGGCTCGTGAACGCGCACACGCACAGCCCGATGGTGTTGATGCGGGGCGCCGCCGAGGACGTGACGGTCGAGGGATGGTTCAACGACCGGGTGTGGCCGATGGAGTCCAACCTCACCGCCGAGGACGTACGGGTCGGCGCCCTGCTGGCCTGCGCGGAGATGATCCGGTCGGGGGTCACCACCTTCGCCGACCACTACTTCCACCCCGGGCGGATCGCCGAGGCGGTCGCCGAGACGGGGCTGCGGGCCGACATCGCGCCCACCTACTTCAGCTCCGGCGGCGAAGGGGCGCTGGAGACCACCGTCGCCTTCGCGGAGGAGTGGCACGGCGGGGCCGGCGGCCGGGTCACCGTCTCCCTCGGGCCGCACGCCCCGTACACCGTGGACGACAAGGACCTGCGGACCCTGGCCGACCACGCCCGCCGGCTCGGCGTGCGGATGCACATCCACGCCGCCGAGCACCTGGAGCAGACGGAGTCGAGCCTGGAGCGGCGCGGGATCACCCCGATCCGCGTCCTGTACGACACCGGCGTCCTGGACGCGGGCGCGCTCATCGCGCACGGCTGCGGGATCGTCGAACGGGACCTGCCACTGCTGGCCGAGCACGCCGGCACGACCGCCGTGGCCTGCTGCCCCAAGGTGTACCTCAAGCACGCGCTGTCCCCGCTGACCCCGGTCCGCGACCTGCTCGCCGCCGGGGTCACCGTGGCCGTCGGCACGGACGGGGCCGCCGGACACAACACGCTGGACGTGTGGGAGGCGCTGCGGCTGGTCGCGCTCACACAGAAGCAGGCGGTGCGCGACGCGACCTGGATGACCGTCTCGGACACGCTCCGGACGGCCGTGCGGGGCGGGGCCCGGGCCCTGGGACTCCAGGACCGGATCGGGGCGCTGGAGCCGGGCATGCGCGCCGACATCGTCCTCACCGACCTGTCCGGCCCGCACTGCCGTCCCCTGCACGATCCGCGCGCCGCCCTCGTCTACAGCGCCCGCGCCAGTGACGTCCGCACCGTCGTCGTCGACGGACGGGTCCTGATGCGGGACGGGCGGCTGCTCACCGTCGACGAGCCCGCCCTGCTCGCCGAGGCCGACGCACGGGTGGCACGGATCCTCGACACCTCCCACGGAAGGGCGGTGCAGCACTATGACCCGTGACCTGCACGAAGCGGGCATCACCCACGACAGACCGGCGGTGCGCCGGGCCGCCTCCATCAAGGACGTGGCGGCGGCGGCCGGGGTCAGCCCGACCACCGTCTCCCATGTGCTGAGCGGCAACCGGCCCGTCAACGAGGACACGGCCGCCCGGGTGCGCAGCGTCGTCAACCGGCTCGGATACGTCCCCGCGTCGCTGGCCCGCAGTCTCCAGGCGGGCTCCACCTCCGTGATCGGGCTGCTGATCCCGGACATCAGCAACACCTTCTTCGCCGAGCTGGCCAAGGGCGCCGAGGACGCCGCCCACGACCTCGGCTACGGGCTGATCCTGTGCAACACCGAGTTCGACGCCGACCGCGAGGACCGCTACCTCGGCATGATCCGCAGCCGGTTCATCGACGGCATGGTGTACGCCTCCGGCTCGCCCCCGTCCCGGCGACGGCTGGAGGCGCTGATGGGCAAGTTCCCGATCGCGCTCGCCGACGAGGAGGTCGAGGGGCTGAACGGCGCGCTCATCGCCAGCGCCGACCACGAGGCGGGCGGGAGGCTGGTCGGCGAGCACCTCAGGGCGCTCGGCCACCGCCGGGCCCTGATGCTGACCGGCCCCCGCGACCTGAAGAGCGGCGCGGCCCGCGCACACGGCTTCGTCCAGGCCTTCCGGGGCGATGTCGTCGAGCGGGTGGGCGACTTCAAGGAGGAGTCCGGATACCGCCTGGTCGCCGAACTGCTCGACGCGGGCGGCCTCGCGGACCGTACCGCCGTGTTCGCGGCCAACGACCTGATGGCGTTCGGCGCGCTCGCCGCGCTCCGGGAGGCCGGACTGACCGTGCCGGACGACGTCTCCGTCGTCGGCTTCGACGACATCCGGGCCGCCTCGCTGATCAACCCGCCCCTGACCACCGTCCACCAGCCCGCCTACGACGTCGGGCGCACCGCCACCGCGCAACTCCTCCAGTACGTCTCCCGGGGCGAGGTCCCGCCCGCGTCCCGGCACACCCTCCCCGTCGAACTGAAGGTACGGGGGAGCACGGCGCCACCCGCCTCCCCCTGACCCGCACCACCCCCGCACCCCGGACCCCGCACCCCGGACCCCGCGCCACGCGGCCATGTCCCTGTGCCCCGAAGCCCGCGACACGACCCCGAACACCCCGAAGCACCCCCGAAACCAAGGCGGTTCCCCATGCCCCGAGTCCTCGTCATCGGCGAGTCCTGGTTCACGTACACGGTCCATCAGAAGGGCTTCGACGCCTTTCACACCGCCGAGTACACCGAGGGCGGCGGCGTCTTCCTCGACGCGCTGCGCACCCGCGGCCACGAGGTGACGTACGTGCCCGCGCACGAGATATCCACCCGGGTCCCGGACACCGCCGAAGGCTTCGACGCGTACGACGTCGTGGTCATCAGCGACGTCGGGGCCAACAGCTTCCAGCTGCCGCCGGAGACCTTCAACCGGTCCGAGCCCTCGCCCGACCGCTCGGAGCTGGTCCGGGACTTCGTCGAACGCGGCGGAGCGGTGCTGATGATCGGCGGCTACCTCACGTTCAGCGGCATCGACGCCCGTGCCCGCTGGGGGCGTACACCGCTGGCCGCCGCCCTGCCGGTGACGATGCTCGACCGCGACGACCGGGTGGAACTGCCCGCCGGGGCCGTGCCCGAAGTGGTGGGCCGCCACCCGGTCGTGGCCGGCCTCGACCCGACCTGGCCGTCGCTGCTCGGCCTCAACGAGGTCACCGTACGACCCGACGCCACGCTGCTCGCCGAGTGCGCCGGGCATCCGCTGCTGGCCGTCGGCGGCCATGGCACGGGCCGTTCGGCGGCCTTCACCTCAGACGTGGCCCCGCACTGGGCCCCGCCGCCCTTCCTGGAGTGGGACGGCTACCCCGAACTGTGGGACCGCCTGGTGCGCTGGCTCGCGGGGGAGGAGCTGTGACGGCCACCGAAAGGCCCGACGCCACCGCCCCCGCACCCGTCGGCACCCCCCACATCGCCGCCGCCCCCGGCGACTTCGCCCCCCTCGTGCTCATGCCGGGCGACCCGCGCCGGGCCCGGCGGATCGCCGAGACGTTCCTCGACGACGCCCGGCTCGTCACCGATGTGCGCGGCATCCTCGGCTACACCGGCAGCCACCGGGGCGTACCGATGTCCGTCCTCGCCTCCGGCATGGGCATACCGTCGGTGTCGATCTACGCGACGGAACTGTTCCGGCACTACGGGGTCCGCCGGATCGTCCGGGTCGGCACGGCGGGCGCGCTCCCCGTCTCGGTCGCCGTACGGGACGTCGTCATCGCCTCCGCCGCGCACACCGACTCCAGCGTCAGCCGGCTCCTGGTGAACGGTGTGACCCTCTCCCTCGCCGCCTCCTACGGGTCGCTGCGCGCCGCCGTGGACGCGGCGGACGCCGTCGAACGGGAGGCGTCGGACGACTCGCCCGGCGGGGCCGTGCACATCGGGCCGGTGTTCTCCAGCGACCACTTCTACCTCGACCGGCCCGACGTCCTCGACGCCCTCGAACGCCGGGGCACCCTCGCGGTCGAGATGGAGGCGGCCGGGCTGTACGCGGTGGCCGCGGCGGAGGGCGGCGAGGCCCTCGCCGTACTGACCGTGTCGGACCACGTCCGCACCGGGGAGGCCCTGTCCGCCGGAGACCGGGAGACCTGCTTCGACCGGGCCGTACGCATCGCCGCGTCCGCGCTGCTGGCCGACGGCTGAATTTCCCCTGGAAGAAATCAAACAGAAACCCGTCGGCGTAGCCAAAACGTTTTGCACTTTCTACTGTCGACCCAGTCCCTTCCCCTTCCCTATCCCCGTAGTGAGAGCAGAAATGATCAGGAGGCCGATGATGATGAGAAGTTACGGACCGGGCGCCGCCGTCGCGGTGGCGGGAATGCTGGTACTGACCGGCTGCGGGGGATCGGGCTCGGACGACTCCGGGTCGGCCTCCTCCGGAAAGACCCGGATCAAATTGGTGGTCAATGGCGGACTCGGCGACAAGTCGTTCTTCGACTCCGCCCACGAGGGCCTGAAGCGGGCCGAGAGCGAGCTCGGCTACGAACTGAAGGTCGTGGAGCTGGGCTCGGACCGCACCAAGTGGGAGCCGGGCTTCGAGGACGCGGCGGCCGCCGACGACTACGACATCCTCGCGGCCGGCACCTTCGACGTCACCGACTACATCGGTGAACTCGCCCCGCAGTACCCGGACAAGAAGTTCTGGGTGTTCGACTCGGCCGTCGACTACACCGGCAAGAACGGCTGCTCCAACAAGTGCGAGAACGTCTACTCGGTGACCTTCAAGCAGAACGAGGGCGGATATCTGGCCGGATTCCTCGCCGAGAAGCTGGTCGCCGGGAAAGCCCTCAAGGGCACCGAATCCCTGAACAAGGTCGGCGTCGTCGGCGGTGTGAAGATCCCCGTCATCGAGGACTTCATCATCGGATTCAAGGCCGGATTCAAGGCGGCCGGCGGGAAGAACTCCGATGTCCTCGTGCAGTACGTCGGCGGCGACAAGCCCTTCGGTGACCCCGCAAAGGGCAAGGAGATCTCCACCGCCATGTACGGACAGGGCGCCGCCCTCGTCTGGCCGGTCGCCGGGCTCTCCGGACTCGGCACCTTCGAGTCGGCCGCGAGCGCCGGGCGCTACACCTTCGGCGTCGACTCCGACCAGTACCGGACCCTCACCGACAGCGCCCAGAAGAACACCGTCGTCACCTCCATCCTCAAGAACGTCGGCAACGCCCTCTACAAGGCCGCCGAGGACGACAAGAAGGACGCCGTGAAGTACGGCGCCGTCGAGAGCGTCGGTCTCTCCGAGGACGCGGTCGGCTACGTCGACGACGACCACTTCCAGGAGCTGGTCCCCGAAGGCATCCGCACCGAACTCCAGGAGGCCGCCGACCAGGTGAAGTCCGGTTCCGTCACGGTCCCCAGCGCCTTCTGACCCCTTCACCGACTCCCGAACGGCCTTGAGATGAACGAGTCATGGGACCCGGCCGGGCCCGCCGTCGCCACCCGCGCGGTCACCAAGACGTACGCCAACGGTGTGCGCGCGGTCCGGGGCGTCGACCTCGACGTACCGGCCGGCGAGATCCGCGCGGTCGTCGGCGAGAACGGCGCGGGCAAGTCCACGCTGATGAAGCTGTTCTACGGTCTGGAGCAGCCCAGCTCCGGCGAGATCCTGATCGGCGGCCGGCCCCGTGTCCTGCGCGGCCCGGCCCCCGCGATCGCGCTGGGCGTGGGCATGGTCCACCAGAACCTGATGCTGGTGCCGTCCTTCACGGTCGCCCAGAACGTCGTCCTCGGCGTCGAGCCCGGCCGCCGTGGCCTGGTCGACGCCGGGGCGGCCGTCGAGGCGACCGCCCGGCTCGCCGAGGAGGCCGGACTCGCCGTCGACCCGCTGGCCCGCGTCGACGAGGTGTCCGTCGGCATGCGCCAGCGCGCCGAGATCCTCAAGGCCCTCCACCGCCGCGCCCGGATCCTGATCCTGGACGAGCCGACCGCCGTCCTCACCCCGCAGGAGACGGAGGACCTCTTCGCCGCCGTACGACGCCTGCGCGACGGCGGGATGACCGTGCTGTTCATCTCCCACAAGCTGCGCGAGGTACGGGAGATCAGCGACAAGGTGAGCGTCATGCGGGCCGGCGCCCTGGTCGGGACCGTCGCCACCGCCGACACCACCGAGCACTCGCTGGCCGCGATGATGGTCGGGCGCGAGATGTCCCTCGACGTGGCCCGAGCCCCCGCGAGACGCGCCGCGACCACATTGCGGGTGCGGGGCCTGGCGTACGACGCCCCGACCGGGCAGTCCCTGCACGGCATCGACCTCGATGTCGCCGCCGGCGAGATCGTCGGCGTGGCCGGCATCGAGGGCAACGGACAGACCGAACTCGCCGAGATCCTGGCCGGGTTGCGGCGACCGAGCGCGGGCACCGTCCGGGTCGGCGACACCGACACCGCCGGCCTCGACGTCGCGGGACACCGCCGGGCCGGCGTCGGCTACGTCCCCGAGGACCGCCTCCACGACGGGGCCGCCCTGGACGAGTCCATCGCCGACAACCTCGTCGTCGACCGGCACGACCGCCCGCCCCTCGCCCGGCGGGGCGTCCTGCGCCCGTCCGCCGTCCGCGCCCACGCCGAGCGGCTCATCACGGACTACGCGATCCGCACCCCCGACCCGTCCGTCCCCGTGCGCGCGCTGTCCGGCGGCAACATGCAGAAGGTCGTCGTCGCCCGCGAACTCTCCGCCGGACCAAGGCTGTTGATCGCCTCCCAGGTCACCCGGGGCGTCGACATCGGCGCCATGCGCTTCATGTACGAGCGCCTCGTCGCCGCCCGCGACGACGGCGCCGCCGTCCTCCTGATCTCCGCCGACCTCACCGAACTCCTCGCCCTCTCCGACCGCCTGCTCGTCCTCAAGGACGGCCGCCTCGTCGGCCGCTTCGACGACACGACCGGCCTCACGGAGAAGCGGGTCGGCTTGTACATGCTCGGGGTCGAGCAGCACGAGCGTGGCCGGCTGACGGCGGGGTCGGACGGCACGGCAGGCGCGGGTGGCGCGCCCGGCCCGCACGCCGACTCCGGCCCCGGCCCCACCACCGACCCGAACGACGCCGGTTCCGGCGGTTCCGGAAAGGCGTCCGCCGAATGACATCCACCCTCATCGAGAGCGAGGACCGCCGGGAGTACAGGGCCACCCGGCGCCGAGGCCTCGCCGTCGACCTCAGCATGACCCTGGCGACCATCCTGGCCGCCCTCGTCATCGGCTTCCTCGTCATGCTCGCCATCGGCAAGGACCCCATCGCCGCCTACGAGGCCCTGCTCACCGGCCCGCTGGAGCGCTCCTTCCGCGTTGGCCGCTGGCTGGAGGACGCCACCACGCTCACCCTGCTCGGCCTGTCCGTGGCCATCCCCTTCCGGGCCCGGCAGATCAGCCTGGGCGCCGAGAGCCAGGTGTACGCGGGCGCGCTGGCGGCGGCCACGGTCGCGATCTTCCTGCCGCTGCCACCGGTCGCCGCCGTGCTCGTCCCGCTGGCCGCCGCGGCGGCGGCCGGGGCCGGCATGGGCTTCGTACCGGGATCGATGAAGGCCCGGCTCGGCGCCAACGAGATCGTGGCGACCCTGATGCTCAACGCCATCGTCGTCCGCGTCTACGACTACCTGGTCAACGGCCCGCTGAAGGAGCCCGGCAGCAGCGCCGTCCACTCGGAGCGCATCCAGCCGGACTCCGCCCTCACCCCGCTCACCGAATGGCTCGGCATCCCCTTCGGCCGCGCCAACGTCGGCTTCCTGCTGATGCTGCTCACCGCCGTCGCCCTGTGGCTGCTCATCACCCGCACCCCGCTCGGCTACCGCATCCGGATGACCGGCTCCAATCCGCACTTCGCCGAGTACGGCGGTATCCGGGTGCCCCGCGCCATCGAGTGGAGCTTCGTCATCGGCGGGGCCGTCGCCGGCCTGGCCGGAGCACATCTCGTCCAGGGCGTGTACGGGCGCCTCGAACCCGGGCTCGCCGGGAGCCTCGCCTTCGAGGGGATCGTGGTGGCACTGCTCGCCCGGAACAACCCGCTGGTCGTCGTGGTCGCCGGCCTCTTCTACTCCTACCTGCGTGCCGGGGGAGACATCATGGAACAGCAGACGGACGTGGGCACGGAGATCGTGGTCGTGATCCAGGCGGTCATCGTGCTGCTGGTCACCGCCCAGGCCCTCCCGGACCTCCTCAAGCGCCGCCTCGCCCGCAGACAGGCCGACACCTCGCGAGGCCGGTCGGGCGCCGGCGGACAGCCGGGCGGTGGCGCTCGGCCGGACGGCGGTGGCCGTCCGGGCGCCACGCACGGTGAGGCGGGTGCCCGATGAACTCCGTCCTCGACGTCGTCCTCAGCAGCGCCTTCCTCGCGGCCGTCCTGCGCGTCGCGACCCCGTACCTGCTCGCGGCCATGGGCGGACTCGTCGCCGAACGCGCCGGCATCAGCAACATCGCCCTGGAGGGCCAGATGCTGAGCGCCGCCTGCACGGGCGCGCTGGTCGCCGGCTACAGCGGATCGGTCGCGGCCGGAGCCCTCGCCGGAGTCGCCGTGGCCCTCCTCCTCGGCCTCCTCCTCGCCGCGCTCCGCCTGGAGTTGGGCGCCGACGCGATCATCGCCGGAATCGGCCTCAACCTCCTCGCCTCCGGCGGTACCGCCTTCGCCGTCTTCACCCTCCTCGACGACAAGGGCGGCACGTCCGGCCTCAAGAGCGGCACGCTGCCGACGGTCACCCTGCCCGGCATCGAGGACATCCCGGTGATCGGCGAGGTCCTGAGCGGCCAGAACATGGTCACCTGGCTGGCCTTCCTCGCCGCCCCCTTCGTGGCCTGGCTCTTCTACCGCACCCGCTTCGGCTTCCACCTCCGGGCGATCGGCGAGATGCCGGACGCCGCCGCCTCGGTCGGCATCGCCGTACGGCGCGTCCAGTACGCCGGGCTCGCCCTCAGCGGAGCCCTCGCCGGGCTCGCCGGGGTCTTCCTCAGCATGGGGTACGTGTCCTTCTTCGTCCGGGACATGACCGCCGGCCGCGGCTTCATCGCCCTCGCCGCCGTGTTCCTCGGCGGACTGCGGCCCTGGGGCGTCTTCCTCGCCGCCCTCGGCTTCGGCGCGGCCGAGGCCCTGGCGGTCCAGCTCGGCACCCTCGACGTACCACCCCAGCTGGTGTCGACCATCCCGTACGCCATGACCCTCATCGCCCTCGCGCTGTACGCGTGGCGCAGAAAGCGCCGGGGCGTGGGGGAGGTGACCCCGACCTCCCTCTGACCGAGGGGCTTGGCCCCCGGCCCTCCTCGCCCCCGACCCTCCTCGCCTCCGGGCCTCCCCGCCCCCGGGCCTCCTTGCCCCCGGCTCCTCCCTGACCCCTGCCTCCCTCCGACCCTCCTGCCGCCCGACAGCCCAGCAACTTCTCCCCGCCGCAACGGCGTTCGGCCACGACGGCGTATCCCGGCGGTGCCGAACCCGGGCGCGCCCGACCGCCCTCACCCCACCCTCATCCCTCGGAGGAACACCCATGCCCAGAATCAAGCACCGGCACAGAGCGCGTCGCAGACGCGCGGTCCTCGGCTCCCTCACCGCGGCCGCCCTGGTCGGCGGACTCGCCCTCACCAACGGTCTTGCCGCGGACGCAGCCCCGGAAGCGAACAGCGGCGCCCAGCGCACGCAGAACGGCATCACCCTCCTCGACACGCTCACCGTCCCCGCCGGCACCACGGAACTCGGCATGCCCTTCGGCGGCCTCTCCGGCATCGACTACGACCCGCGGACCCACACCTACGCGGCCCTCAGCGACGACCGCTCGGAGAACGGCAAAGCCCGCTTCTACACCCTCCAACTCCCCTTGAAGGGAAAGGAGTTCGCCGCCGACAAGCCCGCCCTCGACGCCCTGACCGTCCTCGACGACACGACCGGCGAACCCTTCGCCGCCAAGGCCGTCGACCCGGAGGCGATCCGCTGGAACCCGGACGGCAAGGGCCTGTTGTGGACCAGCGAGGGCGCCTCGTCCTCCGGGCAGCCGGCGTTCGTCCGGGAGACGTCCGCGTCCGGTGCGTACATACGCGAACTCCCGCTGCCGAAGGCGTACGCCCCGGTCCGCTCCGAGTCGGGCACGCTCACCGCCGGCGTCCGCAACAACCAGGCGCTGGAAGGGCTCACCCTCTCCCCGGACGGCCGCAAGGCCGTCACGATCACCGAGAACGCGCTCGTCCAGGACGGCCCGGCGGCCGGACTGACCGCCAAGAGCCCCTCACGCCTCCTCGTGACGGACCGCCGTACCGGCAAGGCGGAGGCCGAGCACGTCTACGAGGTCGACCCGATCTCCGCCGCGCCCACCGCCCCGCTGCCCGCACCCGTCGGCACCTACTCCGCCGACCGCGGCGTCTCCGAGATCCTCGCGATCAACAAGACCGACTACCTCACCGTCGAGCGCTCCTTCGCCTCCGGCGTCGGCTTCGCGATCCGCCTGTACTGGACCACCACGCGCGGCGCGACGGACGTACACGGCGAGGCGAAGCTGTCCGGCGCGGAGCGGCCCATGCCCAAGAAGCTGCTCTACGACTTCACCCTCTCCGGCACGGACGCCGACAACGTCGAGGGCATCACCTGGGGCCCTACCCTGCCCGACGGCTCCCGCACCCTCGTCCTGGTCGCCGACGACAACTTCGGCTTCAACGGCAGCGTCACCAAGTTCCATCTGCTGTCCGTGCGTCCCGGGCTCCTGACCGGTGGTTCCCCGGACGTCCCGAAGCAGCCGTCCACGGTCGACGTCCAACTGCTCTCCTTCAACGACTTCCACGGCAACCTGGAACCGCCCACGGGCCGTGACGCCAACCTCGGCTCCAAGCTGGACCCGAAGTCCACCCCGGTCGGCGGCGCGGAGTATCTGGCGGCCCGGCTGAAGCAGCTCCGCGAGGGCACGGACGCCTCGCTGACCGTCGCCGCCGGTGATGTCATAGGCGCCAGCCCCTTCCTCTCCGGCCTCTTCCACGACGAACCGACCGTCGAGTCCATGGAGAAGCTGCGCCTGGACGTCACGAGCGTCGGCAACCACGAGTTCGACGAGGGCACCGAGGAACTCCTGCGCATCCAGCACGGCGGCTGCCATCCCGACGACGGCTGCTACATCGAGGGCGAGCCGTACGACGGCTCCGCGTTCCCCTGGCTCGCGGCCAACGTCCTCGACCGCACCACCGGCAAGCCGCTCCTCGCCCCCACCTGGGTGAAGAAGGTCGACGGCGTCAAGGTCGGCTTCATCGGCATGACCCTGGAGGGCACCCCCGAGGTCACCGGCCAGTCCGGCATCAGGTCCGTACGCTTCACCGACGAGGTCGAGACCGCCGACGCCGCCGCGCGCGAGCTGCGCCGCCAGGGCGTCGAGGCGATCGTGGTCCTGCTCCACGAGGGCGGGGTCCAGGCCGGTTCGTACGGGCAGTGCGACGGCATCTCCGGACCGATCGTCGACATCGCCAAGCACCTGGACCCGGCCATCGACGCCGTCGTCACCGGCCACACCCACCAGCCCTACATCTGCTCCCTGCCCGACCCGGCAGGCAACCCCCGTACGGTCACCTCGGCCTCGTCCTTCGGCCGCGTCGTCACCGAGACGCGACTCCCGGTGGACCGTCGCACCGGTGACGTCGTACGCGACCAAGTCGCCGCGATGAACCACCTGGTGACCCGCACGGGAGCCAAGGACACCGACCAGACGGCCGTCATCGACAAGTGGAAGGCACTCTCCGCGCCCCTGGCCAACCGTGTCGTCGGCAGCGTCACCGCCGACATCACCCGCTCCGAGACCCGCGACGCCGAGTCGGACCTCGCGAACCTCGTCGCGGACGCCCAGCTCGCGGCCACCTCGGCACCCGAACGGGGAGGCGCCCAGATCGCGTTGATGAACCCCGGCGGCGTACGGGCGGACCTCGTCCACGCCTCCTCCACGGGCGGCGAGGCCCCGGGCGAGATCACCTACGCCGAGGCCTTCGCCGTACAGCCCTTCGCCGGGTCCCTGGTCTCGGTCGACCTCACCGGAGCGCAGATCGAGAAGATCCTGGAGGAACAGTTCAACGACTCCGGTACCCGCGCGCCGACCCTGATGCTGGGCGTCTCCAAGGGCCTGACCTACTCCTTCTCCCGCAGCGCCCCGGTCGGCGACCGTGTCGACCCGTCCTCGATCAAGCTCGACGGCGAGACCCTGAACCCGGACACCACCTACCGGGTGACCGCCAACACCTTCCTCGCGGCGGGCGGCGACGGCTTCACCACCTTCGCCGAGGGCGGCAACACGGTCGGAGGCGGCGACGACATCACCGCGCTCACCGACCACCTCACGGCCCACAGCCCGGTGGCACCGCCGGGGACGGACCGGGTGACCGAACTGCCCTGACGGGCAAGGGGGTTGAGATCCCCACAGGCCGGCCATGGTGGGGAGGGACGCTGCTCGTGAGCGTTCCTTCCCACCAGGCCGCCGACAGCCGTGCGGCGGTCCACAGGCCGCCTTCCGGAGCTTCACCGGCCCCAGTTCCGGCCTCTTCGCCGAGCACTCGTCGCCCGACGAACGTCCGCGCAGTCGCCGCCACAGCCACGGCCCGAGGAAGTCGACAGCCCAGCGCACCTCGACACCGACGGCCCGCAGAGCGGGGACCGCGGGCCGGGGAGGCAGCGGATCGGCCCTGCCGCGTACGGCGAGATCGGCGTACCTGAGGCCCGGCTCGTGCCCCGCCAGCACCTCGGCCGGCCGGTCGGCCCAGCCCCGGTGTCCGCCCGCCTGATCGGGATCGCCGTGGGCACCTACTCCTCCAAGTTCACCGCACCCCACTCGCCATCGAACTCCACCGACGCGGCTGGATCCTGTCGTTGGGCCATGGAGGGGGCGACGCCTCGGCGGTGACCTCGTCGAGGCTGTCGACGGTATCGCTGACCAGGGCGGATGCCCTTGAGGGCACTCCCGTTGCCCCGTCGTGTGTACGGATGCCCTTGAAGCGTCGATCGTCGGCGGCCTACTGTCAGGCGGACCGTGTTCCGGTGGCGTGCCGGGCCGCCGGGGGAGCGGTACGCCGCCGCTATGAGAGGAACGCCTGCTGTGCGTGAGCGCAAGGAGCGGGAGAAGGCCGAGACCGCCGGACCCTTCATCCAGCCGCCCGGGAACAGCACGCCCGAACACCGCTTGGCCCAGGACCACGGTGCGATGACGCCGGCCCAGGCGATCGCACTCCAACGCACCGCGGGCAACGTGGCGGTGAGCCGGATGGTCGGCCGGAGCCGGGGAGCGGGGCCGAAGACTCCCTGGGCCGCGCCGGCGACACGCTCCAAGCGGACCCAGGGCGAGGCCGGCATAGAGCGCGGCGAAAGCCCGCCGCAGCAACAGCAGCGCGTCGAGCAGGATCAGCGGACGACCAGGGCCACCCGCAGCGGAAAGGCCGGCACGTCGGTCAAGGGCAAGGAGAAGGGGGAGGAGCCGGAGCAGATCGGCAACCCCACCCTCCGGTTCACCTCCACCTACGTCGGCCCCACGGAGCAGTCCCTCACCGCCGGCCAGGAGATCGGCTTCGAACAGGTGGCGACGCTGCACCGGGCGAGCGGGATGACGACGCGGGCGGACGAGGCGTACGACTTCTGGCAGGAGGTCACCGACACGAACTCCCAGATCGCACCGGACGCCGTCAACTACCGTCCCAAGAAGTCCAAGCGCCCCTGGGTCGTGGACGGCCCCTTCCGTCCGCCCTACAACAGCGACGACGGAACGATCGCCAACGAAGCCGACCGCATCTCCTTCATCGACAGTCCCGGATTCTCGGGCCGCATGAGGATGACCGACGGCTACTGGCTCTCTTCCTACGAGGTCAAGTTCCGCTGGAAGGTCCGCCGCAAGCAGGGCGGCCGGTTCACCAAGAACGAACCGTTCTGGGCCAGTGACGAAATGGTCCACCGGGTGGAATCGAAGTTCGACCCCGAGAACCCGGACGCGACCGCGCGGATCACCGCCACGCCGGCGGGCGACCGCGTCTGGAACGTCGAACTGCCCGACTGAGCCTCGCCGCCGTGCCGTCGCCACCGAGCCGGGCCTCGATGGCGACGATCCGGAGGGCCGCTCAGCCCAGTACGTCGCGCAGCAGCCGCGCGTTCTTCACCGCCTGGCTCGATCCGGTGCGTCCCGCGACCGTGGTGACCTCGGGTATCTCGCCCTTCGCCGCGCAGCGGGAGGCGCAGTCGACGCCGAGGGCGAGCAGTGCTCCGGCGCCCCGGACCACGGGGTCACGCAGCAGGTGGGGCAGGAGGGCTTCGAGCACGGACCAGACGGTGGCGTACGCGCCCGTGTCGGCCGCCGTCCGCAGGGAGGCGGTCACCCGGCTCGCCTCTATCCACTTGCCGCGCAGCATCTCGGCCAGCTGCCGTCCGAGCAGGCCGGTGTCCAGCTGTCCCCGCGCGGCGAGCACGAGCAGCGTGTCCACCGCCGCGTCGCGTTCGCCCCGCTGGTCGTAGGTGAGGGTGTACGCCAGCGCCAGGTGCAGCGCGAATCCCGCCGGGCCGCCCGACTCCGCGGCGAACGGCAGGGCGTGGGCCCAGCCCCGCATGGACACGCGGTACCTGAAGTAGTCGCGGGCCAGCACGAGTTCGCGGTGGTGGGGCAGCTGGGCGAGCCAGAAGGGGACCATCGGGTCGTACAGACCGTCGTTGCGGTACGGCCCGATCAGGGTCTCGGCGGCCGGGAGCAGCTCAGGGCCGGGGGCCGGCTCGGGGGGCAGGTGGCTCAGCCATTCCGTCGGGTGCTTGCCCGAGTGGGCGTCGGGCCAGCCCGCGTGACCGGAATCCCCGTACGGCAGACCGCCCCCGCGCAGCCACCGCGCCAACCGGTGCCCGGCGTCGGACCCGAGCTGCCCGGCCGCTTCCCACACGCTCTCGTCGGCGGTCGGGGTGACGCGCAGCAGCGCCTGGGCCAGGTCGACCGGCGCGGGCGTGATCCCGAGCCCGTCGAGCACCGAGAGACGCCGCACGAGTACGGCGGCCTCCAACGCACCCGTGGCGTCGGTGGGCACGGCCAGCAGGAACGGCTGGGCGTCGGTCTCGATGATGTCGATCGCCTCGGCCAGGCGCGCCCTGAGCAGTTCCCCGGCCGGGGAGGAGTGGCTGACCCTGAAGCGGGCGTCGAGGTGGCGCTCCCTCGGCTCGTCGCCCCGCAGCGCCCTGGCCACGTCGTACACGTCGGACTGGGTGAAGTCGACGGTGTCACGGGGTTCCTTGCGCATGACCGGTTTCAGCGCCCGGGCCAGGGCCTCCCGGTCGAGGTGGGCGTGCCGGACCAGCCCGTCCAGGACACGCTCGAACGCCACCACGTCCTTGCCGTTCGCGACGACCGCCGCGAGCTCCTCGGCGACCTCGACGGCCGTCTCGATCGGGCCCGGCACCGGACGGGTTTCGGGCACGGCGGGCAGCGAGTCGGCGTACCGGTCGGTGAGTCGGTCCGGCGCGTCGGTGAGTCGGTCCGGTGTGGTGCCGAGGAGCTCCGCGGCCCGTGCCGCGAGACCGGGGCTGATCCGTGCGGCGGCCGTACGCAGCTCCGGCAGTACCGAGCCGCCCGCGGCCTTGAGGTGCCGGGCGATCACGTCGAGGGCCCGCTCCTGGAGGTCGACGTCCCGGTGGTCGAGGGCCGTGGCCGCGTCGAGCACGGTCCGGGCGGCGCGCGCGGGGTCCCGGCGGGCCGCGCGGTCGAGCCGGGTGAGCTGGGCGCGGACCAGCTTCTTCTCCGGGCGGAGCAGGACCCGTTCGCACACCTCGGTGCACACGTCGGGCTCCAGCAGCCCGGCCTCGTCCAGGCCGATCAGGACCTCCTGGGCGTAGGAGGCCACCGGCGACGACAGGTCGAGCAATGCCACATGGTCCCGGAGGGTGGGCGCGTTCTCGGCCGGGGTGAGGGCGAGGGCGCGCAGGTACGCGAGCGCCGGCGCGGTCTCTGCGCGCGAGCCGTTCTGGAGCAGCCGCGCGAGCAACCGCTCGGCGAGTACGACGCGTTCACGGGTCACTGAGGCGTGTTCCGCCGGGGTGAGGGCGAGTTCCGTCAGCGCGGCCGCGGCGTCCCACTCCCCTCCCTCGCCGGCCGCCAGGTCGGCGAAGACGCGCCGGATCAGCGCGGCACGGTCCACCAGGCCCTCCTCGGAGAGGCTGATGAGCACGCCGAGCCTGGTGTCCTCCCTGACGGACGGCATGCCACTGGTGGTACGCCAGTGGTGGAACGAGCCCGCGCCGAGGTCCACGCCCGGTCGGTCCAGCACCAGCGGCAGGAGTTTCGGCGTCAGTTCGTCCGCGCGCAGCCGCTCCAGGAAGTTGGCGCCGGGCCGAGGCCCGCCGCGCAGGTGTGCGGGATACTGCCAGGTGCTGTTGCGCCAGCACAGCCAGTTGTCGATGAACCCGTCGGAGGTCGGGACGGGGCAGCCTGTGTCGTGGACGAGGTGTTCGACGAGGTCGGACCTGATGCTCTCTCCCGGCTTCGACTGATCGGCAAGCTGTGCGGCCAACTCGGCCCGCCAGGCGACGGGGTGGAGGTTCACTACGTCGAGCATCCAGACGCCGCCGAGGGGCAGAAGACCCTCGTTGCTGCCGTTCTCGGGCCGCAGGATCCAGTCGGCCGCGGCCACGGGGTCGATCCGGCAGCCGAGTTCGGCGGCGAGCTGGGCGGCTCTCTCCTCCTCGGGGACGCGGTACCAGCCGGCCCGCATCGGCGCGCGCCGGGCCTCCAGTGCCTCGGCCTGTGCCGCGCGCTCGTCCGGAGTCAGGGCGCCGAGTTCCCTGAGCACCGCGCCGACATCGCCGGCTTCCGCGAGGTGGACCAGTGTCATCGTGCCGTCTCCGCTCGTGCCGCAGTCGCCGCCGCTGTCCCTGTGACGTCCGCCTGCGCGTCCGCCGCCGTGCCGCGCACCATGCCCACCGCGAGCACGTGCTTGCAGGGGCCGCGCCCGCCCCGGTACTTCGCCCACCAGAAGCAGGTGCAGCTCAGCCGGTCGGACGCGTCGGTGCGCACCACATGGGCGTCGTCGCCCTTCCCGACCCGGGCCAGCGGACCGTCGAGCCGTACCGCCCCGTCCGCGACGAGCGCCCGCGCCCCGCGCAGCCGGGGGTTGCGCGTCTCGGCGGCGCTCGCGCGGTAGGGCAGATGGCGGTGGAAGTACGCCTGCTCGGCGAGGTCGTAGCCGATCTGCCCGGACGTGCCCAGCACGGTCAGCGCGGCGCGCACCCGGTCGGCCGGCAGGCCGGTCGGCGCCGACAGTTCGGTGACATCGATCCGCGGCTCCCAGGCCAGCAGTTCGGCGACCCGTTCCGCGTCCGCCGCGGTGGCCCCGCCGGCGAGGTCGTGGAGCACTCCGCCCTCGCCGGAGAAGCCGCGTGAGGCACTCTGGGAGAGCATCAACGTCAGCCGCATGCCCGGCAGTTCGACCTCCCAGGCGACGGCGGCGGCCCCGTCCGTGTCGGCCGGGGCGGTCGGCGCGTACACCCGTACGGTCGTCGCGTGCCGCAGGACCGTCCGCAGGGTCAGCAGCCGCTCGGGCCCGGGGAGACATACGGCACCCGGCGCCGGTCTGGTCGTGGGGCGCAGGGTGCGGCCCACGGGCACCACCCAGCGGGTCGTACGGGCGTCGGGCCGCTGGGTGGGCCGGGGCAGTGCCCGCAGCACGGCGGCGGCCTCCACGGCGGGCACCTCGGCCCGAAGGGCGAAACCCGCCGCGAGCACCTGGGCCTCGGCGAAGCCGCGCAGCCAGCGCTCCGGCAGCGGGACCTTCTTCTCCACGAACTCGCCGGCGAAGCTCCTGACCGTCAACTCCTCGGGCCCGACGGCCAGATGGAGGGGGTCGAGCCCGCCGAGCCCGGCCAGCGCCCGGCGCAGCGGCGGGTTGACGTCCACGTTCGTGGTGCCGTGGCCGACGTCGTCACCGTCGAGGCCGGGCGCGAGGACGTCGAGGCGGGCGTAGACACCGCAGCAGCCGGAGAAGGACTCCATCCGCAGCCGGTCGCCGTCGGCCGTCACCACCGGATCGAGCGAGGCGCGGGCGCCCGGCCGGTAATAGCGGGCGGCGGCCACGTCGGCGACCGCGAGCAGTGCCGTCGCCGCGGCGGCCGGGGCGGTCAGGAATCCGCTGAAGAACCGGGGGTTGGCCGTCTCCCCGGCCGGGGTGGCACCGCCGGAGGTCTCCAGCGCGAGGGTGCGCCCGGCCGTGGACTCGCGCACGGCCGAGGGGCGTAAGTAGGAGTAGGAGTGCATGAGTTGGGTCACACGCACACGCTACGGCCGGGTACTGACACCGGGCCGCATGGGCGTGCTCGGGGGAGGGCGATGACGGTCGGTTCCCTGTCTCCCCGAGCCCGCAGGAGACGACGGCACCCCCGCCGGGCGCGTCGGCGATACCCCGGCCGATCCCCGTCGGCACATGGGGCCCACCTCCGGCCGGGCCGCCTCCCGCCGGGCCGCCTCGACCGTCCCGGTGACGCCGGCGCGTCGAGGAGGTGCCGGCGGTGAGCGGCGAACGACCCGGCACCCCACGAGGCGCTCCCGCCGCTCCGGTCGTACCCTGACCTCATCGGATGACGTGCGGAACGACGGTGGTGCCCCTGCCGCGCCGGAAGGAGCGGCTCCCATGCACGGGTATGCGACCACGCACGGCGACGAGGTCATGGCGACGGCGGGCGGGCTGCTGGACCTGTTGCACGTCGCGTCGGTGGTCCTGGACGCGGACGGCCGTATCACGCTGTGGAGCCCCGCGATGGAGCAGCTGCTCGGCTATTCCGCGCAGGAGGCACTCCGGCAGCGCGCCGACACCCTGCTGGTCACGCCCGAGAACCGGCCACGGGCCCGGGAGCTCTTCACACAGGTCCGGTCGGGGTCCCAGTGGGTGGGTGTCTTTCCGCTGAGGCACCGTGACGGCGGGGAGCGCGCCGTGGAGTTCCGCACCATGCGGCTGCTCGACGGCGAGGGGACGCCGCACCTGCTAGGGCTGGCCGCGGACGCCATGACCGTGCGGCGCGTCGAGCGGGATCTGGCCCTCTCCCACAGCCTCGTCACCCAGACCCCGGTGGGTATCGCCGTCTTCGACACCACCCTGCGGTGGATCGGCGTCAATCCCGCGTTGGAGCGCATGAACGGGGTGCCGGAGTCGGCCCTGGTGGGCCGCCGGGTGGGTGAGGTGCTGCCGGATCTGGACGTGGAAGCCATCGAGGCCCGAATGCGGCACGTCCTGGAGACCGGCAGACCCCTGCTCGACCAGCAGACCGTCGGCCACACGGCGGCGGACGCCGAGGACCGCACGTTCTCCGAGTCCTACCACCGCATCGAGGACACGAACGGCCGGGTGCTCGGGCTCGCCATGGCCGTCCTGGACGTCACCGAACGCCAGCAGGCCGCCGCCGAGGTCGCCCAGGCACGCCGGCGGCTCGCCGTGATCGCGGACGCCGGGGTACGGATCGGCACCACGCTGGACCTGGAGCGGACCGCGCGGGAACTGGCCGACGTCGCCGTGCCGGAGGTGGCGGATCTGGCCGCCGTGGACGTCCTGGAGTCCGTCGTGGCCCTCGGCACCGTCACGCCCGTCACCGGTGACTCCCCGGCCGAGTTCCGGGCACTCGCCGTGGCGGCGGGGCACCCCTCCGACGCGATCCACGCCGCCGACCCGGTCGGCGAACTGGCCACTCACAGATCGTCGAGGATCATCACCCAATGTGTCCGCGGCGCCCGGCCGATTCTCATCGCACGCGTGGACGAACGGGCGATGCGGCGGATCGCCCGGGACGCGCCGGCCGCCCGGGCCCTCCTCGCGGCGGGCGTCCACTCCTACGTGGCGCTGCCGCTGGTGGCCCGGGGCAGTGTGCTCGGCACCCTCAGCCTGTACCGCACGGTCAACGAACGCCCCTTCGACGATCAGGACTGCCTCCTCGCCTCGGAGCTCGCCGCGCGCGCCGCCATCTGCATCGACAACGCACGCCTCTACGGCCGGGAACGCGCCACCGCCCTGACGCTGCAGCGCAGCCTGCTCCCCGCCACCCCGGTCCAGCCGGAGGGGCTCGACATCGCCGCCCGCTACCGCCCGGCGCTCAGCGATGTGGGCGGCGACTGGTACGACGTGCTCCCGCTGGGCCCGGGACGTACCGGACTCGTCGTGGGAGACGTGATGGGGAAGGGTGTCCAGGCCGCCGCGATCATGGGGCAGCTGAGCAGCGCCACCCGCGCGCTCGCCCGCCTCGACCTGCGGCCCGCGGAACTGCTGCGGCACCTCGACGACATCGCCGGCTCCCTCGGAGACACCATCGCCACCTGCGTGTACGCCGTGTGCGACCTGACGCGCGGCACCTGCACCCTCGCCAGCGCCGGCCACCTGCCGCCCATCCTGGTGACGGCCGACGGCACCGCGCGCCTCGTCGACGTCCCCAGCGGTGTACCGCTCGGCGTGGGCGGCGTGGACTTCGGGACCGTGGAAGTGGCACTCGCCCCCGGCTCGCTGCTCGCTCTCTACACGGACGGACTGGTCGAGAACCGGGCGGACCCCATCGACACCGGCCTCGCCACCCTCACCCGCCTCCTCCGGTCCACGGGCGGCACCTCCCTGGAACGGGGCAGCGACACCCTCCTCGGCGCCCTCAGCCCACGCCCGGACGACGATGTGGCACTCCTCCTGGTCCGCGTCCGCCCCCGCGCGTGAACCGGGGCCCGGTCGGCGACCGCCTCACGCGCCCACGATCGTCTCGCCGTCGACCGGGCTCGCCGCGCTCACCGGCCGGGAACGCGACGTCCTCGTCCTCGTCGCCGAGGGACGGTCGAACCAGCAGATCGCCGACGAGTTGGTGATCAGCGAGCGCACCGCCCGCACCCATGTCAGCAACGTGCTGCGCAAACTACGGCTCACCTCACGCACCCAGGCCGCGTTGTTCGCGGTGCGCCAGGGCCTGCTGCCGCCACGGCCCTGACGGTACGCGCACCGAGGTGTCCTCAGCCGCCGCCGTCGGCGCCGCCGTGTTCGGTCTCAGTCGGCGATCCGCAGCAGCAGCTTGCCCGTTGACGTACGCCCGCCCATGAGCCGGTGGGCCTCGGCCGCGTCCCGCAGGGGGAACTCCGCGGTGACCGGAAGGCTCACGATGCCGTCGGTGACGGTCCGAAAGGCGCGCTCGGCGAGGGAGCGCAGGGCCTCGGGCGCCGACTGCGCGAGCGCCAGGACGGAGAAGCCCCCGACGGAACGGCCTTGTGCGGAGAGTTCGGGCTGCCCCACCTGCCACGGCTCGGCCCCGCTCGCGTTGCCGAACGACACCAGACGTCCGAAGACGGCCAGCGTGTCGAGACCGCGTCGCAGGGTGTCGCCGCCGACCGGGTCGAGCACCAGGTCGACCCCCCTGCCGCTGGTGGCACGGCGGACGTCGTCGGCGAAGGTGCCGGCGAGGAACACCTCGTCGTAGCCGTGCTTGAGGGCGTGCTCGGCCTTGGCGGCGGAGGAGACCACGCCGTACACGGCGCCGGCGTCCGCCGCCCGGGCGAGCTGCCCGGCGACCGTACCGATGCCGCCCGCCGCGCCGTGCACCAGCACGGTCTCCCCGGCGCGGAGCCGCCCCACCTCGTGGAGCAGGGCGTGCGCGGTCGGCAGGACGGTCGGCAGCGTGGCGGCGGTCCGCAGGTCCAGGCCCTCGGGGAGCGGGAAGACGGTGGCGGTCCCGGCGACCACGACCTCGGCATAGGCTCCGCCGCCGACGAGCGCGGCGACCTCCTGGCCCGGGCGCAGCCCCTCGACCCCGTGGCCGACGGCCCGGATCCGGCCGGAGACCTCCAGGCCCGGGCGGTAGGGCAGCGACGCCACGCGGTACCCCTCCGCGCGTGCCTTGAGGTCCGCGAAGTTCACGCCCGCGTAGACGGCGTCGATGGTGACCTGGCCCGGCCCGGGCTCGGGGATCTCGGCCGTCACGACCCGCAGTACCTCGGGATCGCCGTACTCCTGGAACTCGACCGCACGCATCAGCGGGACACACCCTTCACCCAAGTGTTCAATGGAAAGCGAACACTCGCACTGTAAGATGCTCATCGAACACTGTGCAAGGGGTTGGACCACTCCCCGAGATGACCCGGGGAGTGCGCGTGCGGCGAGGAGCGGGCATGTCGAACAAGGCCGCGGGCGGCAGTCACCGTGCGGCGCCGGTGCACACGGACCCCGAGGACGTCTCGGTGCTGACCGCGCTGTCCGCGCTCGCCGACCCGGTGCGCATCGAGTTGATCCGCGAGCTGGCGGGCTCTCCCGAGTGGACGCGGAGCTGCGGCAGCTTCGACGTCCCCGTCGGCAAGGCCGCCAAGAGCCACCACTTCGCCGTCCTGCGCGGCGCGGGTCTGGTCGAGCAGCGTGACGAGGGGCCGAAGCGGGTCAACCGACTGCGCCGCGAGGAGTTCGACGCGCGCTTCCCCGGCTTGCTGGACCTGCTCCTGCGCACCGACGCCGACGGCTGACCAGCCGGTCCGTGCGCGGCCCCTCCTGCGGGAGGCCGCGCACAGGCGCTCACGGCGTGACGAGCGCGGCCTCGCGTCGACGTTCCACGCCCTGGCCGAAGCGGCGCAGCAGAAGCAGCGCGGTCGTCGCGAGGCCGGTGAGCAGACCCAGCCAGATGCCCACGGTGTCCCAGCCGGTGCCGAAGCCGAGGAGCGCGGCGGCGGGCAGGCCGACGAGCCAGTAGCCGACGAGGGTGATGCGGAAGCCGCCCTTGGTGTCGTCGAGGCCGCGCAGCAGACCGACGCCTATGTTCTGGGCGCAGTCGAAGAACTGGAGCAGCGCGGCGATCAGCAGCAGGTTCGTGGCGATGTCGACGGACGCCCGGTTCTCGCCCTCGAAGAACGGCGCCAGCACCGCGCCCGGCAGGACGACGTAGACGACCGCCACGACCGCCATGACCGCGGCGGCGCACGCCAGGGCCGTCGACTTCAGCCGCTGGGCGGCCGCCGTGTCGCCGAGGGCGAGTTCACGGCTGACGCCGAGGGACGCGGCGTGGGAGAGGCCGACGGCCATCTGGAAGACGATGTAGACGAGCTGGTTGACGGCGGTGTGCGCGGCCAGCGCCCCCGTGCCGAAGCTGCCCACCAGCAGGGCGACGACGGAGAAGAAGCCCGCCTCGGAGCCGTACGTGGCGGCGATCGGCGCACCCAGACCCGTGAGCCGGCGCAGGGTGGCCGGGCGAGTCTTCCAGATGCTCAGCGACAGCAGCGGCGCCAGGCGCGGATCACGGCGGGCCGAGAGATACAGCGCCAGCCCACGAACTGTCCGGCGGACAGCGCCAGCGGGTCGCCATCGCGCGAGCACTGGCCGCCGAGCCCGACGTCCTGATCTGCGACGAGGTCACCTCCTCGCTCGACCCCGACACCGGCCGGGCCATCATGGACCTGCTGGCCGGCCTCCGCGAACGGCACGGCACCACCCTCGTCCTCATCAGCCACGACCTGCCCCTCATCACCGACCACACCAGCACCGTCACCGTGCTGGACGCGGGCCACGTCGTGGAATCCGCCCCCACGGCCGACATCTTCACCGCACCCCGACACCCGGCGACACAGGCTCTGCTGGGCACATCCGTCACCACCGCGAGCCCCTGACCCTCAGCCCGGCCTGTGCTTGAGTGGCCCACGGGCGGATCGGCCCGCCCGGAGAAACCGACCGACCGACCGCCACGGAAGCGGCGGAGCCGACGCTAGGCTGCTGTGTCGTGCAGGAGACGCGTCTCGACACCGCTCGGATCCGGGCGGCCCGCCAGGTGATCGACCCGGTCTTTCTCGACAGCCCGCTGTACCGCTGCGAGGCGCTGGAGCCCGGCCTCGGGTGCGCGGTGAGCATCAAGCTCGAAACGGCGAACCCGGTCCGCAGCTTCAAGGCCCGCGGCACCGAGGTCATCGCGAGCCTGCTGGCGGGCAACGGCTCGTCGGCCGCGGTGTGCGCGAGCGCGGGCAACCTCGGTCAGGCCCTCGCGTGGTCCGGTCGCGGCCGAGGGCTCGATGTCACCGTCGTGGCCTCCCGCTTCGCGACCCGGGCCAAGCTCGACCGCATCCGCGCCCTGGGCGCCAGGCTGGAACTGGTGGACGGCGACCACGAGACGGCCCGCGAGCGGGCGGCGGCCATCGCACGGTACGACGGCATCCGGCTGGTCGAGGACAGCCTGGACATCGAGACCTGCGAGGGCGCGGCGACCATCGGCCTGGAGCTGCTGGAACCGGTGAAACCGGTGAAACCGGCGGAACCGGTGGAACCGGTGGAGCTGATGGAACCGGCGGAACCGGTGGACACCACGCCGCCGTTCGACGCCGTCCTGATCGCTCTCGGCGGCGGGGCGCTGGCCACCGGCGTGGGCCATGTGATGAAGGCGTTGGCACCCGAAGTCGAGGTGATCTGCGTCCAGCCGCTGGGCGCACCCGCGATGACACACTCGTGGCGCGGGCGGCGGGTCGTCACCACCGACTCGACCGACACCATCGCCGACGGCGTCGCCGGCCGCCGTCCCATCCCGGCCGTCCTGGACGACCTCCTCCTGGTCGCCGACGACGCCGTCCTGGTCCAGGAGGCGTCGATCATCGCCGGGATGCGGATGCTCCTCGACCACGCCGGCCTCGTCGTCGAACCCTCCGCCGCCCTCGGCATCGCGGCGCTCCTCGAAGACCGCGACCGCTTCGCCGGCCGCCACGTCGTCACCATCGTGTGCGGCAGCAACGTCGACCTGGACGCCTATCGCCGCTGGGTCGGCGCGTCGACCGACCAGGTCACCGCGGATCTCGGCCGGCCATCGCCAGAAGCTCTGTGACCAGGGGGTTCTGGTCGTTCTTGCGCCAGGCGACGGCGACTCGCGTGCGGGCGGTGCCGGGCTCGATCCCGCGGAAGGCGACGCCTCTGAGGCGGATGCGTCGGATGCTCGCCGGCGCGAGGGAGACGCCCAGACCGGCACCCACGAGGGCGCACACGGTCTGCCACTCCACCGCGTGCTGGGCCACCTGAGGTGTGAAACCCGCTGAGATACACAGGCCGGTGATCTGGTCGTGCAGGTGCGGGCCGACCGCGCGGGGCAGGAGCACGAAGGGTGATTCCGCCAACTGCGCGATATCCACGGTCCGTTGGGCGGCCAGAGGGTGAGCGGACGGCAGCACGGCCACGAACGGCTCGCTGAGCACCGTCCTGAATCCCAACTCTGCTTCGTCGGAGGGGGGTTCGCGCAACAGCCCGACGTCGATCGTCTTGTCGTGCAGGGCGGCGATCTGCGGTGCCGCGGTCATCTCGTGGATGTGCAGCCGCACATCGGGGAACCGCTGCCGGAAGGTGCGCAGCAGACCGGGCAGGACGGTCAGCGCGAGCGAGGCGGCGAAGCCGATCCGCAGACGGCCGGCCCGGCCGCCGCCGACGGCACGGGCCGCGTCCAGGCCGTCCGCGAGGTCGGTGAGGGCCCGCCGTGCGGCGGGCAGCAGTTCGCGGCCCGCCGGGGTGAGGGCGACGCGCCCCGGTTCGCGGCTGAACAGCGCGTGGCCGACCTTGTCCTCCAGCCGGCGGATCTGCTGGCTCAGCGGTGGCTGGGCAATGCCCAGGCGGGCGGCGGCGCGACCGAAGTGGAGCTCCTCCGCGAGTACGACGAAGGTGTGCAGCTGCGGCAGGGAGAGTTCGGGTCGCTCCATACGCCCAGAGATATCAGATCATGCCTGTAGCTGTATTAGACGTATCGGTGCTGGTCACTTAGCGTTCGGCGCATGACAGAGCGACGTGCGATCCTCAGCGGCTCGACCTTTGAGGAGCAGATCGGGTATGCCCGTGCCGTGGTCGACGGCGACTGGGTGCACGTGTCGGGAACGACCGGGTTCGACTACACCACGATGACGATCTCCGAGGACGTGGCGGAGCAGGCCGAGCAGTGCCTGCGCAACATCGAAGCCGCGTTGGCCGAGGCGAAGTGCACCTTCGCCGACGTGGTGCGGGTGCGCTATCTCCTGACCGACCGCGAGGACTTCGAGCCTTGCCGGCCGGTCCTGCTCCGCTGCTTCGGCGAGGTTCGGCCGGCCGCCTCGATGCTCGTGTGCGGCCTCGCCGACCCCCGTATGAAGATCGAGATCGAGGTGTACGCGCGGCGGACCTCCGAGGCGCCCGCCGCACCCGCTGTGCCCGTCGAGGCCTTTGAACCCCCGTACTACGTGGCCGTCTTCACCGCGGTGCGCACACAGCACCAGACCGGCTACAGCGAGGTCAGCGCACGCATGGAAGAGCTGGTGAAGGACGTCCCCGGGTATCTGGGGATGGACCACGCGCAGACTCCCGGCGGGCTGGGCGTCACCGTCGGCTACTTCCGTGACGCCGACGCCCTCACACGGTGGCGGACCGACGTCGAGCACCGCGCGGCGCAGCGGCGCGGGCGGGCCGAGTGGTACGAGAGCTACACGCTGCATGTGGCGAAAGTCGAGCGGAGCCACGGATTCACGCGAGCTGAGGCCGCTCCGGCGGAGCGACCTCAGCCCCGAGCCGTCTTGCCGAGCTGATCGCTGTGCATGGACCGAGGTGCCCGGTCCGTCAGACCGTCAGGCCTTTTCCTGCATGCTGCGCCGGGCGGGATTGCCCTGCTCGGCGGCTTTCGGATCCTTGTCGCCCGCCTTGGCGCGCACGCCCTGGGCGATGCGGTCACCGATGGACTTGTCGATGTTCGACCAGTACTCGAAGGCCCGCTTGAGGACGGGTTCCGAGACGCCGTTGAGGAGATGACCGACGACGTTGTCGACCAGACGGTCGCGCGCCGCGTCGTCCAGGACCTCGCGCACCATGGTGCCGGGCTGGCCCCAGTCGTCGTCCTCGGGATGGCTGACGTAGGCCGCACGGGTGATGGCGCCGTCGGCTTCCCAGCTGGGCGGGGAGTAGCGCGCGGTGTCGGCCGCTGGGCCGCCCTTGGAGTTGGGGGCGTACACCGGGTCGGTGGTGTTCCGGTACGCCATCGCCCCGTCCTTGGAGTAGGTGTGGACGTCCACGACGGGCGCGTTCACCGGAAGCTGCTGGTAGTTGCCGCCGATCCGGTGGCGGTGCGCGTCCGCGTAGGAGAACAGCCGGGCCAGCAGCATCCGGTCCGGGCTGGGGCCGATGCCGGGGACGAGATTGTTGGGCTGGAAGGCCGCCTGCTCGATCTGCGCGTGGTTGTCGGTCGGGTTGCGGTCGAGGGTCATCCGGCCGACCGGGATCAGCGGGTAGTCGCCGTGCGGCCACACCTTGGTGAGGTCGAAGGGGTTGAAGCGGTAGCTCGCGGCCTCCTCGTACGGCATCACCTGCACATGCAGGGTCCAGCTGGGGAACTCGCCGTCGCGGATGTGCTCGAACAGATCACGTGTGTGGTAGTCGGTGTCGGCGGCCGCCATCTGGTCCGCCTCGTGCTGGGTGAAGCACTCGATGCCCTGGTCGGTCTTGAAGTGGTACTTCACCCAGAACCGCTCGCCGGCGGCGTTGATCCACATGTAGGTGTGGGAGGTGTAGCCGTTCATGTGGCGCCAGGTCCGCGGGATGCCGCGGTCGCCCATCAGCCAGGTGACCTGGTGGGCGGACTCGGGGGAGAGCGTCCAGAAGTCCCACTGCATGTCGTGGTCGCGCAGGTTGTTGTCGGCGCGGCGTTTCTGGGAGCGGATGAAGTGCTGGAACTTCATCGGGTCCTTCACGAAGAACACCGGCGTGTTGTTGCCGACCATGTCGTAGTTGCCTTCGCTGGTGTAGAACTTCACCGCGAAGCCGCGCGGGTCGCGCCAGGTGTCCGGGCTGCCGCGCTCACCCGCGACGGTCGAGAAGCGGGTGACCAGGTCGGTGCGTGTCCCCGGCTGGAAGACGGCCGCCTTCGTGTACGCGCTGACATCGTGGGTCACCTCGAAGTGACCGAAGGCGCCGCTCCCCTTGGCGTGCGGCTGGCGCTCGGGGATCCGCTCCCGGTTGAACTGTGCCATCTGCTCGATCAGATACGCGTCCTGCAGCAGGATCGGACCGGCAGGCCCCACGGTGAGCGAATGCTCGTCGCTCTCGACCGGGGCGCCGGAATCGGTCGTGGTGACAGGTGGAGTCTCCGTCATGAATCTGCCTTTCGTCGTACGGAGCGGCGGCGTACCGGGCACGGCCCGCGCCCAGAGCCTGTCGGTCCCGTGCAGGCCAGGTGACCTTCATCGGCCGCCACAAACATCGCTTTCTCGACCAATGTGCGTTGTTCCGAGAACCACGTCCGTCTCGCCGCCGACCGGACCCCCCACCTCGCACTCCGCAGACCGACACGTCGGCATCATCATGCGGTCCGGGTACCGATCGGCTCGCCTGACGAGGCCGAAGGACCCCGCACCCGCGTCCCTCCTCGCCCGGATGGGCGCGGATCCCGGCCGCGCGCCTGTCCGCGCGGGCCCGACCCATGCGTGCGGGGCCGAAAACGCACGCTACGGATGCCGGCCCCCACTGCCCGCGTCTCTCGGGTGGGCGGCGGGGGGTACAGTCTGCTCGCCGCGTCCCGAGCCGGACCGGGCAGCGTGGCTCCCCTGTCCTCTGCGGGTGCCGGCCAGGTGACGCCATGACCAGTACCCAGGATCAGCCCGAGCTGACATCTCCCGGCGCCGTCCCGCCGGTACCGGCGACGGCCCGGGACCGCACCACACGCATACGCCGCCGACTGGAACGGCTGATCGGTATCGCCGCGACCGAGGGCAACGCACTCACCGCTCTGCGCAACGGGGACGAGATCTTCCCGGCGATGCTGGCGGGCATCCGGTCCGCCGAGCACACCGTGGACATGATGACCTTCGTGTACTGGAAGGGAGACATCGCCCGCGAGTTCGCACAGGCACTGGCCGGCCGCGCCCGGGCGGGTGTGCGGGTGCGGCTGCTGCTGGACGGGTTCGGCAGCCGGCTGATCGAGAAAGACCTGCTGGAGGAGATGGAGCGGGCCGGGGTGCAGGTGGCCTGGTTCCGCAGGCCGCTGCTCCTGTCGCCGTTCAAGCAGAACCACCGCTGCCACCGCAAGGTCCTCGTCGTCGACGAGCAGACGGCCTTCACCGGCGGCGTCGGCATCGCCGAGGAGTGGTGCGGCAACGCCCGGAACGAGCACGAATGGCGCGACACCCATGTCGAGGTCCGTGGTCCGGCCGTGGACGGCATCGCCGCCGCGTTCGCCCAGAACTGGGCCGAATGCCACCATGAACTCTTCGACGCCCGCGACCGGTTCGTCCCGCACCGACCGCAGGGCGAGGCGGTCGTCCAGGTGGTGCGCGGATCGGCCGGCTTCGGCTGGCAGGACATGCAGACCTTGATCCGGGTGATGCTGGAGTCGGCCGAGGACCGCTTCCGGCTGGCCACCGCCTACTTCGCACCCGACGCCTACTTCGTCGACCTGCTGTGCGCCGCCGCCCGACGGGGCGTCGAGGTGGAGATCCTGCTGCCCGGCCCGCACACGGACAAACGGGTCTGCCAGCTGGCAGGCCAGCATCACTACGAGGCCCTCACCGACTGCGGTGTGAAGATCCACCAGTACCAGCCGACGATGATGCACGCCAAGGTCATCACCGTCGACGGCGTCGCCGCCCTGGTCGGCTCCACCAACTTCAACCGCCGCTCCCTCGACCACGACGAAGAGATCATGATCGTCGTACTGGACCAGGAGTTCACGGCCACCCTCGACGGTCACTTCGACGAGGACCTGAAGGCGGCCACGCAGATCCGGGAGGGACGCTGGAAGCGGCGCTCCGTGGTGCAGCGGGCGCGCGAGACCGCCGTCATTCCTCTCCGCCGTTTTCTGTAGCGACGCCGTAATCGGGCTCGCTCGCGGCGCATCTGATTTCCCTGGAATCGAGGAAACATGCGTTCATTCTTGGGAGCGTGAAGGGGATTTCGTGGGGCACCTGATTCCGCGGAGGTTGATAATCATGGTTCCCCTGCTTCTCGTTCTGCTTCTCGCGCTCATCCTTTTCGGTGCCGGCTTCGCCCTCAAGGCCCTGTGGTGGATCGCCGTCATAGTCGTGGTGGTCTGGCTGCTCGGCTTCGTGGTCCGGCCCGCCGGACACGGTGGCCGCAAGGGCCGCTGGTACCGCTGGTGAACAATGCGCTCAGCCCGCAGGGCCCCGTCGGTCATGACCGACGGGGCCCTGCGGCACGCTCCCCCGTTGCGTATGGCCATGGAATTCCTCATCCGACCGATAACGGCTCATTGACGACTTCCGCCGGGCCTTGACCTACCTGGGGGAGCCGAACTGATCGTGTATATCGCGGGCGTGTCGAGTATCGCGGGCGTATCGAAAACCGCATACGCCACCGCAACGCCCCTCCGTCTCCCATGGAGGCATGAACCCTGACGCATCCCTGCCGCCCACACCCCGCCGTACGCGCGGGATAGTGCTCGCCGGCCTGGCGATCCTCGCCGTCGCGAGCGCCCTGTTCGTCGTACGGCGGCCACTCATGATGTCCGCTCCGACGTGCTTGGCAGGGCGGTGGCACGGCTGCTTCGACACGTTCAACGGTGTGGTGCTCATGACGCTGGTCGCGCTGCCGTTGGCCGTGCTGGTGGCGTGGGCTCTCGCGCGCCGGCGGCGTGCCGCAGGGGTCGCCTCGGCGTGGCGGATGTCGCTGGCCGAGGTGGGCATGGTCCACGGGACGGTGCCGTTCGTGTGGATGACCATGATGCCGGGCGGCGGGGACGGCACCCTCCCCGCCCGGGTGAGCCTCGTACCGCTGCGGGACCTGGTCACGATGGGGCCGCTCGGGATCGGCGGCAACCTGCTGGTCTTCGCGGCGCTGGGGTTCTTCGCCCCGATACGGTTCACGGCGATGGCATCCGTGCCGCGGATCCTGGCGCTCGGGGCGGGGTGCTCGCTCCTGGTCGAAACCGCGCAGTACGTCCTGCGGCTGGACCGGGTGTCGTCCGTGGACGACGTACTGGTCAACGCCGTCGGCGCGGCGCTGGCCGCGCTGGCGTCGCGCCGCTGGTGGCGCCGTACGGCGGAAGCACCGTCGGACCGGCCGCGCCCCGCGCCGGCACAGGCGTCAGCAGGCTGAGTGGCGGGGGTCGACGGGCACACGTCTTCGCGCACAGGTCCATGCGGACGTCCTTGCCCACGTCATTGCATACGTCGGCGATATGCGGTGCTGCCTAGGCTTCGTACATGCGTGTACTGATCGTGGAGGACGAGCCCTACCTGGCCGAAGCGGTCCGTGACGGTCTGCGGCTGGAGGCGATCGCCGCCGACATCGCCGGCGACGGCGACTCCGCTCTGGAACTGCTCGGCGTCAACTCCTACGATCTCGTGGTGCTGGACCGCGACATCCCCGGCCCCTCCGGCGACGAGGTCGCCCGGAGTGTCGTCGCCTCCGGCAGCGGTATCCCGATCCTCATGCTCACCGCTGCCGACCGGATCGACGACAAGGCTTCCGGGTTCGGGCTCGGCGCCGACGACTACCTCACCAAACCGTTCGAGCTGCGGGAACTCGTCCTGCGGCTCAGGGCACTCGACCGCAGACGCGCGTACGCCCGGCCCCCGGTCCGCGAGATCGCGGGCCTGCGGCTCGACCCCTTCCGCCGAGAGGTGTTCCGCGACGGACGCCATGTCGCGCTCACCCGTAAACAGTTCGCTGTGCTGGAAGTCCTCGTCGCCGCGGAGGGAGGGGTCGTCAGCGCCGAAGAGCTGTTGGAACGGGCCTGGGACGAGAACGCCGACCCCCTCACCAACGCCGTACGCATCACCGTCTCCGCACTGCGCAAACGGCTCGGCGAACCCTGGATCATCGCCACGGTGCCCGGCGTCGGATACCGGATCGACACCGGTACGGACACCACCGCCCGGCGTACGCACACCACCGGCCCCGTTACTTACGCCGCTCCTCCCGGCAGGGACACCATCGACCCCGGCAGCACGCATGCGTAGACGCCCGGGGCTCAGCGCACGACTGAAGCTCACCCTCAGCTACGCCGGGTTCCTCGCCGTCGCCGGGGCTCTCCTGCTGGCCGTGGTGTGGGTGTTCCTGCTGCGCTACGTACCCGACAACTCCCAGGGCCTCCTCGGGGTCTCGCCCAACCGCTACCTCCTGGTGCGCACCTTCGCCCCCGCCGCGGCCGTGGCGATGGGCTTCCTGCTGGTGTTCGGCCTCGTCGGGGGATGGATCCTCGCGGGCCGGATGCTCGCACCGCTCACACAGATCGCGGATGCGGCACGGATGGCCGGCGAGGGGTCGCTGTCCCATCGGATCCGGATGAAGGGCCGCCGGGACGAATTCCGTGAACTTTCCGATGTGTTCGACTCGATGCTCGAACAACTTGAGTCCCATGTCGCCGAGCAGCGGCGGTTCGCCGCGAACGCCTCCCACGAACTGCGCACCCCGCTGGCGATCTCACGGACGCTCCTCGACGTCGCCCGCAAGGATCCCTCGCGGGACCTGGGCGAACTCGTCGAACGCCTGCACAACGTCAACACCCGGGCGATCGACCTCACCGAGGCCCTCCTGCTGCTCAGCCGCGGCGACAGGGGCACCTTCACCCGCGAGAGCGTCGACCTCTCCCTCATAGCCGAAGAAGCCGCCGAGACGCTGCTTCCGCTCGCCGAACAGCGCGGGATCACGCTCGACGTCACCGGCGGGGCGGCCCGGACCAGCGGCTCCGCGGAACTCCTGCTGCGGATGGTGACGAACCTCGTCCAGAACGCCATCGTCCACAACCTCCCCACCGGCGGCACCATGACGGTCCACACCGAGGCGTACGGCGGCACGAGCGTGCTGCGGGTCGAGAACACGGGGCCTCGGCTGCCACCGGAACTGGTACCGACCCTGACCGAGCCCTTCCAGCGCGGAACGGAACGCGCCCGCACCGACGAGCACGCCGGCGTGGGACTCGGCCTGGCCATCGTGCACAGCATCGTCCGCGCCCACGACGGGACCCTCGACCTCGTCCCGCACCCCGTCGGCGGTCTCCTCGTCAGGGTTCTGCTTCCCGGCACGCCGCAGGCATCCTCCCCGGCGGGCCCACCGGCCGATCGATAGGCTCCCGGCATGGACGTCCATGTGGAGATCATCCGTGAAGCCGGCCCGGAACTCGTCGACGCCTTCAGCCGGTTGCTGCCGCAGCTCTCCTCGACGGCCGAACCCTCGACCACGAGGCGATCGACCGCATGGTGACGTGCGATGCCAGGGAGTCGCGGCACTCCTCACCCAGGAAGCGTTGCGGATCGCTCAGGAGGCGGGGGCCCGGACGGTGGATCTCACCTCCCGGCCGGGATCGGGCCGCGGCGAACCGGTTGTACGAGCGTCTCGGCTTTCAGGCCCGGGAGTCGAGGGTCTATCGCTTCCCGATCGCCTAGCCGGACCAGAGCAAGGAGACATGACGCGGAGCCCGTCGGCGCCGGGCGGAGTGCCGCCGCATACGATTCGCCGGTGAACACCCCCGTCGTCCTGCACGTGCCCGCGACAGCGGCCTCACCCGCTCTCGTTCTTCGCCCCTGGAACATGGCGGACGTCGCCGCGCTGGTCGAGGTGCTCCGTGATCCAGAACTGCGCCGCTGGACGAGTCATGTCGTGGACGACGAGGCCGACGGAACACGGTGGGTGCGGGCCCAGCAGCGGTCATGGGCAGCGGGGGACCGGTTCAGCTTCGCCGTCCTCGAGGAGCAACCCGGCCCAGTTCGCGAGCAGTTGGTGGGCCATGTCGTACTCAAGGAAGTCACCCCCGTCTCACTGAAGGCCGAGGTGGGCTACTGGACGGCGGCACACGCGCGCGGGCGGGGCACAGCACCCCGTGCTCTGGAGGCGCTCACCGACTGGGCCTTCGACACCTTCGCGGCCGACGGGCTGGAGCGTCTCGAACTCCTGCACCAAGTGGACAACCTGGCATCGTGCAAGGTCGCGCGGAAGAGCCGGTACGCACTCGGCGGCGTCCTGCCCGCCGCGCCGCCGTCGTTCCCTCGCGATGGCCATCTGCACATACGGTGGCTCCCCGGCTCCGTCAGGCAGAGGATCACGGACCAGCGATCTGACTGAGGAGCCCGGGCAAGCCGTCGTGCACGCCAACGCCCCGAGACCACGCAGTGGTTCGGCGTGTGGTCCCCGGGCACCTCGTCCGCTTGCGCCAGGCCGAGGGCGCGGGCGAGCACAGATGTCAGCCCAGCGCGAGCCATCGGATGCCGAGCCGTTCGATCCGCGCGGTCTCGGACTCGTCCAACGGTTCGCGTCCGGTGGCCTTACGCAGGAAACGCGGCCGGCTCCACCCCAATTTGTCCGGGGCCGTCATCTGCTGCGCGCCGAGAAGCAGCTCCAGCACGGCGTCACCGGCCGACGAGGTGAGCCAGGGTTCGCGTCCGAGCGCGTCGGCCAGGTCGATGCCGTGGACGGCGACTTCGACGACCCGGGTGAGCAGAAACTCCGACAGGAGCATGGCGTCACCGTGACGCGTGCGCACGGTACGGCCGGTCGGCTGGACCCGGCACAGCCGGTCGACTCGCCGCCAGCTCGCGGCGAAGTCGTCTGCGAAGGCGGCACCGTCGGCGGACTCCGCAGCGCGGTCCTGAGCCAGCGCGATCCGGGCACTGTTGGTCCGGGGCGAGAACCGGGCGTCCGGCCGGTAGTACTCCGCCGCGGAAACCCTGGCCGCACTCGGCTCCGGCGCCTCCAGCATCCCCGGCAGCCAATCGATCACCACGCACACATGCCCGAGCAGGTCCCGTACGGTCCAGGGAGCGCAGCGCGTGGGAAGGCTCCACTGGGCCTCTGACAACCCTGACACGGCATCGGTCAGCGCCTCGGATTCCCGACGAAACGCTTCACGTACACGTTCTTGATCCATTCCGGTGACGCTACCAACCGGGCCCAACAGGCACCCGGTCGGCCGAGATCCCGGAGCTCCCTCGGAGACAGGCCCCCATCGGGCTCCGTACCCACGCCGCGGCGGACCGTCGGCCGGATGCGGGAGGAATCGGGCACAGCCGGTCGAAAGGGCGCGGCCCCTGCGGTGTGGTGAAGTGGGGATCATGACGACGAGTGACGCGATCGTGGTGCCGGAACTGTACGTCGGCTACCCCGGGGTGGCCTTCGGCGGCTATGTCGCCGGCGTGCTGGCGGAAAGGTCGGGCGCACCGGCGGTACAGGTGGACTTCCGTGGGCCCGTGCCGGTCGGCGTGCCCGTGCGGATCGCCGAAACGGCGGCCGGGAGCGTGGAGTTGGGCGAGGCCGGGCGGCCCCTCGCCGCCGCGCGCCCCGCCGAATTGCCGCTCGACGTGCCGACCGCGCCCTCCTGGGACGAGGCGGCCGCCGCGGCGGACAGGTTCCGGGCGGCGCCACCGCCAGGAGTGGTCGACTGCTTCGGCTGCGGCCTGCGTGCCGCTGACCGCGGTCTGCGTGTGCACTGCGCCCCGGTGCCGGACCTCGACCTCGTCGCCTCCGCCTGGACCCCGTCCCGCGTCTTCGCCGGCCCGGACGGCCTGCTCCCTCCCCAACTGGTCTGGGGCGCCCTGGACTGCCCGGGACACTGGGCGGGCCGCTTCCTCGGCACCCAGCGCCCGGGCGCGGTCACCGCGGCCCTCACGGGCACGATCCTGCGGCCGTTCACCACGGGTGAGCGGTACGTCGTATACGCCTGGCTGCTGTCGGAGTCCGGCCGCAAGCACACGATGGGTGTCGCGCTCGCCACGGCCGAAGGCGAACTGTGCGCGGCCTCCGAGGCGTTGTGGATCGACCCCAGACCCACCCCTTGACGCCGCCGCTGCCGCCCACCGGCCGGCGGACCGTGCGCCGAGCGGTCTTCGCGCCGGTCCAGGCACCTCGGTCCGGTTCCGTTCCGGCCTCGGTGAGGCTGTCAGTGCTCGTTCGTAAGATCTCGGCATGCCTGATGCCTTCACCATCCTGTGGACCCATGACACATGCCGTGCCCTGCGCAAGGCGGGTCGCGTGGGCGAGCGGCCACCGGTCGCGTTCAGCGGCGCCCATTCCTCGCTCCCCGCTTGGTCGGGTGCCCTCGCCGGGGACGAGGTCTACGCGCTCCATGTGAACCGGGGCGAGGTGTTGATGGTGAGCCGGATGCGAGTCGTCGACAAGGTACGGCGCGACTGCTGCGGCAGCACGCCCGCGACATGGCGGGATCCGGGATTCCCCGGGCACGGCGACTGGTCGGCGCTCGGTGCCGGCGGCTGCGGCGCGGAGGCGGTGCACGTGGACGCCACACCCGTGCGCTTCGACCTGCCGATACCCGGCGACCTTCTGGCACGGCTGACGTGGCGCAACCGCCGAAACCAGACCCGAGGCCTGAAGTACGTGGTGGACGGGCGCCTGGAGCGCGCGGTCAGCCTTCAGGGGTTCTACCGTCTGACGCCCGAGTCGGCCGACGATCTGGCGGAGCTCCTCGGCGGCGCCCCCTGACTGCGGAGGCAATGGCTGCGTGACACCCAGCGTGCGGCCTACGGCTATGCGAGCGCCTGAGGGGCCTTTCGCAGGGCTGGGTCGCTGCTGTGGGGAATCGCCCCTGTTTCCCGACGAGTGACCGAACATCACCCGCTCACAGGGTCGAACGGGAAGGATCAGGGCACCGATGGATGGACAGGCATACGAATCCACGGCGGGCAGATCCGACGCCAGGACGTCGACGACGAGAGAGGGAGACGATGGTCCCATCGGAGCGGGAACCGGAACAGCGGGCCCAACTCATCGGCATTCCCGCGGAGTCCACCGCGGGGGAGACCAGGGTGGCGGCGACACCGGCCACCGTGGGCCGGCTTGTCGCGCTGGGGTACCACGTGGTCGTCGAACCGGGAGCGGGTGAGTCCTCCCGCTTCTCCGACGCCGCCTACGAGGAGGCGGGAGCCCGGCTCGGCGACCCCTGGCCGGCCGAGATCGTACTGAAGGTCAACAGCCCTTCGACCGAGGAGATCGGCCGGCTGCGCGACGGCACGACACTGATCGCGCTCATCGGGCCCGCACTCCACCCGGAACTGGTCGAGGAGTTGGCGCGACGGCCGATCACCGTCCTCGCCATGGACGCCGTCCCCCGCATCTCGCGCGCCCAGTCCCTGGACGTCCTCAGCTCGATGGCGAACATCGCCGGATACCGGGCCGTGGTCGAGGCCGCCCATGCCTTCGGCCGCTTCTTCACCGGCCAGGTGACCGCCGCGGGCAAGGTGCCGCCCGCCAAGGTCCTGGTGGCCGGTGCCGGAGTGGCGGGGCTCGCGGCGATCGGCGCGGCGCGCAGCCTCGGCGCCGTGGTCCGCGCCACGGACCCCCGGCCGGAGGTCGCCGAGCAGGTGCGCTCGCTGGGCGGGGAGTTCCTCGCGGTGCGACCCGAACAGGACGAGCAGGCCGCACAGGAGGCCGGCGCCGACGGTTACGCCAAGGCCACCTCCGACGACTACAACCGGCTCGCCGCGCGGCTGTACGCCGAACAGACGGCCGACGTCGACATCGTCATCACCACCGCGCTCGTTCCGGGCAGGCCGGCCCCGAAGCTGATCACCGCCGACGACGTCGCACGGATGAAGCCCGGCAGCGTGATCGTCGACATGGCGGCGGCGCAGGGCGGCAACGTCGAGGGAACGGTCGCGGGCAAGGCGGTCGTCACCGACAACGACGTGACGATCATCGGCTACACCGACCTGCCCGGCAGACTCCCGACCCAGGCGTCACAGCTGTACGGCACCAACCTCGTCAACCTGATGAAGCTCCTCACCCCCGGCAAGGACGGCCGACTCGTCCTCGACTTCGACGACGTGGTGCAGCGGTCGATGACCGTGGTCCGCGACGGCGAGAAGACCTGGCCGCCACCACCGGTACGGGTGTCCGCCGCACCCGCACCCGCCGCGGCCCCGGAACCCGCCACCCCCGCCGACGCCCCGGCGAAGCCCACACGTTCCGCGCGGTCCGGGTACGCGCTCGTCGGTGCCGGAGCCCTCGCGCTCTTCCTGGTGACCGCGTTCTCGCCGAACGAACTGATCGGCCACTTCACGGTCTTCGTCCTGGCGATCGTCATCGGCTTCTACGTCATCGGCCAGGTGCACCACGCGCTGCACACCCCGCTGATGTCGGTCACCAACGCGATCTCCGGGATCGTCGTGGTCGGCGCGCTGCTGCAGATCGGGCACGGAAACACCGCGGTCACCGTGCTGTCGTTCGCCGCGATCCTGCTGGCCAGCATCAACATCTTCGGCGGATTCGCCGTCACCCGCCGCATGCTCGGCATGTTCTCGAAGGGCTGATCACGGATGACCACCACCACGGCCGCAGAGGCCGCCCACGTAGTCGCCGCGCTGCTGTTCATCCTCAGCCTCGCCGGACTCTCACGGCACCGAACCTCCCGCTCGGGAGTCGTCTGGGGCATCACGGGCATGGTCATCGCGCTGGCCGCCACCATCGGTCTCGCGTCCCGGAGCATCACCGTCACCGGTCTCGTACTGATCGCCGTCGCCACCGCCCTCGGCGCGGGCATCGGACTGTGGCGTGCCCGGGTGGTCGAGATGACCGGCATGCCGGAGCTGATCGCCATCATGCACAGCCTCGTCGGCCTCGCCGCCGCGTTCGTCGGCTGGAACGGCTACCTCGACGTCGAAGCCGGGGGCCACGCCGGGCAGGAGATCACCGGCTCACTGCTGGGCATCCACCACGCCGAGGTCGTCATCGGCGTGTTCATCGGCGCCGTCACCTTCACCGGCTCGGTCGTCGCCTACCTGAAGCTGTCGGCGCGGATCGCTTCCCGCCCGCTCGTGCTCCCCGGCAAGCACGTTCTCAACCTCGGCGCGCTGGTCGCGTTCGTCGTACTCACCGTCGCGTTCGTCGCCCGCCCCCACATGGGACTGCTCATCGCGGTCACCGTGGTGGCGCTCGCCCTCGGCACACACCTGGTCGCCTCCATCGGCGGCGGGGACATGCCGGTGGTCGTCTCCATGCTCAACAGCTACTCGGGCTGGGCCGCCGCGGCCTCGGGCTTCCTGCTCGCCAACAACCTGCTGATCGTCACCGGGGCGCTGGTCGGCTCCTCCGGCGCCTACCTCTCGTACATCATGTGCAGGGCGATGAACCGCTCCTTCCGCTCGGTGATCGCGGGCGGATTCGGGGTCCAGGCGGTGGCGAGCGGTGACACCGACCACGGTGAGCACCGGGAGATCAGCGCCGAGGACACCGCGGAACTGCTGCGCGACGCCTCCTCGGTGATCATCACACCGGGTTACGGCATGGCGGTCGCCCAGGCGCAGTACCCGGTCGCGGAGTTGGCGCGCAAGCTGCGCGAGCGCGGCGTCGAGGTGCGCTTCGGCATCCACCCGGTCGCCGGCCGACTGCCCGGTCATATGAACGTGCTGCTGGCCGAGGCCAATGTGCCGTACGACATCGTCCTGGAGATGGACGAGATCAACGACGACTTCGCCGCCACCTCGGTCGTCCTCGTCATCGGCGCCAACGACACCGTCAACCCGTCCGCCGCCGAGGACCCGGCCAGCCCCATCGCCGGGATGCCCGTACTGCATGTGTGGGAGGCGGCCCAGGTCGTCGTCTTCAAACGCTCCATGGCCGCCGGGTACGCGGGCGTGCAGAACCCGCTCTTCTTCCGGGAGAACAGCCAGATGCTCTTCGGCGACGCCAAGCAGCGGGTGGAGGACATCCTGCGCAGCCTCGACGCCACCGACGCGCCGGCTCCGGCCATGGTCGGCACGGTCAACTGACCAGGGGCGTCGACGAGTCCACGCCCCTCGGCCGCGGCGGTCATGGCGGCCGCGCGCCCCCGACGCCGGGGCCGGGGGCGCGCGGACGGGGGCCGGGGGTGACGCGGACCCCCGGCGGGGGTGGTCCTCAGGCACAGCCCGACTGCCCGGCACCGCCCACAGTGAACCGTGTAACCGTACGGGACGTACTCCTGACCATCCGGACGTGACCGCGACCATGCGGCTCGCATCCGAACGCGGAACTGCGATCGGCCGTATCCGCGGTGCGGAACAGGGAGGTGACCGGTTCATGGAGGGTGTTCCCGTGGCGGAGGCTCCGTCGTACGGAGGAGAGCCCATGACACTCGGAGACGATGTCGTCTTCGAGCAGGTCGAGCCCAGGGCGGAACGAGCGGACCCGGCGCTCTCGGTCGAGGAACTGCTGGCGCTGCACGGCAAATCCGTCCTGGACTACGCGGCGCTGTGCACCGGGCCGCGCCGGGGCGCCGCCGAGCGGCTGGCCGGGCAGGCCTTCCGGACCACCTACCGCGACGCGGCCTCGCACGCCGGCCCCGACTTCCCGTGGCGGTCTCGGCTGCTCGCGGCGGTCCTCGAGGCCGCCCGGGAGTGGAGCGCGGACGACAGGGGCTCGTTCCTCCACCCGGACCTGCGGGACGGCGGACTCGATGACGCGCGCCGGACGGTCTCCGGCACGGACCGCGCAAGCGGAGCCAGAAGCCTGGTCGCGCACGCCTTGCGCAACCTGCCGGACCGGGCCCGCGTACTGCTGTGGCACACCGAGGTCGAAGCCGAGGACATCGAGACGGTGGCGTCCCTGCTCGGCGCCGGGCCCTCTCTGCTGCGTCCCGAACGCGCCCGCACCCTGCTGCGCGACGAGTGCGTACGCGTCCACCTCGACCGCGCGCCCGACGAGCGCTGCCGCCGCCTCAACCGGCTCATCGACATCCACGCCCGCCGTAGTTCCGGCGAGGTGGTGGCGGAGGTGCGGGACCACCTCGACGGCTGCGCCTACTGCGGGGCGGCGGTGGAGCAGCTGGACCAGTCTCCGGACCGGCTCCCCGCGCTGCTGGCGGAGGCCGTACTGGGATTCCGCGCGGCGGACTACCTCGCGATCCGGCCCGCCCGTCGGACAAGCGCGTCGGCCAGCGCGTCGGAGCCCGCCCCACGCCCCGGAGCCGCCGCCGAGGCCCGGTCGACGGCTACGGGGGATCTCGCGCCGTGGCGGCGCCGGTGGCCGCTCGTGGCCGCCATGGGTGTGGTGCTGTGCGGGCTGATCGCGGCGGCTCCCATGGCCCTCACCGGAACCGAGGCCGACCGCGAGGCGGCGGGCGGCCCGGCGTCCGGGCCGAGCCGTGTTCCGCTTCCGCCCGACACCGCCCCCGAACCGTCCACCGTCGTCCCCTCGTCCCGTCCGTCCTCCCGCGCCTCCACGGCCCCCGGCACGAGCGGGGCCCAGGTCACGCGGCTGCGCAATGCGAGGACCGGGCTGTGCCTCGACCTACGCGGTTCGGCGGGGGTGGTGGGCGCGCCCGCGGAGACGGCGGAGTGTGCCGAAACGGCGACCCAGATGTGGTGGCTGGAGGACGGCGGCCGACTGCGGAACCAGTCGGCCCCCGAACTGTGCCTCAACGCCGAGCCGCAGGGCACCGTCGCCCTGCGGCCCTGCGCCGATCCGGAGGACGCGGGCGGTGAGGAGTCCGACGACACCCGGTACGAGCTGGCCACCGACGGCCTCCTCACCGTCAAGACGGGGCCCTCGGTGGCCCTCACGCCCGTTCGCCGCGCCGAGGGCTCGATCATCCTCCTGGAGCCCGTCCCCGAGGACAGGGTCCGCAGCTCCCAACGCTGGCGCACCGACGAGGCGTCCGCCTCGCTCACCTGACTGTCGCGGATCGCCGGGAGTCTTCGGCCGCGGAATGAGGCCGCTGGGGAGGCACGGGGTGCCGCGTCGCATGGGGCAGTGGCAGGAGCGCGTACGTACGGGTGTCGCCGTCGACCCGCGCGGTCCGGTCCCCACCGTGGGATGACACCGGTTAGCGCTCGCGCTCACGGAGTGCGGCGGGGGAGCCGGTGCGGAACCGCTCCCGGGCGAACCTTCCCAGGGCGTCGTACAGACGTGTGGGGGAGATCCGCAGGGCGCCCGCCTTGGTGCCCAGGGTGACGATGTGGAGCTCGGCGGCGGTCAAGTGGGCTCCCAGCCGCCGGAAGCCGCGGTAGCGGTGTGCTTCCTCGGCACGCAGCCACAGGTGGACCTCGTCGTGCGTCTCCTTGCCGGATGTCGAGGGGCTGACCTCCAGCGTGACGATGTGGTCCCAGGGGATGGCCATCCGGTGCCTGCCCGAGCGCCGTCGGCGAGCGGCCACCGCCGTCCGGCGCGCCGGGCCCACCAGGACATCTGATGAGGCGTCTGCTCGCGTAGCCGGAGGACAAGCAGGAAGCGCCCCTGCCCACGCCTGCACGGTGCCCCAGGTGGTGGGGTCGCCGATGACGAATTCCCCGCCCTGGTTGGGCGGTCGGCCGCCCTTGGGGGCGCGGACCCGCGGTGGTGTGGGCCGTCGCTTGACGCGGTCGGAGCAGGGCCGGCCGAGGATTCCGACGTGCTGGTCCCTCAGCGGATGGGCGATGCGGGGCGCGTCGTGTCCGGTGTCCAGCACGGCCGTAGCCCTCCTGCCGGCCGACGGCTCCCACGAGATCACTGGGTGCCGATGATGGTGTTGAGGAAGACGGCCGTTCCGGCGAAAGCGACGCCGCCGGCCAGCACCGCGGTGGCGATACCCGGGTCCGACCGGTGTGTGAGGACGGCAGCCACGGCGGCGGCGATGACTGCGACCACCAGAATGAGCGCGCTGCGCGGACTGAGCAGGGTCGGAGTACCCGCGGGGGGAGTCGCGTTCGGCACTGGGGCAGGCGGCTGCGGTGCCCCCGACGGCCCTGCGACGGGGGCGTGGCCGGCTATGGAAGCGACGCCCGGCTGCGCGGGCGGTGCCTGCCCGGTTTCCGGTTGCTGCGGCGTGCTGGTCATGGCTCTCCTCGTGCGGTGGTGCCCCGTCAGTGCCCGCTGCGTCTACGGGGCTTGATGGGGGTGTAGCGGCGGGGGGCGCCGGTGCCCCCCTCTGAGGGGTGTGTGACCTAGTTCACACTTTTGGGTGGTGGGGTGGCAGGGGGGAGAACCGCGGGCCGCGCCTAGGACCTCGTTACGCGAGCAGCACCGAAGGGGCCCATCAGGGGCCGGGCGAGGCAAGGGAGCGGACGTGCCAGATGAGACTTGCTCGGGGCGTCCGTCCCATCATCCAAGCCACCACACAGCCACGGCACTTGCCCCCGATCCGCAGGAGCCCTTGCAGTCACTCGAGGACCTGCTGTCACGGGCCGACAGTGAGGCGGCGCTCTCCCGTGCCGCGAGGCTGCAGGGCGATGCCCGGCTGGTGGACTATCTCAGGCGCCAGGACTTCAGCGGCCCCCAGTACCAGCAGTTCATCCAACGACTGATGGAGTACGGCTGGCGGACGCTGATCAGCTGGAGTGCCGACGGAGTCATCTTCGAGCGCACCGCCCGAGCGGGCCGCCCCGTACCCGCCCACATGGTGCAGACCTCCTGGGGTGAACACGAGCGCAGCCAGGTCGTCACCGACACCGTCCTCAAGGGCACCATCATCTTCCGCGAGCACGGCCTGGTCCGCGCCAAATGGAACGCCGCCGCCGGCGCCGGCTTGCCCACCTACTTCGTGGGCGCCTCCATCCTGGCCTTCCGCCCCGTGTACATCCGCTGGTTCAACGACCACCGCCTGGGGCAGGCTGAGCTCGACCGCGGACCGGCCGACGCGGACGACGGGCCACATGCCCATCCAGACATCCCCGACCAGCGCGCCACCGACCCCGCCAAAGCCGCCACCACCTACGACGACATCGCGCACCTGCGTCAGCAGCTGCCCGATTCACAGCTGCGCGAGGCCCTGAGCTGGATCGCCTTCGGCTATAGCCACGCCCAGGCCGCACAGCTCGTCGGACTCACGCCCAAGGCCCTTGAGCGTCGTCTGGCCCGTGCCCGAGCCCGGATCACCGACCAAGGCCCGCACCAGGCCCACGTGGGGGAAGGGGGAGCACGATGAGCGTCGACAAGGACGGGATCATGCACGATGGCAGGGTGGACAGCCTCGGCGACGAGTTCGAAGCACTGATGGCCGCATCCAGCCTGGGTGCCCCGCACGTGCGCGCCCGTACCGAGCCGATCCCCGCAGACGCGCAGCACCGCCTGCACGAGGCGGCCGCCCGCCATCGCCCCCCGGCCGCGCAGCCCGCTCCCGACCCGCGAGTCCCCCTGCGGGAAGACGGTCTTCTCCCCGGCCCGGATCGGCCGGGCACCGCCGGGGGCGCAGGTGCCGTATCAGACCCCATCGCCGTTGTCGGTTTGGGCGTTGTCATGCCCACCAGGTGGAACCCCGACGAATTCTGGCGTCTCCTGACGACTTCCAGCGCGGAGAACGAGGCTGTGGTGGTGGTCGATGCCTGCGGCGGCCGGGAGAACATCCGCGGCACCACGGAGCTGAGTCCGCTGCGGCAGTGCGCCGAGCAACTGGCCGACCTGTTGTGCACCGCGAGGCGGCGGCTGGAGCACGATGTCACGAGCCTGTCGACGTACGGGCTCTACGAGCCGCTGGACGACGTCGGGACACCGGCACAGTGCGACGTCGCCAAGTTCCTGCGGTACGGAGACCATTGGCGTGCGCGGTCAGGGCCTTCCACTCTGGGGGAAGCCCTGCGCCGAGCCATCCGGGCCGAACTCTCCGCCGCCAGGCTCGCCGACGACCACCCGTTCGCCTGCCCCGACGAGTGGACGGCATCGGACGGACCGCGCACCCGCACCCCGTGGACGGCGGCATTCCTGCGCCTGCAGGCTGCCAGGGCGCTGGAACGCGTTCCCGGCATGACGGGCCGGCTCACCATGGACACGGACGCGCTGCCGCTGCCGCTGTGGCTGTGCTCGATCCAGCAACCGACCACACAGACGCACTCCTGGCTGCGCACGCTTCTGCAGCCCCGTACTCGACCGCCGGTCAGTGTCAGTGAGGAAACGGCGCTGGAATACACCGGGCCCATGCCCCCTACGCGGTCGCTGGCGCTCGCGGCCGGTTTGAGGGCGATTCACTCAGCGGAGGACCGGGCGGGAACGCCCGCACTCCCCTGCGCTCGGATGGCCGACCTCCTGCATCTGGCTCCCGCCCGTCAGCAGCACAGCCCGATGTCGGGGATCACCCGGCCACACCCCCTGGCGTCCCTGCCCGCTCCACCGGCAGGCAGAAACGTCGGGCAGCCCACGTCCGCCGCTCTACGGGACACCTTCCCCGAACCATGGCCACTGACCTTCTGGCCACATGCCGACGCGGCTCCGGGCCAGCCCGGCAAAAGGCATCTGCGGGCGCTGTTGGACTGCGCCCAGATCCTGCTCGCGGTGGAACAAGCTGTCGACCTGGACCCAGCACACCGCCAGGCCATCCCCGTCCAGCATCCGAGCCCACCAGATCCGGATGCCTACGTCCCGCGCCCCAGAAGCGAACTGCTCGTGCCCCGCAGTCTGTCCGCGGCGACCACTGAGCGCGGTCACCCGGACGGCGATACGTCCCCGCCCGTTCAAGCCCTGGATCAGAGCGGGCCGAGACTGTCGGTCGAGCACACGGCCGATGCCACCGAACATAAGGCAGAGCTGTGGGTTCGCCTCCATGCCGACGAGAACGACCCCGGTGACCTGCTCCACACCCGGCTCGTCTACCGCACCACCGCCCCGTACGCGGTGACGGCCTTCTTCAATGCCGACACGGCAGACGAACGCGAATGGACCTTCGCCCGCGAGTTGCTGGCCGAGGGCGTCGACCACAGCACCGGCATCGGCGATGTCATTGTCTGGCCGGACAAAACGCCCTCCCACGCGGAGCGTCCTGGCAAGCTGTACCTCCGGCTGCGCTCACCCGATGGCACCGCCCTTCTCTCCATGGACCGCAGCCATGTCGAGGCGTTCCTCCGAGCCACGCAGCAAACAGCCGACAGCCACGCGGCAGCTGAACAACTCGACTCTCTGCACCTGTGGCGGAACCAATGGACCGAACTGACCTGCCCCAACATCACCGAATGACCACGGACTGGCGAGCGGCCGAGCGCAAAGGCACGCGGCATGAGGCGATCTGGCTCTGACAAGAGCTGTTGATCATGTGGCCATCGGTGTGGTCTCTCGTTGGTGAGCACGGGTTCGTCCCGGTGGAGGTGCCCTCCCGCGCTGTCCGGCTCTCGTGGGCCCGCCGTGAGAGTAGTGCCTGGAAGACGGCTCTGACCTCGGTGAACGGAACGCGTTCCGCGCACAAAGATGCGTCAGCTCGTCGTTGACCGGCACTCCGCGACAGGGCCAGGCTGAGGGAGCCAGATCGGATTCCGATCTCCCGATTCCGGTCACCGAACTGCGTGCAGGAGGCCGTGATGCTCCAGACAGACATCCTTGAAGACACCGAGCCGAGGGAAGACCACGAAGCGGCTGCCGTCGCCACGACCGCGCCCGCCACGCCGAACGCACCGGCGGACCGTGACGAATTGCTCTTCCAACGCTGCCTGTGGTGCGGCACTCCGGCCTACCGCCGCTCGTTCTGCCGTGCCTGCGGGTCCGTGGCTTTCCGACGGGAGCGCAGCGCGGGCGACGGGGTCGTCGTGCGCCGCCATGGCCAGGTACCGCACAACACGTGGTTCGTCGCGATGAACGAGGGCTTCAACCTGCTCTGCCAGGCCACCGACGAGGCCCCGGTCGCGGTCGGGTCGAGGGTGAGCGTCGTACAGGCCGTCGCTCCCCTCGGGCAGGGACTGCCCGTCGTCGAACCCACTCGCCCGCCGACTTCGAACCGCTGGTGGTAACGGGAAACGGCTCCGACGCAGCCACCTCGCGCGAGCGGGACGATCAGAGAGGAGGGTACGTGGGCACCGAGCACAACGCGCCGGACGGACGGGCCGGCGTGATCGAGGGCGTGGGGCGCGGGGCGCTGGAGGGGCTGCGGATCGCCGACTTCTCCCGGGTTCTCGCAGGCCCCTACGCCACCATGCTTCTCGCCGACCTCGGCGCGGACGTGGTGAAGGTCGAACGGCCGGGCATCGGGGACGACACCCGGGCCTGGCACCCTCCGGCGGACCACGACGGCACCTCGACCTATTTCCTCAGTGTCAACCGGAACAAGAAGTCCGTGACCCTGGACCTCACCACCGACACCGGCCGCGAACAGGCCCGTGCCCTGGTCGCAGAATCCGACGTGCTGGTGGAGAACTTCCGCCCCGGCACGATGGAACGGCTCGGCCTCGGTCCTCGCGAACTCCGTGACCGGCACCCGGAGTTGGTCTACTGCTCGATCAGCGGCTTCGGCAGCGGCGCGGGCGCGGAGATCCCCGGATACGACCTTCTCGTGCAGGCCGTCGGCGGGCTTATGAGCGTGACCGGGGACGCGTCCGGTGAGCCGGTCAAGGCGGGCGTGGCCCTGGTCGACGTGATCACCGGCCTGCACGCCTCGCTCGGCATCCTCGCCGCTCTCCGGCACCGGGACGCCACCGGGCAGGGGCAGCATGTGGAGGTGAACCTGCTGAGTTCGCTGCTGTCGGCCATGGTCAACCAGGCATCGGCGTACGCGGTGGCCGGTGTGGTGCCGGGCCGTATGGGCAACGCGCACCCGAGCATCGCCCCGTACGAGACCTTCCCGGCCGCCGATCGCCCGATCGCCATCGCGGTGGGCAACGACCGGCAGTTCGCCGCGCTCGCCGATCTCGTCGGGGAACCCGGTCTCGCTCTCGACGAGCGCTTCCGCACCAACGCCGACCGAGTCGCCCACCGCACCGAACTGCGGGACATCCTGGCGCGGCGGCTGAGCGCCGCCGGCGCGGACCACTGGTCGACCGTACTCCTGGCCGCAGGGGTGCCCGCCGGGCCGGTCAACACCCTCGACGAGGCGTTCGACTTCGCCCAGAAGCTGGGCCTTCCCGGAATCGTCGACATCCCCGCCGCATCCGCCAACAGAGGCGACGCGGGCGACAGGGCGGAGGGCAGGCCCTTCCGCCAAGTCGCGAGCCCCATCGCGATGAGCGGCACGCCCGCGCAGTACCGCCTGCCGCCACCGCGTCTGGGCCAGCACACCGCGGAGATCCCGCACCGCCCTTCCGGCCACGACCACACCTCCCCGCCGGACCAAGCGGTCAGCTGACCGTTCCAGGCGCGGGCACCACGACCGAACCGATCACCCACACCTCCCAGGAGCTCACGATGAGCGGCGCCAAGCCGATGAAGGACCCCCTCGACCTGCTCGACATCTCCTCCCTCCTCAGTGACGAGGAGCGCGAGATCCAGGCCACCGTGGCCAAGTTCCTCGCCGACCGGGTGCGCCCGCACATCGGCGAGTGGTTCGAGAACGCCCACTTCGCGCGCGAACTCGCCCCGGAACTTGGCAAGTTGGGCGTACTGGGCATGCACCTCGAAGGCTACGGCTGCGCCGGGACGAACGCGGTCAGCTACGGCCTGGCCTGTCTGGAGCTGGAGGCGGCGGACTCCGGCTTCCGCAGCTTCGTCTCGGTGCAGGGCTCGCTGTCGATGTTCTCCATCTGGAAGTGGGGCTCGGAGGAGCAGAAGCAGGAGTGGCTGCCCCGGCTGGCCGCCGGTGAGGCGATCGGCTGCTTCGGCCTGACCGAGCCCGACTTCGGCAGCAACCCCTCCGGGATGCGCACCCGGGCCGTCCGCGACAGTGGGGGAGACTGGATACTCAACGGCTCCAAGATGTGGATCACCAACGGCGGCATCGCCGATGTCGCCACCGTCTGGGCGCAGACCGAGGACGGTGTCCGCGGCTTCCTCGTCCCCCGCGGGACTCCCGGCTTCACCACCCAGGACATCAAGCAGAAGATGTCCCTGCGCGCCTCGATCACCTCGGAGCTGTACTTCGACAACGTACGGTTGCCCGACTCCGCCCGACTGCCGCTCGCCCAGGGCCTGCGCGGACCCCTGTCCTGCCTGAACGAGGCCCGCTTCGGCATCCTGTTCGGCGCGGTCGGCGCGGCCCGCGACTGCGTCCAGGCCGCCATCGAGTACGCCGACTCCCGGGTGCAGTTCGACAAGCCGATCAGCGCCTTCCAGCTCACCCAGAAGAAGCTCGCCGACATGAGCGTCTCCACCGGCAACGCCGCCCTGCTCGCCATCCATCTCGGCCGGCTCAAGGACCAGCACCGCATCCGCCCTGAGCAGATCAGCGTCGGCAAGCTCAACAACGTCCGCGAAGCGATCGCCATCGCCCGCGAGTGCCGCACCATTCTCGGCGCCAACGGCATCTCCCTGGAGTACTCACCCCTGCGCCACGCCAACAACCTGGAGTCCGTCCTGACCTACGAGGGCACCAGCGAGATGCACACCCTCGTCGTCGGACAGGCGCTCACCGGCCAAGCGGCGTTCCGCTGACTGCCGTGATCCGGACCACCGAGATCCGGACCACCGCAGGCCGGACCACGGCAGGCGGGGCCGCCGCAGGCTGACGGAAGACGCCCGTGAACATTGTCGTACTTGTGGACGAGATCAACGAGCGTGCCACCGAAGAGGCCCTGATTCTGACGACCACCGACGGCCGGGCGAGCGCGGTCCCCGCAGTCGTCGCGGACCTGCTCGCCCTGCCGCAGGTGACCCACGTACGGAAGCTCGACGTGGACGCCGGACGGGTGCGCGCCGCGCGCGCGACCGAGAACGGCGAGGTGACGCTCGACGCCCCGCTGCCCGCGCTGGTCAGCGTCACCGAGAAGATCAACGAGCCGCGCTACCCCTCGTTCAAGGGGATCATGGCGGCCAAGAAGAAGCCGGTGGACACGGTCGACCTCGACGACCTGTTCCCGGACTCGGACGACACCGCGTTCCTCGCGACGCGCACCCGTGTGCTGGAGCCGTCCCGCGTCCTCCGCGTTCAGCCGGAACCCGCATCACGGACGACGGCTCGGCGGGCCGGCAGCTCGCCGCGTACCTGATCGCCCAGAAGCTCGTCTGAACCGTCTGCCCATCTGAACTGTCCGTCCGCCCTCGTCGACCATGACGGGGAACGTGTCAACAAGACCACCTATGAACTCCTGGCCGCCGCACGGCGGTTGGGAGACCCCGCCGCCGTCGTGGGAACCCCCCCGCACGGCGGCGCGACTCAGGCAATCCCTCACCCAAGTGGCCGCCCGCCGCGCCGTCGGTTGAGGCGCTGCGCGACCGGAGGGGGGCGGCCGTCGGCCGCCCCCCTCCGGCCATTCGCCGACTGCGGTGCGCGTTCACCCTCGGCGACTCCGACGGTGATGCCAGTCTTGAGATCGGGGCATCGAGACACCGACGACGGGGGATGGCACCATGCCGTACACCGGGAAGCCCGGGCCCTGCTGCGACGTGTACATCGACGCCGATCCCACACGGGTGTGGGCGTTGGTGACGGACATCGCTCTGCCGGCCCGCCTGAGTCCTGAGCTGCGGCGGGTGAATGGCTCGACGGCGCCGAGGCGCCCGCGGTGGGAGCCCGTTTCGCGGGGTACAACCGCCACCGGATGATCGGCGAGTGGCGGACGGTGTCGCACATCGTCGAGTTGGAGCCCGAGGGGACCGGCACCAGGCTGAAACAGTCCGTCCGGTTGGGACCGGGCCGCTCCGGGGTCGACCTGGCCGTACAACACACACCGGAGCGGGAGCAGGAGATCGTGGCCTTCCGGCTCGCGGAGCTCCGCGCGAACATGTAAGCAACCCCGCACGGCATCAAGGCCCTTTCCGAAGGAACCAGCCGGCCAGGCTTCGGGACCGGCGCCCTGTCGGCCTTCAGGCAGCCTGGTAGTTGAAGAACCCCTGTCCCGACTTACGGCCCAGCAGGCCCGACTCGACCATGCGACGCAGCAACGGGGGAGGGGCGTACAGCGGTTCGCGGTACTCCTCGTACAGCGCCTCGCCTATCGCCGCCACGGTGTCGAGGCCGATCAGGTCGGCGAGGCGCAGCGGGCCCATGGGGTGGGCGCAACCGGCGGTCATCCCGGTGTCGATGTCCTCGGCCGTCGCCACGCCGGAGCCGACCATCCGTACCGCTGCCAACAGGTAGGGAACCAGGAGGGAGTTCACCACGAAGCCGGCGCGGTCCTGTGTGACGATCGCCTTCTTGCCCAGGGTCTCGTCGGCGAAGGCACGCACGCGCAGTTCCGTAATCTTCGAGGTGTGCAACGAGGGGATTATCTCGACCAGCGGCATGACAGGGACGGGGTTGAAGAAGTGCAGGCCGATCACCGATTCCGGTCGTCCGGTCGCTGCCGCGAGCCGGGCGATGGGGATCGAGGAGGTGTTGCTGGCGAGTACGGCGGCAGGGTTGGTTATCACCTCGTCCAGCTGTCGGAACAGAGCCGTCTTGGCCCGCTCGTCCTCCACGGCGGCCTCGATGACCAAGTCCGCCCCGGACAGACGGGAGAGGTCCGCGGCGACCGTGATTCCCGCCAGGGCATGGGCGCGGTCTTCCGAGGTGAGGGCGCCACGCTTCTCCGCCTTGAGCAGGGAGTCCGCCACACCGGTCAGACCGGCGCGGGCCCTGTCCTCGGTCACGTCGCACAAGGTGACGCGTAGGCCGGCCCGGGCACAGACCTCGGTGATGCCCCGGCCCATCTGTCCGGCGCCGACGACGCCCACGTGATTGATCGATGTCATGTGTTCCTCCGCCTGTCCTTCTCCGTCCGCGAAAGTCGACGGACGCCGCCACGCTCAGTGGTGCCCTGCTGAGCCTAGGCTGGTCGCACCCCCTCTGACCTGCTCGGACGGTGCGTCATCCGCGTACAAAGATGCGTCGGTCCGTTGTCGGTCGGCGGCGGCCGTGGCGGCAGCCGCCTCCCGCAGGCGGCGGATCACGCCGCGCACGGCGGGCGAGGTCTCGCCTCTGCGGTAGGCGCCCACCAGCCGGGTGGTGAGCGGTACGTCCGCCAGCGGACGATAGGCCACCCCGGGGATCTGTACGCGGCGCAGCGAAGCGGGGACCAGGGCCACCGCGAGACCACCGCCCACCAATGTCAGAGCCGCGATGAAGTCCCGTACCGGGGGAGCGCACCGAGGGCGGAAACCGCCCCGTTCCGCCACCTCCAGGATCTGGTCGCGGCAGCCGTACTCCTCGTCGAAGTGCGGGGCGACGAACTGCTCGTCGCGCAGCTCCGCCGCCGGTACCGCCTCGTACGCCGCGAGCGGCGCGTCGACGGGCAGCGCCAGGACGACATCCTCCGTGAGGAGACAGGTGGCGGTGACTTCGGGCGGGTATTCCGGTCTCCAGCGCAGGAACCCGACGTCGATGTCCCCGCAGGCCAGGGCTTCCAGCTGCGCCGGGGTCTCCAACTCGCGTACTTGCAGGGTGAGTTGTGTGCCGGGGGCCGCGCAGCGGGTGAGGACGTCGGTCAGTACCCCGGAGAACGCGGCCGAGGCGACGTACGCGATCTGGGCGTGCCCCAGCTCTCCGCGACCGGCACGGCGGCCCACGGCCTCGGCCCTCGCGGCCTGGGCGAGGGTCAGCCGCGCCTCTTCGAGGAACAGCTGTCCGGCGCTGGTGAGTGCCGGGCGGGTGCGTCGTCCGCGGTCGATCAGACGGACGCCCAGGTGCGACTCCAGCGCCCTGATCTGGGCGCTGAGTGCCGACGGAGCGAGATGCAGGCGGTCCGACGCCCGCGCGAAGTGCAGTTCCTCCGCGACGGTGACGAACGACTCCAGCCAGCGCAGTTCCACCGGCTCCTCCGTCCTGCTGGGCGTGTGCTCAGGCGTGCGTCGGCCGAGTGTACGGCCGGTGGGTCGGGACACCCCGCGGCGGCGTCAGGGCAGAACAGGACCGCCGCGGGGTGAGTACGGTGCGCGGTGGTTCAGGGGATGACGACGTAGTTGCTGAATCCGCCGTCGCGGTCCTCCAGGCCCGAGATCGCCTCGTTGACTCTCGACAGAGGGAAGGGCTTGACCTGCAGGTAGGACAGGTCCAGGGCGCCCGTGGCCACCATGCCGGCGAGTTCCTGCCCCTGGGCGGTGCTGAACCAGTTGGAGCCGATCAGCTGGACCTGTTCGTCCATGAGCCACTTCACGTCCACCGGCAGCCGGTCGGCCACGCCGCCGACGTTGACGACCCTGCCGCCCCGCCGGACGCCCTGCATGGAGTCGAGCATCGTCTCCACCGGGGCCTTGGCACCCAGCGCGCTGATCACGTAGTCCGCGCCCTCGCCGCCGGTGCGGGACTTCGCCCACTCACCGGTGGAGCCGTCCCCCAGCCGGAAGACCTCGACCCGCTCGGGGTCCAGTTCCTTGACGCGCTTGAGGAGTTCCTCGTTGCGGCCGGTCCCGAGGACCCGCGAGGCACCGGAGGCCAGCGCGAGCACGGTGGACGCGACGCCGAGGGTGCCGGTGACCCCGTCGATCAGCGCGACCTGGCCTGGGCCGGCGGCGGCGTTCTTGAGAGCGCCGTAGGAGGTGCCGATGTAACCCAGCTTTCCGGCCTGCTCGAACGTCATGTTGTCGGGGATGTTGACGATCGAGTACTGCGGGGCGGTCATGTACTCCGCGAAACCGCCGTAGGGGTAGAGGTCGAAGATCCGCTGGCCGTCACGGGAGGTGCTGAAGTAGCCGTTCAGCGTGAAGTAGCGGCATCGGCTCAGTTCGCCGCCCCGGCACACCTGACAACTCCCGCAGGAACGCAGGGGGTTGACGTACACCCGGTCACCCGGCTTGGTGTGCAGCACCGCCTCGCCGACCGCTTCGACCACGCCGGCGGCGTCCAGCCCGAAGATGGCGGGGAACTTCGGCAACGGCTGGTGCGGGAACCACGTGGGCCAGTTGTTGATCACGTTGGCCATGTTCGGCACGATCCCGCACGCCTTCACCCGCACCAGTACGTCGGTCGGGCGTGGCGTGGGCACGTCGATCGTGTCCACCGACATCGGCTCACCGAGCGCGTGCAGTCGGGCAGCGAGCATTTTCGCCATTGAAATACTCCTTGGAACTGCTCCGTCCCGGGCGGCCGGGGGCGGAGAATCAGGAATTGCCTACGAATTCGGGAAGGGGTTCGGGTAGTTGTCCTCAAGGTCGATGCCGAGCAGTCCCATGATGCGGACGCCGGAGTTGTACCAGGCGATGGACAACGACAGTTCCACCATCTGCTTGTCCGTCAGATGGTCGGCGGCGGCCCGCCAGGTCTCCTCCGAGACGTCGACCTGGAGCGTGGATTCCTTGGCGAGGCGCATCACCGCCTTCTCCGTGTCGTCGAACAGACCGGACGCCTCGAAGTCGGCCACCGCCGCGAGCTGTTCCTCCGTGAGCCCGGCCTTGAGTCCGTGCGACTGGTGGTGCGCGACCTCGTACGCCGACCGGGTCGCGTACCCCACGGTCAGGATGGCCAGTTCCCGCAGCTTGGGGCTGAGGTCGGCGGCCCGCAGCGAGTTGGCGTAGGTCAGGAAGGCGTCCAGCTGGGCCGGCGCGTTGGTGAGGGCGAGGAAGATGTTCGCCGTCGGGACCTTGCGTTCGGCTTCCAGCCGGTCGTACAGGGGCTTGTGCGACTCGTCGGCGTCCTCGCGGCGCAGATAGGGGACGCGTGCCATGGTGTCTCCTCGGGGGAACGAAGTGATCAGCGGGTGGACGACTGGGACTGTTCGAGCAGGAACCGTTCCAGCGACATGGGCTTCGGCGGCTCGGCCGGCGGAATCTGCTTGACCCCCACGAAGGGCGACGCCTCGAAGTACCACTTCTCCAGCGCCGGGAGGCCCCAGCGGGCGTTGGTGCTCAGCGATCCCGCGTCCCAGCGCACCGGCTCGATCTCGGTGTCGATGGTCTGGTAGTGGCTGTTGAAGACCTCCACCCGGTGCCCGTCGGGGTCGCGGAGATAGGCGAACAGCATCCCGCCCGGACCGTGACGTCCGGGGCCGCGCTCCACCCCCTCGCCGTAGCCGTGGATGCCCGCGAAGTCGCAGGCGGTGAAGATGTCGTGGCTCTCGGAGACGGTGTACGCGAAGTGGTGCAGGGCGGGGCCGGTGTTCTCGACGATCGCCAGGTCCAGGCAGGTGCCCTTGCGGTACATGAACGCGCCCAGGAGCTTGTCGCCGTGCGCCAGGTACTCGGAGTTGCGGAAGCCGAGTTCGCCGTAGAACGCGCACAGCTCGTAGGTGTCGGGCGCGAAGGTCTGATAGTGGTCGAGCCGCTGCGCGTGCGCGCCCTTGTGGAGCTGGAAGTCGATGTGCAGCCTCGGCCGGGTCTCCATGTGCGCGCAGAGTTCCAGCGGCGTGCCGATGGGGTCGCTGACGTGCAGGGTGCGGCCCTGGTACGGGGCGTCGACCCACTCGGCGGGCAGTCCCCGCTCACGGAACCAGTCGTACGCGATGTCGAGGTCCTCGTCGAAGAAGACCCGGAAGCCGATCCTCCTGCTCCTGCCCGCGCCCTCCTCGTCCAGTTCCAGGACGAGGCTGTGGTGGCAGGCCTCCGACAGGCCACGGAGGTAGCAGGTGCGCTCGTCCTCGTCGCTGACGACGAGTCCCAGCACGTTCACGTAGAAGTTCCGGCTCTCGGCCAGATCGGCCACGGTGAGCCGGACGTGGCTGGAGCGGGTGATGTTGAAACTCGGGCGCAGATTGACGGGTGGCAGCATGCTGGTCTCCGTGCTCGGATCGGCTCTGGATTTCATGGGGGCGACGACCGTGATACGTGACATTCTGCGGTCGTTCTACGGCTTGGTGGTAAAAGCCCGGGATCCGGCGAATGTGAAGGCGGACCAGCCGCTGAATTCCGCGGATTCTCCGAGGGACTCCTCGATGCGCAGAACCTCGTTCCATTTGGCCATGCGCTCGGAGCGGGTGAACGAGCCCACTTTCAGCTGGCCGGCGTCCCAGCCGACGCTCAGATGGGCGATGGTGATGTCCTCGGTCTCGCCGGAACGCGCCGAGACGATCGTGCCGAAGCCGGCTTCCTTTCCGGCCCGCAGTGCCTGGAACGCCTCGGTGACCGTACCGGCCTGGTTCGGCTTGACGAGGACGGCGTTGACCGCTCCGACCGTGGCCGCCGCCTCCACGCGCTTGGCGTTCGTGACCAGGTAGTCGTCGCCGATCACCTGGCAGCGGTCGCCGTAGCGCCGGGTGAACTCCAGCATGCCGTCGTGGTCGTCCTCGCCCACCGGGTCCTCGACGGACAGGATCGGGTACTGCTCGATCCAGCCGCCCAGCATGTCGATCAACGCCGCGGTGTCCAGCGTGCGGTCGTCGAGGGCCAGCGTGTACCGCCCGCCGCTGCCGAACTGGGACGCCGCGACGTCCAGCGAGATGCCCACCTCGGTCGACAGGGCGAAGCCCGCGGTCCCGATGGCGCGGGTCAGCATCTCCAGCGCCTCCTCGTTGGAGTCGAAGGCCGGCCAGAAGCCGCCCTCGTCGGCCACACCCTGGGCCTTCCCCGCCGCGCGCATCAGGCTTCCGGCCGCCCGGTAGATCTCCGCGGTCCAGTCCAGTGCCTCGGAGAAACTGTTCGCCGCCGGGCACATCACCATGAAGTCCTGCACGTCGACCCGGCGGTCCGCGTGGGCGCCGCCGCCGAAGATCTGGATCTCGGGCAGCGGGATTCGGACCGGGCGCTCGCCCGCCAGGTGCTTCCACAGCGGGACGCCCGCCGACGCGGCGGCGGCGTGCAGGACGGCCATGGAGGTGGCCACGATCGCGTTGCCGCCGAGACGGCCGCGGTCGGGGGTTCCGTCGAGATCCACCAGGAGCCGGTCGACGGCTTCCTGGTCACCCGCGTCACGGCCGGCGAGGGTGGGCGCGATCTCGTCGTTCACTGAGCCCACCGCGTGCCGCACATCGAGCCCGCCGAAGCGGCTGCCGCCGTCGCGCAGGTCCAGTGCCTCGCCCTGCCCCGTGGAAGCCCCCGCCGGTGCGATGGCCCGCCCGACCGCGCCGTCCATGAGGTGGGCCTCGACCTCGACGGTCGGTCGGCCGCGTGAGTCCCACACTCTGCGGCCGTGGAGCTTGGCGATCCGCGCGTCTGTCATGGCGGGGCAACCTTTCGGAGTTCGGACGACCGGGGTGTCGGGCCGGGAGTACGTGCCTGTTGTCGAGGGAGGGGCGTCCGCGCGGCTCACGGCCTACGGACGTCAGCGTTGACGAACGGGCGCGGGCCCCGAGGAGGGCGGCACCCGGATCGGTACGGCGGTGCTGCGAGCGCGACGTGTCGTACGGCTCTCTTCGTCGTCGTGCTAACGATAGCGCAATCGTGCGAACTGTCGACGGTGATGTCAAGGGGAAGGTAATGCTTCATGCTGGTCGGCCCGCCGCTCGGCGCCCTCCTTGGTTCGCATTGAGGTCAGTGCTATCGTTCGCATAATCCCGCTCCGGCAAGGACTCCGGCGGGCCCGTACGCCTCCTGGACGGACGGACAGCACAGGAGGGGCGGGCCCGCCGGGCCGGATCGCGGCCGAAAGGAAAGTGAGCCCGATATGGCAGCCGAGCCCTCTGTGGCGCCGATGACCCTCACCACCGTGGTGGCCAGCACGCGTCCCGGGCGTGTGGGAAGGTCCGTCGCGGACTGGTTCACCACCCGGGCCGCGGAGTGCGACCAGTTCGAGTCGCACACCGTCGACCTGCGCGAACTCGCCCTTCCCTTCTTCGACGAACCCCACCCACCCGCTCTGCGGCAGTACACGAGGAGCCACACCCGCGAGTGGAGCCGGATCGTCGAGGCGTCGGACGCGTTCGTCTTCGTCACCCCCGAGTACAACGGCGGTTTCCCCGCCCCGTTGAAGAACGCGTGGGACTACCTCGTCGTGGAATGGCAGCACAAGCCTGCCGCGTTCGTCAGCTACGGAGGGGTCTCGGCGGGCACCCGGGCGGTGCAGATGGGCAAGCAGGTCGTGGCCAACCTCAGGATGCTGCCGATCGGCCCCACCGTGAGCATCCCGTTCGTCAGCGAACTCGTCGAGGACGGCGCCTTCCGGCCCGGCAAGATACATGAGACAGCGGCTGAACAGGTGCTCGACGAACTCGCGCGTACCGCCCGCGTCATGCGCCGGCTGCGCGGCGGGACGTACTGACCTGTCGTCGGACCCGGGAAGGCGCCCGGAGCGGTGTGCTCCGAGCGCCTTTCGTGTGCGAGGGGGTGTGGGGGTGCTGCTCAGCGGGACCCGGACCTGGACCTTCCCTCGGGGGGTGCCGTGCTGCCCCGCAGGATCAGCGATCCGGGTGAGACCGATGTGTACGGTCCGTCGTTGCTCGGCTCGGTCTTCAGACGGCGCAACAGCCACAGCGCGCAGCCGGTGGCCATCTCCTGGATCGGCAGACCGATCGTGGTGAGACCGGGACCCCACCAGGAGAACCCCGGCTCGTCACCGAACCCGATCACGGACAGCTGACCGGGCACCTTCACACCCTGCTCGGACAGTTCCTCCAGGACTCCCCGGGTGAGCTGGATCGATCCCAGCACGAGCGCGGTAGGGGCGTCCGGGCCCTTCAGCAGCCGGCGCATCGCCTGGCGGCCGTGGTCCACGGACGACGGCGGACCCAGCTCCGTACGCCCGGCGCCGTCCGGCAGGCCGCCTTCGCGCAGAGCGCTGCGGAAGCCGCGCAGACGCTCCGCGCCCGTGGGCAGTTCCTCGGGGCCGCCCATGTACGCGATACGCGTGTGGCCCTGGGCCACCAGGTGGGCCGTGGCCTCGCGCAGCGCCTCGTGGTCGTCCACTCCGAACCACTGGGAGCCGAGCGACGGGTGGCGGCGCAGCAGCTGCAGGTGCGGCACCGTGCGCAGGAGCTTGACCGAGTCGCCGTGCGGGCGCGCGGTGGGCACGATGATGACGCCGGCCACGCGGGTCGCCGACAGCTCCCGCAGATGGCGCAGCTCCACCATCCGGTCGTCGTCGGTCTCCGCGAGCATCAGCTGGAAGCCCTCGGCCTCCATGTTCTTGGACAGCTCGTGCGCGATGGTCGAGTAGAAGCTGTTGCGGATGTCCGGGATCACCAGCGCGACCACATTGCTGGACGCCCCGCGCATCATCCGGGCCGCGCGGTTGCCGACGTACCCCATCTCGGAGGCGGCCTGGCGGACCTTGTACTTGGTCTCCTCGCTGATGCGGGAATCGTCGGCGAGCGCCCGGCCGACCGTCGAGACGGAGACCCCGAGGCGTTCCGCGATGTCCTTGGTCGTGATCACGTGAGGGCCCCCTTGAGCTGACTGATCCCGTGTCGTCACTTTCCGTGTGCCAACGATAGCGCTTGTGTCGCGCTCCGCAGTCACGCGGAAGGGGCTCCGGCACTGATCGTCCCCTGCGTGCTAACGTTAGCATTGCTGTATGGGTAATGCGGCCGTATGAGGCTGCCTAGTTGCGGAGGTTTCCGTGCGGATCATCAGGTATGCCGTCGGCAGCGTGCGTCACTATGGAGAACTCGTATCCGGGGAATCCGGGATCGCGAGATTCGAGGGGGATCCCTTCGCCGGGCTGTCTCCCACCGGTCACGTCGACGAAATCGGCGACGTGACCGTTCTTCCGCCGCTCGAACGGCCCCGGATCTTCGGGTTCGCCTACAACTACGCCTCACATGTCGACGAGACCGATCGTGAGGTTCCGGAAGTTCCGGTGTGTTTCATGAAGCCGAGTACCGCGGTGGTGGGTCCGGGTGACGCCATCGTCTATCCGGCGGATGGTGAACTGATCCATTTCGAAGGCGAGTTGGTCGTCGTCATCGGAAAGGAAGCCCGTCATGTGAAGCCCTCCGAGGCCCACGAGTACATCCTCGGATATACGTGCGGCAATGACGTCAGTGACCGCATCGTCCAGCGCAAGGAGAGCGCGTTCGGCACACTTCTGATCGGGAAGGGGCAGGACACCTTCGCTCCCCTCGGACCGGTCATCGAGACCGAGCTCGACCCCTCGGCGCTGTCGCTGACGACTCGGGTGAACGGCGTCGTCACGCAGTCGGCGAGCACGGCCGACCTGCTGCTCACCGTGCCCGACCTCGTCGCCTACCTCAGCCGCTATCTGACCCTGCTGCCGGGAGACGCGATCATGACCGGTACGCCCGCCGGCGTCGGACCGATCCGTCCCGGAGACGTGGTCGAGGTGGAGATCGAGGGCATCGGCGTACTGCGCAACCCTGTTGTGGCCGAGAGCCTCTGACCCCGCCCGCCGGACGACCACGCACAGGGGCCTGCCCACCGCTTGACGGTGGGCAGGCCCCTGTCGCATGTCGACGGTGTGTCCCGGCTCCCTGTGAGGGGCTGGGAACCGCGCGGCCGGCCCCCGCCGGCCCGCACGTTCGTCACCGTGCCCGACAGGGCCTAGCGGAGCGCTTCGCGGTCCGCGTTGTTGAACCGCGAGGTGCGGACGAAGGCGAGGGCGATCACGCCCAGCAGCGGCAGAACCGTGACCTGCAGCAGTCCGGCCCGGGTCCAGCCGAAGGAGTCCACGAGGGCGGCGAAGAGCAGGCCCGAGAACGCCGCCGGTCCGTAGTAGCTGGTGACGAAGAGGCCGGAGGCGCGTCCGATCTGTCCGGGGCGGACGGCACGCTGGATCGCGCTGTTGGTGTTCGGGTAGATGAAGCCCAGCCCGAAGGCGCCCATGAGGAAGGCCAGCAGGCACTGCACCGCCACTCCGGCATGTGTCGAGTAGATGCACACGCTGATCGCGGAGACGGCCAGCAGGCTCAGGATCAGCAGGTTGCGCTGGTCGAAGCGGTCGCCGAGCCAACCGCCGAACACGGCCGTCATGCCGCCGAAGCCGAGGAGGCTCATGGCCAGTGCGGCCTGTCCGGGGGTGTAGTGCAGCGAGGTGATGAGGAACGTCGGGTAGAGGCCGAGGAACCCGTAGATGGCCACACCGCTGATGACCGCGTGGACGGCCAGGGCGATGGTGTTGCGGTTGTAGGCGGAGGCCGGCATGTACTCGTAGGTCCTGGTCGAGGCGACCTTTTCGGCGGAGTGCTCGGTCAGGCCGGAGTTCACGAGGAACAGGGAAGCGGCGGCGATCAGCAGCCCGGCCGCGCCGAACAGGTAGAAGGGCGAGTGCCAGGTGCCGTGAGCGCTCATGAGCTGGACGCCGATCAGCGGAGCGATGAACACACCGACCGAGTAGCCCACGCCGATGACGCCGAAGGCGAGGCCGCGCCGCTGGGCGAAGAAGGCGCCGATCGCCGCGAAGATGGCGGCGGACTGCATGCCCTCACCGAAGCCCGAGACGACCCGGTACAGGGTCATGTCGGCGAAACCGGTCGCCAGCGGTGTGGCCATCGTGCCCAGGGAGTAGATCACGATGCTGGCCAGCAGCACGGTCTTGCGGCGGAACCGGTCCAGGAGATAGCCGGCGGGAAGGCCGGCCAGGGCCATGCCGAGGGTGAAGTTCGTCGCCAGCAGCCCGCCCTGCTCCAGGGAGAACCCGTACTCCTCCCGGATGTTGGGCAGCAGGGGAGGAAAGACCTGGCGGTCCATCGCGTTGACCATGTAGGAGAGGACGATCAGCAGGAAGCCCACGCCGATCATGGGGCGGGAGAGGGAGAGGCGGTCGCTCTCCTGTGTTTCGCCGGCGGGCACCGCGGTGGTTTCGACTTGCGCTGCGTGAGTCATAGCGGCTCCTGAAGAGGAATGGGCCACGGCGGGCCGTGGCGGATCCATCGCCGTACGGGGCCGTACGGCGAGGACGAGAAGCGGTGAGCTGAACACGGACTCGCGTCGGCGACGGCTGTGCGGTCGTCGACTGGCGGAATGGGGGCGACGGGCTGCCGCGCGGTCGGACACCGCATGCGGAATTCAGCCGTGTATCGCCCGTCGGGGACGTCCGTGGCTATGGCGTCTTCGACAGCCGGACTTCGTGCGGACACTTCTCGGTCACACGGTCGGCGCTGGCAGAAACCATGAAGGGAAGTACCGGGCGCGTCAAGATGTGCACACCGGATTTCTCCGGCGCCTCGCGTTCCCACGTCTCGCCCTCTCGCCGCGACAGCTCGCCCTTCCGCTCGTTCTTCCGCTTGTTCTTCCGCTCCGGAACGGCCCTGCGGTGCGATGTCGACGATCACGTGCACGACGCACTCTTGACGTGGCGAAGGATCGCAGTGCTATCGTTAGCATCGCGTGGCTATGACAAAGTGATACGACGTGTCCCTGGTATCCCGTGATCCGTTCCAGGGCCGTACTGCGGGGCCCGCCCGACCACAAGTCGGCGAGCGCCCGACGAGCCCAGTGACCCCCTCCGGCCCACCCGAGGCGACCGACGGCCCATCGGACATGCCGTCGGCCGCCCTTCCGGGTGGCGATCGAAACCGCTCACCGGACACGCCCGGGCGCGACGCCCGGCCGCCCGCCGCGGCCGCACGACTCTGCGAGGACGACCTGCCATGAACCAACCGAGCCGCCCAGGCACCGTGCTGCTCACCGACTACGCCTGGCCCGACGACTCCGTCGAGCGATCCGTCATCGAGGGGGCGGGCCACACCCTCGTGACCGGTCCCGCCGAGCCCGCCTCCGCCGAGGCCATCGAGGAACTGGTGGCCGAGCACCGGCCCGCCGGCATCCTGACCTGCTGGGCGCCCGTCTCCGCCACCGCGATCGGCACCTCGCCGGAGCTGCGGATCGTGGCCAGGCTCGGCGTCGGCCTCGACAACATCGCCGTGGACGCCGCCACCGACCGGGGTGTCTGGGTCACCAACGTGCCCGACTACTGCGTCGAGGAGGTCGCGGACCATGCCGTCGGCATGGTGCTGGCCTGGACGCGAGGCATTGCCCTCTTCGACCGGGACGTTCGAGCGGGCCGCTGGAACCCCGCCGGCGCCCGGCTGCGCCGCCTGTCGACACTGACCTGCGGCGTCGTCGGGTACGGACGCATCGGACGCGCCACCGCCGGCCGACTCGGCGCGTTCGGCTGCCGGATCCTGGCCCATGACCCGCACCCGCCCAGGGACACCCCCGGCGTGGAGATGGTGGGCCTGGAAGAACTGCTGCGCCGCAGCGACGTGGTGATCCTCCACGTACCTCTGACACCGGACACCCACCACATCATCGGAGCGGAGCAACTGGCCCTGATGCGGCGGGGCGGCCTGCTGGTCAACGTCAGCCGCGGCGGCCTGGTGGACACCGACGCGGTGATCAAGGCGCTCGACAGCGGACACCTGGACGGAGCCGCCTTCGACGTCCTGGAGAGCGAGCCGCACGTCCCCGACGGACTCTTGGCCCAGCCGGGCGCGCTGCTCACCCCGCACGTCGCCTTCTCCTCCGACGCCTCGGTCACGGAACTGCGCCGCCGAGCCGCCGAGGAAGTCGTACGGATCCTGGCGGGCGAGGCACCTGCCCACGCCCGCAACAGCCCCCGCGGTCTGCCCTCCGGGTCGGGTGACCGGCGATGACCTCGCTCTCCGAGCCGTTGAGCCCGGACCCGGTGCCGGACGCCTCGCTCACCGACTTCCTGCTCACCCACGGGCTCGCCGAGCCCGGCGAGGCCGCGCGGTGGACGCCGCTGGCCGGCGGTGTCTCGTCGGACCTGTGGCGGGTGGACCTGCCGGGACGCTCCCTGTGCGTGAAGCGGGCCCTGGCCCGGCTGCGGGTCGCCGCCGACTGGCGGGCACCGGTGTCGCGCAACGCGTACGAATGGGCGTGGATGCGGTTCGCGGCCCGGCACCGGCCGGACAGCGTGCCGGAGCTACTGGCCCACGACGCCGAGGCCGGCCTCTTCGCGATGGCGTTCCTGCCGCCCGAGCGGTACCCGGTGTGGAAGGCGCAACTGTTCGCCGGCCAGGTGGAGGTGGCGACCGCCGCGTCCGTCGGGGAACTGCTCGGCACCCTGCACGCGGCAAGTGCGGGCGACGCCGCCCTCGCCACGGAGTTCGCAACCGACGACAACTTCCACGCCCTGCGCGTCGAGCCCTACCTGCTGGCCACCGCGGCGGCGCACCCGGAGCTGAGCGACACCCTCCATGGCCTCGCCCACCGGACGGCCACGACCCACCGGGCCCTGGTGCACGGCGACGTCAGTCCCAAGAACATCCTCGTCGGTCCGGCGGGGCCCGTGCTGCTGGACGCCGAGTGCGCCTGGTACGGGGACCCGGCCTTCGACCTGGCCTTCTGCGTCAACCATCTGCTCCTGAAGAGTCTGGTGGTACCCGGGCACCGAGCCGCTCTCCTCGGCTCCGCCCGGGTCCTGGTCGAGAAGTACATCCGGTGCGTCGACTGGGAGCCTCGGCAGGCCGTTGAGGCGCGGGTCGCGTCACTGCTCCCGGCGCTGCTGCTCGCCCGCGTGGACGGCAAGTCCCCGGCGGAGTACCTCACGGACGACCGGCACCGGATGTTCGTACGCACGACGGCAGCCGCCCTGCTGAGGGCGCCCGCTCCAACGACGGCGGACGTCCTGGATTCCTGGGCGGCCGCGCTCGAAGTCGCTCCCACCGAGCCCGGCGGCGACCGCCCGGACTGACCGAACCGACGGAATCGCCGGACCCACCGACCCGATCGACCCGATCGACCCGATCGACCGAGGAGAGACACATGCGCAGAGTCGTCACCGGCCATGACGAGAACGGCAGGTCGGTCGTCGTCAGCGACGGCCCCGTCCCACGCAGCCGGGAGTTCACCAGCCTGCCGGGCTGGGTGTCCCGCCTGCCATGGGCGACCGAGCCCGGCGAGCAGGTCAGCCGGACCGGCGAGGACCCCACACCGAAGATCACCAGCCTGGTCCCGGCGCCCGGCGGCACACGGTTCATCGTCCTGACCTTCCCACCGGACAGCGCGATGGCCGACCCGGCGTTCGACCCCGTCGCCTTCGACCGGGAACAGCGGGCGGACTCGCCCGGCATCGCGGACCTCATGGAACCCGACGGCATGCACACCACGCCGACCATCGACTACGGCATCGTGCTCCAGGGCGACATCGTGCTCGAACTCGACGACGGTAACCGCACCCCCCTCTCGGCAGGGGACATCGTGATCCAGAACGGCACCCGACACAGCTGGCACAACCGCAGCGGCAGCCCGGTCACCATGGCCTTCGTCCTTGTCGGAGCGGAGCGTGACGGCTGACAGGGGCGGAGCGGTTCCCGGACCGGCGCCAGGTCCGCGCTCCCCGCGCTGGTGGATGTGAGCCCCACGGTGTCGACGACCCGTGGGGCTGACGCCGTTCGCCGGAGCCGGCCGACGGAGCCGGACACGCGTCAGTCGATGGTGTGCGGCCCGCGGGAGCCGGCGAGCGTCTTCTCGGCGTACTGAAGGAACGCGCGGGCCCGGTGTGTGGGGACGACGTGCGAGGCGTGGGCGATCACGAGTTCGACATCGTCCAGCGGGTCGCTGAGCGGCAGGGATGCCAGCGGAAGTCCTTCGACGCTGGTGTCGGTCGGCCAGCTCTGGATCAGCGTGGCGAAGCCGAGACCACGGGCGACCATGCTGCGGACGGCCTCGATGCTCGAGGTCCGGTACTGGATGTTCGGCCGTGCGCCAGCGAGGGAGAACCAGTGGTCGGCGTTCTCCCGGGCGGGCGGCTCCGCGTAGATGATCAGTGGCTCGTCCGCCAGTTCGGCGAGTGAGACCGACTCGCGCCCCGCCATGGGGTGGCCGGCGGCCACGATGACGTACGGACGGCTCGCGCGGAGCGTCGTACAGGACAGTCCGGCCTCTTCCCCGAATGCGTACAGCAAAGCGACATCACATGATCCCTGGATCAGGGCTTGTCTCAATTCGTCCTGCTGGCCCTCGATCAGTTCCAGGTCGACCGCCGGGTGGAGCCGGGTGAACCCGTCCACCAGGAGTGGGATCAGGAAAGGCGTCAGAGCCGCATAGCAGCCGACTTTCAGACGGCCTGCCAGTTGCCCTTCCTCGGCCTGGGCGCCGGCCGTTATCTCGTCGGCCTGAATCAACATGGCCTGGGCGCTTCCGAGAATCCGGCTGCCCGCCTCGGTGAGAGAGACCCCTTTCGCCCGACGCCGTATCAGCAACTGGACACCTAGGCGGCGTTCGAGGTCGGCGATGGCCGTGGAGATGCTGGCCTGGGAGGCGTGGCACCGCACCGCTGCCGCGCTCATGGAGCCGGTGTCCGCCACAGCGACGAAGTATTCCAGCTGCCGGAGGGAAAAACTGGCTGCCATTTCTCTCCTACTGCCATCGGAACTCTCAATAAGCCTTATCGGAAAGTTCTGCTTTTCCTGGCCGTAACGCGGATGTCATCCTAATCCGCAGATCACCTGTGGAAAAGGCTCGTTTTCCGAGCGAGCTCCCGCGTGCCCGACGAGGAGACCTTCATGACCACGCTTCTTGACCCCACCCGATCCACAGAACGAGGAATCGGCGACGGCGTGCTCGGCCGTGTCCGCCCGCTCCTTCCCGAGATCGCCGCACGCTCGGCCGAGGGAGAGGACGCCCGGGCGGTCCCGGCGGAGATCGTCGCCGCGCTGCGCGAAGCCGGTGTCTTCCGGATGGCCCTGCCCCGGGTGTGGGGCGGCGAACAGTACGGGCTTCTGGAAGGGGCCCGGGTGGTGCGGGAGATCGCCCGGGCCGACGGCTCGACCGGCTGGACCGTCCAGGCCGCGTCGATGGCGTGGTTCTTCGTACGGTCGCTGCCCCGCGAGACGCTGGAGAACGAGGTGTTCGGCAGCGGCGCGGATCTGATGCTCCGCGGAGCGGTGGCTCCGAAGGGACTGGCGACACCGGTGAAGGGAGGTTACCGGATCAGTGGCCGTTGGCCGCTGGCGAGCGGTCCGTTCACCCCGGACTGGATGCTCGGGGGATTCCTGGTCGAAGGGGCGCCTCCGCTGCCGGACGGCCGCCCGGACATGAGGGTCGCGCTGTTCCGGCCCGCGCAGGTCACCTTCCTCGACACCTGGGACGCGGTCGGCCTGCGCGCCACGCAGAGCACGGACTTCGCGATGGACGACGTCTTCGTGCCCGAGCACCACACGGGGCCGATGTTCGGCGACAACAACATCCCCGCACCCCTTTACGACCTGCCCTACTCACCCACCGGAGCCTCGCACGACGCCGTCATCCTCGGCGCCCTCGACGCCGCGCTCGACGATCTCGCCGAACTCGCCGCCACCAAGCGGCCGGCGTTCGATCCGAGGGCCCTCCTCGGTGAGGACCCGGTGTTCCAGGAGCGGTTCGCCGAACTCCGGTTGCGGGCGGGGGCCTTGGCCGCCCTGTCGGAGCAGACCGGACGTATCGTCATGGACCGTGCCCTCGGGGGAGAGGCGCCCACCCCGGTCGAGTGGTTCGGCTACAAGGGCGCCACCCAGCACATTCACCACGAGGGCATCCGGATCCTCAACGAGATCATGACCCTCTCCGGGAGCGCCGGCCTCTACAGCGCCAGTCCGCTCCAGCGCCGTTGGCGCGATGTCCGCTGCGTCTCCCAGCACGTGGTCGGCAACACGGGTGCGATGCGACAGCTCGGCGCGGTCCTCTCGGGACAGAACTGACACCCCCCCGCACCCGACTGAGGAAGCGATGACAACGCCCCTGCCCCTGCCCCTGCGCCTGCCTCTGCCGGTGCCCCTGCTGCTGTCCCTGCCTCTGACCTTGACCCCCGTCCCGCGAACCCCCGCGATCCGCGCTGAAGCCGGGCCGCACCGCACACACCGACACCGGAAGGGTGGCCCTCGATGAGCCCTCTCCACGCGACACCGACCAACCCTGCCCTGCTGCGCCAGGCGTTCGGCTGCTTCCCGTCCGGGGTGACAGCCGTGTGCGCGCTCGACTCCGGCACCCCGGTGGGCATGGCCGCGAGCACATTCACCCCGGTCTCCCTGTCACCCGCCCTGATATCGGTCTGCGTTCAGGACACCTCCACTACCTGGCCGAAACTGCGGCGGCGAAGCCACGTGGGTGTGAGCGTGCTCGCCGAAGGCCAGGACGAGATCTGCCGGTCGCTGGCAGGCAAGGAAGGCGACCGGTTCGCGGGAGTCGACTGGGACGCGGACGACAACGGCGGCGTTTACGTCCACGGCGCCAGTCTCTGGCTCAGCTGCTCACTGCACGCCGAACTCCCCGGCGGTGACCACACGATCGTCCTGTTGGAGATCCAGGGCCTGCGGGCCGAACCCGACCGTGAACCCCTGGTGTTCCACAACAGCAGGTTCCGACGCCTGGCCGTTTCATGAGCAACGGCCGCTGCGGGCCACCGTCGGCATATCGGCATTCGTCGTCCGTCCGCAGCCGGTGCGGCGGCCGGCACTCGGATCGGGCCCGTCGCGCAACACCGTGGACCTTCGGATCGGGGTGCGGATCAGGGTGTGGATCGGGGTGATCGAACCGGAGGGGCCCGGAATAGGGAGCGGCGACAGCGGCACGACAACGCACGGCCGTCGCTTCCTTCACTGGTCTGGGTGTCGTGGTGAGTGCGAGGAAGCCGGGGCGGGCGGGGCACCAGGTTCTTCCTGCAGATCCAACACGCCCTGCAGCACCTGGCGCAGGCTCCTGACCGCGCGTTCCAGGCGGGCGGCCGAGGTCCTCACCGTCGCTCTCGATGCCTGTGCCTGGAGCTGTCCGGTCAGGTCGTGCGCCTGCGTCTCGACGTCGGACAACAGGGTCGACAGCTGCGCCAGCAGGTCGGTCGCGACCTCGGTGCGCAACAGACCCGCCTGCTGGCGCAGTCGCACGTTCTTCTCGTGCAGGCCGACGAAGACGGCCACCTTGGCGCGCAGCACCCAGGGATCGTACGGCCGCGACACATGGTCCACGGCACCGGCCGCATACCCTCGGAAGGTGGCCTGGGGACCCATTTCGTACGCGCTGACGAAGATGATCGGGGTGTCGCGAGTCCGCGAACGGCGCTTGATGTGTGCGGCGGTCTCGTAGCCGTCCATTCCCGGCATCCGGGTGGCGAGTAGAACGAGGGCGAATTTGTCGTCGTTCAGCGCCTTGAGTGCTTCCTCCCCCGACGAGGCGCGGACGAGTGTCTGGTCGAGCGCGGACAGGATGGTCTCCATGGCCAGCAGGTTCTCCGGCTGGTCGTCGACCAGAAGGATCTTGGCCTTCGTGTGTGCCGCAGCGGACCGCGCGGGGGGCCTGGTGTCCGTCTGCCGAGCCACAGCTGGCTGTGGCCGGGCCCGTTCCCGGAGTACCGGGGGTTTTGGGGCAGGGGGAGGCGAGTCGGCGGGTGGTGCGTCGATGAGCGTGGCGACGCCGAGGCGTTTCAGCAGCCGTTCCTCCAACTGGGCGAAGGATTGTTCGGGTGCGCCGACGGCGGCGGCGCCTCCCGGGTGCGCCACCCAGGCGGTGAAGCTCGGTGAGTGCCGGACACACGCTGCCAGGCGGTCGGCGATCAGTCGTGTGGTGCGCAGCAACTCGTGGGCGGGGAGCGTGCCGAGGAGGATGCGCCGTGCGTCGTCGGAGAAGTCGAAGCACTCCGGCTGCGGCGACCGGCCGGTGGTGTCCGCGACGGCGTTGTGCATGAGGCCGCCGAGAAAGACCTCCACGAGGTGCCCGGTGTCCGTCGGAGGGCCCAGGGCCTCCTGCACCATGCGCATGACGGGCGGAGTGAGGGGCGCCACGGCCGCGAGGTGGGCGGCGAGCCGATACGCCTCCGGGCTGGCCGCGCCGCGGAAGCGCAGGACGGCTTCGGCGTCCGGATCCTGCCGGGTCCCGGCGCGCCGGGGCTGGGTGACGGACCGCCCGATGTCCCACAGCGGCAGCACCGCGGTCGCGCTCGGTGAGGCGACCAGCCGGGCCCAGTCGCCGACGGCGGCCGGTGTGGGTTCGAGCACCGGGACGGGGACGGAGTCGAAGCCGACCAGATCGGCCGGCAGTCTCGGGTCGGTGACGTGCCAGGCGGTGGTGGGACCGCCCCTGCGGACACTGGTGACGTGCCACGGCCGAGTCGTGATGCCCGAGTTCGCCCAGAGCCGGTCGGGCAGCGCCTGCAGGATCGCGGTGGGTTGCCGTCGGGCCCACAGAGCCGCCGCCTCGCTCATCCGGCCGTCCCACCAGGCGTCGCCGACGCCGTCGCTGACCACGAGGACAAGGGTGCCGCCGGTGGGGTCGCAGAGCGCGGCCGGCGGAAGGTAGGGACCTTGCTGCCGGTAGGGACGGTTGCTCAGCAACGGGGCATGGGGCCCACGGGTGTTCAGTCCGAGCACGCGGACGTCGCGGAAGGCCCCGGCCCGTTCCATCAGCGTGCGGATCTCGGAGGCCAGACGCTTCCACAGGACCATGGACACGCCGTCGTCGATCAGCAGGGCGAGGGAGAGCCAGCGGCTACGGGCGGGACTCGTCACGGTCTCGGGCAGACCCGTCTCGGCCATGGCGTCCACCGTCCGTGCCACGTCCAGTTCCTGACGGCGCCGATCGGGGAGCCGCTGCCGCAGCGGTCGTAACGCCTTGCCGAGAGTGAGATGACGGCTGGGCAGGACATGGGGGCCCGGGGCGCGTACGGCGTGCGCCCGGTGCGGGGCCGGTTCCGGCCTGCTGCTCCCCTTCCCCCGCGGGGCCGCGTGCAGGGGGAACACGCGGTGCGGGGCGATGTCCGGCTGGGTGCGCGCGCCCGGTCGCGCGGGATCGTCCGCCCCGGGGGCCCGGGGCTCACCCTGCTCTGCGGCCTGCCGTGAGGGGGCGGACGGGGCCGGACGTCGCGCCAACGGACGGACGTCGCCGGGCAGGTTCCTGGCCAGCCACAGGATGTCGAGGAGCTCCTCGTCGGCGAGGTCGACGCCGCTCCTGGCCAGGATCTCTCTCAGACGTCCGACCATGGCCTCATACCGCCCCGCCGAGTTGGTGCAGAACGGCGTCGAGCAGTCGGCCGGCGTCCAGATCGATGCCGCCCTTGCGCAGGAAGACCGCGTTGAGGAGCTGATCGGTCGCGAGCTCTCCGGGCGCGCGGCGGCCGAGGAACTCCTCCAGCAGGTCGTCGATGTCGTGGAGCGCCTCGTGGCCGAGGTGTGCGGCGACGATGTCCCGCAGTCGCTCCTCGTCGGGCTCGGGCAGGTCGAGACGGACGCACCGTCGGAGGAAGGCGGGCGGGAACTCGCGTTCTCCGTTGCTGGTGATGACCACGACGGGGAACTCACGGCAGCGGACGCGGCCGCGGACCACCGGGGCCGGCGCGTCCGGGGTGTCGGTCCGGACGTGGACCGTGGAGTGTTCCTCGGGGAGGCGGCTGAGCTCCGGGATCTCGAACTCGCCCTCCTCGAACACGGTGAGCAGGTCGTTGGGCAGATCGACGTCCCCCTTGTCCAACTCGTCGATGAGCAGGACCCTGGGCCGGTCCCGGGCCAGCAGCGCGTTGCCCAGGGGGCCGAGCCGGACGTACTGGCCGATGCCGGGTTCGGGGGCGTCCGTGTCCCGGTGGAGGTTGGCTTCCCGCAGTCGGCCGATCGCGTCGTAGTGGTAGAGGGCGTCCTGCAGGGTCGAGCGGCTGTTGACCGGCCAGTGCAGGACGCGGCCGAGGTCGAGTTCGTGGGTGATCGCGTGGGCCAGGGAGGATTTACCGGTACCGGGGTGTCCCGTGACCAGCAGAGGGCGGCGCAGGTGGAGGGCGGCGTTGACGATGTCCGCGTCGTCGGGGTCGATCAGGTACGGGCGGGGGCGTGCGGTCCGCGTGCCGTCGGGCTCGTCCGGGTGGAGCCGGCGCCAGGGCGGGGCGGGCGGGAAGGTGACCGCGCGGGGTGCTCCATCGCCCCGGAAGAGCCGCCAGTCCCCGTCGGCGGACGGGGTGGGGTGGTCGGTGGCAGCTGATTCTGCGGCGGTCATGACGCGTGGGCTCCTTCTGAGGGGTCTTGCAGGGTCAGCGATTCGGGGCGCGGTCGCCGGCCGTGCTCTTCCCATACGAGTGCGGGGCGCGCCGGGAGTGTTTCCGGCTCGTCGAACGCCGTCCCGCGGAAGACGCGGACCCGCTCGGGCAGATCGCCGAGCGGGCCGGTGGGGTCCAGGTCTCGCAGCCCGGCCGCGTCCGCGGGGCAGTCGGCCCGCCGGTCCCAGAGGACGACCGGGACGCCGAGCGCCAGGCAGAGTTCGAGCAGTGCGTCCCGCTGTTCCGGGGAGCCGTGGAGCACGACCTGGGTGGTGTCACGGTGAGTGGTCTGCAGCAGTCGCCTGAGCCGTGGCCGAGTGACACGTTCGTCGTCGACCACCAAGGGGGCGGCGTGTCCGCTCTCCCAGCGCCGCCGGTGCTCACGTTCTCTGCCGCGCACCAGGTCGCTCATCTCCGGGCAGCTCAGGGTGATGCAGAACTCGGCGCCGATCGGCTGGTCGGGCACGAACTCGTTGGGTGCCCCGGGGTTCCATTCGTCGATGGGCAGATGGAGGCTGTCGCGGGCCACCAGAACCGTCGCGTGGGGCGCGGCCGTCGGGCCGAGTTCGTCCGCGACGACCTCGACGGCGTCGCGCACCCGCCGGGCCACTTCCTCGGGTGTCCTCGGCACGCTCTCCGCCTCGTGGAGGGGGGTGTGCGTGCCGTCGGCGCGGGCGAGCAGGATGCGGCAGTAGTAGCTCTCGCGCGGTTCGGTCCGCGCGCGGGAGACTTCGACGACGACGCGGGAGAAAGGGGGCGACTGCCGGGCGGCCCAGCGGCCGGCGTCGGTGCGGCGTTCGGCAAGCGCCGCCGGATGGATGCCTGTCCGGGCGGCCACCTGATCGGACCAGCCGCGTAACTCCGCGCCCGCGTCCCTTCCCAGGGCGGCGGCCACGCATTCGACCAGGCGGAGCAGGGCCGGGACGGGCGGTGTGCCGTCCAGTACGCGCTCGCTGTCGGAGACGGACTCCAGGTGCTCGACGACGTGCTCGAGGTCGTCGGCGCAGAGATGCGTGCGGTTCAGCGCGTCGGGCAGCCAGGCGTAGCGCAGGGCCTCGCGGGCGGCGCGAGGTATCAGAGTGGGCTGCTCCTTGCAGATCCCGCGGAGCAGTTCCAGTAAGTTCTCGCACTCGTCCAGGGACAGGAGCAGGCACAGTCCGCCGGCACGGGCGCGAGTGAGGACGTCCGTCAGGCGGGTGCGCTCGTCCTCGCCGGTGAGGGCCGGGGCCAGGGTGCTGCTCAGGGAGGGCAGGGCGCGTGGATGGGCCGCCGCGAGTGCCGCGAGGTCGGGCACGGTCGGTTCATGGCTGTCCGGGACGGTGTATCCGAGCCGCCGTGCGAGGGCGCGGGCGTGTGCCGTGTAGGTGAGCCGGCCGCCGAGCACCGACCACAGGAGCCGCTCGGTCTCCTGCTCGGCCGGGCTGCGTTCCGCCGCGGGCCGGGCCGTCGGGAGGGCGGCGCCGATCTCGGTCAGGCGGGGTGGGCCGTCGGCGTACTGCCGCAGGAGTGCCTCGAAGCCGTCGTCCTGGACGAAGCGATGCGCCGGGAGGGCCCGCAGGCGGCGGTTGCCGTAGGACCGGTCGTCGTGAATCACCACGCCCACCAGGTGGTCCTCGCAGAACACCGCGGTTCCCGAGGCGCCTCCCCAGGCCTTGCGGCCGTCGTCGCGGAGGTCGGGTGCGGGCTCCTGGTCGAGCACGTAGAGGCCGCGAGCCCCGGAGGACAGCGGAGGCAGGACGCCTCGGAGGTGTTCGGCGTCGCGACCGTCATTCGCGGATGCCAGCGGAAAGCCCAGTCCCTCGTAGCGCAGCGGCGCCGTGTCCACGGGGCGGCCCCATCGAACCGACCCCGGTAAGTCGATCTCGTCGTGTGTGAGCAGCAGGGCGACGTCCAGGTCCTGCGGATGGGTCCAGATCAGCCGCGCTCCGGTGCGCAGCGTCTCGCCGCGGCCCGGGTGTCCTACTCTGACCTGGATCTCGTCCCAGTAGGCGCGGCTTTCGCCGTCCCGGAGAACGTGTCCGGCGGTGAGCACCAGGCGGGGTGCGACGAGATAGCCGGAGCCGACGCGATGGAGCATCCGCGTGGTCCCGCTGCGGATCAGCACCAGTCTGTGCGGATCCATCACTCCTCGTCCCAGGACCCGGTTTCGGTGTCGCTGATCTCGGGACCGGAGCCGCCGAGGGCTCGGTCCCGGACCGAGAGTCTCAGCGTCAGTCTGTGGGTGCGGACGGTGGAGTGCTCACCACCCGCGCCGACGGCCGCCACACCGAAGCTGACCTTGCCGTCCCCCTTGCCGCTGTTGCGCAGCTCCAGTTGCAGCTCCAGTTCGGCCTCCTCGATGCCGAACGCGAATTGCTGGTCCGCCCCCAGGTCCTGTGCCCGATAGAGCTCCTGCCGCAGTTCCTCGATCGCTGCGGCAAGACCGATCCCCGCCATCCGAACCCCCCACGCGCACTGTGCCTGCGGAGTAGTCTGCCAAGGTTTTGGGGCCGGGCGCCCGGGGTTCGAGGGAACGGGCGCGTCGGGGTGCGTGTCCGGCGGGTGGGAGACGGATCCGCGCTCGACGTCGCGTGACGTGCGCGTGCGACGACACGAGCCGGGTGCGGCCACCGCGGACGCCACCCACCGCTTGGTACCAGCTGTTACCATGCGGGGTATGGCGAAGACACAGCTGGGCGCGCGCGTGGATGAGGACGTGGCGGCACTCGCGAAGAGGCGTGCTGCCGATCTGGGGTTGAGTGTCGGGGACTACCTCGCCCGGCTGGTGCAGGATGACGCCAGTGGCCTGCGTGCCCGTGGGGTGGATGCGGCCGCCCGCTTCCTGGCCGAACACCAGGAGGTCTTCGACGAGGCAGAGGAAGCCGAGCAGGCGCCTCGCGGAGCGCGGGGAGCGCGCGCGGCCTGATGGAACTGCACATCGACGTTCCCTGGATCCTGCAGGTCGCCGAGGCCGCCGGGGCGAACGATCCGGCGCCTGACGACTACGGCGTTCCGATCTCGGCGGTCGCCCGCCACCGGGCCGAGCTGCTGGAGCAGCCCGTCTACGACGGCCCCTACGCCAAGGCCGCCGCCCTGGTGCACACCCTGGGCCGGTGTCGCTGGCTGGAGCGTTCCAACATGGCTGTCGCCGCCGCCACCGGTGTCATGTACCTCGAAGCCTCGGGGATTCCTGTCAAACCCGCCCGCGAGGACGCCGTAGCCCTCAAGGATCTGCTTCTCGACCCCACCTGCACCGCCGGAAAGATCGCCACACTCCTGCGGACCTGGCCCACGGCCACCTGAAGCCTGCCAGGGCATGGACCGCTCCCGCTCCCGGTCCTGCCCGTCCGAGGACAGACAACTTCGTCGCGGCCGGCTCGGCTTGGCGACGCCCGCGAGAGCCCGGCCTGTTCCCTGTCCGTCAGGCGGATCGTTGCCCCGTGGCGGATGAGCTGGCGGATGAGCCGGCCGTTGAGCCCAGGGCAATGATCCGCTGGATGCCGTTGGAAGTCGCTCGTCGGACGATCGCGAACTTGGCGACGTACTCGTCGAAGGGCTCGATGCCGACTTCCGCACGGAGTTCGTCGATGCGCTCGGGCTCTTCGCACGGCCATGGAACCGGTGATCCGTCCTGCACGCCGGCGATCTGAGCGCCGTAGATCTGCTTACGGCCCTCGTCGACCCGTGTGCGATCGTGCGGAAAGGCCAGCTCGCACGGGCCGGCTGAGCCTGCCGAAACCGACTGCCGCATCAGTTGGAGGGCGCGTCGCTGCCTTCGCGGGCGCGGGCCGCTAGGCGATCACCGTGCCGTGCGGTCAGTCGGCGCCACGCCAACTGCTCGGCGGGGTCGTCGCTGTTGGCGTTGACTGAGGACTGGTGATCTGCAGCGGAGCCCTAGAGTTCGGTCGAGCGCGCGAATCCGAGCAGAGAGGCAACTCCATTGCGGGACACGCTGGACATGCTGGGCGGGCTGGACGAGTTGGACGAGTTCTGTACGAAGGCGCTGTTGCAACACGGCTGTGCGTCGGTCTCCATCGCGGTGGCCGAACGCGACGAGGTCACGCTCACCAGGGCCTACGGCCAGGCGGACGTCGTCAACCAGCGTTCGGCTACCCCGGAGACCGTCTACGGGTTGGCCTCCGTGACCAAGGCATTCACCGCCATGGCCGTCCTTCTGGTCGCCGATGAAGGCCTGCTGGACCTCGACACCCCGATCTCCGGCGCTTACGCGTGGCCCGCCCCGACGCCGCGTCAGCTGCTCCAACACCGGGGCGGTTTCCCGGCGTTCTACGCCTTCCACTACGCGGCCGGCCCGCCGCCGATCGACATCGACCGTTACCGCACGCTCGTACGCGAGCCCGGCACCGATTTCGAGTACTCCAACATCGGCTACCGCGAACTGGGCAGGCTGGTGGAGGCAGTGACCGGCCAGAGCCTGGGCGACTACCTGCGAGGGCAGATCTTCGAGCCGCTGGGCCTGCGCAGCGTCGGCTACGGGCCGGCTTACGACGGTTCGGCCCCGGTCGCCCAGCGCTACTCCGCCGACGGCCGTGCCTATGCCACCTGCTTCAGCGGGCACCCCGCCGCGGGGGCCGGCTGGGCAACAGCCGCCGATGTGGCGCTGTTCGCGCGGGTGTCTCATCGCCTGCTCAAGCCTGCCTCGGTCGCGGCCATGTACGACGGCGTGCCGTTCAGCGAGGATCTCGGCTATGGGCTCGGCCGGATCGTCTCGCGTGGAGCCGGACCGGTGATCCGCAGCCATGGCGGCGGCATGGGCGGCATCGCCACGATGATGATCGATATCCCCGAGCGTGAGATCTCGATCGCCGTCCTGACCAACTCGACCAACAAGGCGGCCCGCGACACCATCGTCGACCACCTGATGAGCAGCCTGGCTCCCGGCTTCCGCAGCAGCCAGCTCAACCCGATGCCCGAACCCACTCGCCCGATGAGCCTCGCGCAGGGTGAATGGAACGGGGAGATCAGCACCGCGGAAGGCGACATCCCGCTGCGGATCGGGATCCGGGCGGATCGCCAGGTGCAGATCCAGATCGCCGACAGTGCGCCGGCCACCGCGGCAGCCACCGCCTCCCAGACTTGGGACCTGCGCGCGAGTGCCCAGCTGCAACTGCCCACGGCAGACGCCCGTATCAACAGCCCGGACTTCGCCCTCGAACTGCGCACGGAGCAGGACCGCCTGGTCGGCCGGGCCATAGCCTTCAAGGGCGGTGACCGGGAGGGCCGGTTGGGCGCCTACCTGGTCCACCCCTGCGTACTGCGGCGTTCCCTCTCATCCCAAACGTGATGGTCGACCCGCACCCGCCAGTCCCACCACCGTGGTCACCCTCACCTGCTCGGTGAACCGCTCGTCCGCGGGGAGTGCCCGCCGGATACGTTCGGCGAAGTCGGCGCGATCGTCCGGTCCGGGCAACTGATGGGCCGGGATTGCCGAACAGACGCCGCCGAACAAATGATCGAAAGTCAGCTCGCCGCTGTACTCGACCACCGCTTCCCGCACTCCGACGAAACCCGCGGCCTCCAGCGCCCGCGCGTACCTCAGCCGATCACGGCCGCTGGTGCCGCAGGACGCTTCCAGCGTGGTTCCCAACCACTCCTCCAGACAGCCACGCAGGCCTCGGGACCAGGCGCTGTCCTGCAACCACAGCGGCGTTCCGTTCGAAATCACCGCGATGCCGCCGCCGCTACGGAGCAGCGGTGACACAGCTCGGAAGAGTTCCTCGTGCCGCATCCAGTGAAGAGCCTGTCCGATCACTGCCAGGGCCAGCGACCGCTCTCCCAGCAGCGCCCCCAGCGCCGGAACGTCGGTGTCGGCGCCCAGCATCCAGGTCGCGTTCCGGATCCCCTGGTCAGCGGCTGCCTCCCGCGCCAGCCGCAGCATGTCCGGCTCGGGGTCCACTCCCACCACGGAACGAACCCGGGAAGCGAAGGGAAGGGCAAGCTGACCAGTGCCACACCCCACGTCGAGTACGACATCGTCCTGCGACAACTCGAAGACTTCCTGCAAGGTGTCGAACACCTGGGAGGGATAACCCCGCCGGAACTTCGCGTAGTACTCGGCCACAGCGCCACTGAATCCCACCGTCATGCCGCCACCCTGCCGGGCATCCGCACCACCGGGAACCTCTCGCACCGGATGGACGCTGTCCGCTGAACCCGAGACAGATCCCCGTACGGCCTGGTGCAACGCATACGTTCCCCGAGATCACGTCAAGCCACCCCGACCATCGACGACGAAAAGCGCTTCACGGTCTCCTCCTGGCCCCGGCATGATTCCCCTCGTGCATGAGGACAGGGACCGACGCGGGCAGGGGCGGTACAGGCTGACGGACACGGGAAGTGGTCATGTCTGGGGCGTCTGCGCCGAGGTGGAGGGCCTGTTCAGGGAACCCCGGCGTGGGACGTACGAATTGTTCGGCTGGGTTCCGGAGGCAACCGAGCTGTGCGGGTGGGTGGGCAGCCGGGTGTGGCTGGTGCCGGAGGACAGGGCGCTCGATGCCTGGCTACTGGAGGACGCGGAGAGCCACGGACGGCACCCGGGAACGGACGGCCTCGTGCTCATCTGTCTCGACGGCTATGACGGCCCGCCCGAGGGACACCGGGCCCCTGTCCGACTGCACGACGGCTACCGGTGGTTGGGCTCCTGCCGGGAGTTCGCGCGCGTCCTGCCGCCGGAGCAGGCAGAGCCCCCGCTCGTCCTGCGGGGGCTCGCCCCGAGTGATCGGCTACGAGGGGCACTGGCGGCGGGCACCCGGCGCGCGCTGGACCTGGGGGAGTCGTGGCTGGAGATACGGGACGACAGCGGCGAGCCGCTCACCGACCGGCTGCTGCGGCCCAAAGTCCGTACGTGGCGCCGGTCCTCCCACGATACGAAGCTGATCGATCTGGAACTTGAGGGTGATCTCGTCCCCGTTCCGGGACACGCCCAGCCCATCTGGGAGCGCCGACTCGCCGGCCCGCCGGACACCCCTGGCGCCTGGGCCGGCCTCGACACCCGGCAACGCGGTGCCTGGCTCGACCTCGTCCGCGAGCGCGGCTGCCGGTTCGAGCACCACGACAGGCCGGCCGGACGCACGTACGAGCTGGACGGCCGGCACATCACCGACGAACCGGGCCTCTATCTGGCGCTCGGCGAGGCCGTCAACGGGCCAGGTGGCTACTTCGGCGGCTGCCTGCACGCCCTCGTGGACTGCCTGCGCGGCAACTTCGGCTACACCGCTCCCGCCCAACTGCTCTGGCGGGACGCCGTGACCGCGCGTGAACACCTGTCCCGCGTCCTGACACCAGAGGGCGAGCCGTACGACCTGGCCGCCACGGTGCTCGAAGTCCTGGCCGAGGGCGGGATGAACGTCACCTGCACATGAATCGGCATCCGCCGCGCCGACGCCGGAGTGACTCATTGGTCATTGCTCATCAGGTGTCGAAGCAGAGCTCAAGTCGGCGGCGGACAGCCTGTGCCACCAGTGCCCGCACCCGTCGGCGCAGTAGCGCTCGCGCCGTCGTCCGTCGGCGATCGCGAGTACGGCTACCAGCAGCCGGAACGCCTTGCGGCGTTCGTCGTCAGGGGTGAGAGCGGCGATCTTCCACAGTTGGTGGTCCATCCGGCCGCGTGTGATCAGGACGGCGGGTGTGTGCGTCGGGCGCAGGCCGGCACGGCGAATGCCCTCCGGTCCGTCCTCGGCGACGGCGCGCGCCTGGACACAGTGGTGGCACAGGAACCGCAAGGCCTCGGACTGTTCCTCCGGCCCGAGTGCGTCGAACCATGCGATGCCTTGTGACATCGGGCGCAGCCCCTGCGCGAGTTCGTTGAGCATGATGTCGCGTGCGGTCACGATCGCTTCCCGTCGGACGAGGAACGACTCGCTGCGGAGGCGAGTCCGGCCCGGTGTCGCCCGCTCCACCGCAGGCTTGCCGCTGCTGCCGCCCTGGTCCGAGAAAGCTTCTGGCCCACGGCCGTGCCGGCCATCATGGGGCCCCGGTCACGGAAACGCCATGACCGGGGCCCAAGATCAGCCACCGCCGAAGGTGCCGACCGCCGCTAGTTCCGGTAGCGGAACACGATTCGGCCGCGTGTCAGGTCGTACGGTGGGAGCTCCACCAGCACCCGGTCCTCCAGCATGATCTTGATGTAGTTCTTGCGGATCTTGCCGCTGATGTGCGCGAGCACGTGGTGGCCGTTCTTGAGTTCCACGGTGAACATGGCGCTGCGCAGGCACTCGACGACCTTGCCCTCGACCTCGATGACGTTCTTGTTCCTCGTCATCGCACCAGCTCCAGGTTGCTGCTCATCCGCCGGGCGCCGATGCCCTCGAACAGTGCCGAGGCCGCCTGGTTGGACTCGTGGACCTCGGTCCAGGCCGTGGCGGACCCGGAGTGGTGCAGCGTCCCGAGTGTGTGGGCCAGCAGCGCCCGTGCGATGCCGCGGCGCTGTTCGCCGGCCCGGACCGCGACCAGTCCGATGCGCGGCCGTTTCACCGTCGCCACCCGGATCAGACCCAGGTAGCGGTCCGGTGCCGCGGCCACCGCGTACTTCGCCGGGTCGACGATGGTGTCGCCGACGGGGCGGGGGAGTACCTCCGCGGGCATCGACTGCCACCCGACGGTCGCCTCGACTTCGGCACGGATCGCGCGGTCCACCGCCCGCAGCAGGCTCTCGTCCGCCTGACCGGCGGGCACGATCGTCACGCCCGGGGGCGGCAGGACTGCTTCGAGCCCTGTGATCCGGGGGTCGGTCGGCACGGTGTACTCCCACTCGCGGCGCCGGATCGTGAAACCGGCCCGCCGCCAGCCGGCCGTCAGCTCGGTGTCGGCTTCGTCGACCACCGTGTACAGCGGCGCCGGCAAGTCCGCCAGCATCGCTTCGGCGAGCCGGTCGAAGGCGGTGTCGTGCCAGGCGTCGATGCTGACGAACATGCGTCCGTCGGGCCGGTGCGCCGCATGTCCCCGGCCGACCACCAGGTCGTCGTCCAGCGCATGCCATTGCCTGTCCGCGACGCGCGTGATCGTCACCGCGTTCTCGCTCAGGCCGGAGGTGAAAGGTTTTGTGTTCATCGGAGTCTCCTCCCAGGAGTGCCTCGATCTCAGGCGCTCCTGGCGACACCGAACGTCAGCCGCCGGACCGTGACGGGTTGAGGGAGCACCCACGGGTAACTGTGTTCACGGGGCTCACCTCCCTACGACGATTTCACGGTCCAGCACGAAAGTAGCAGCGGGTCGCCGCCCCGCTCAATGCATTTTCCTGTGAGCTCGTGGCGGCCCGACATCACGTGACGGGCCTTGTCCCTCCCCCCACTTCCCCCGGATTGACGACCCGTCTGATCATCGGTAGCGCGTCATACTCCGATGAAGCTCACGGTTTCTGCCATGTCCGCGCGCCCGGTACGCAGCCGTGGCACGCCCTCCTTCTCCCGTCCCACCGCGACACCGCAGAACAGCGCGAGGCCGTTGCCGGCTCCGACCGTCTGGCTGACGGTCTTGCGATACATCGTCCACATCACCTGGGGGCAGCTGTGCAGTCCCTCCGCCCTCAGCAACAGCATGACCGTCTGCAAGTACATCCCCGCGTCCCCCCACTGCCCGGGCCCCATCGTCCGGTCGAGGTAGCAGAACAGAACGACCGGCGCCCCGAACGCCTCCGAGTTCAAGGCGGCGATCTTCATGGGCCTGTCGGGGTCGTCGCGCTCGATTCCCAGCGCTCTGTACCGCTGGGCAGCCGCGGCGGAGAAACGGTCCAGATACGGCGAGGTCAGCTCGGCCGGGTACATCGGATAGTCCCGCTCATCACCCGGGTCTCCGGCCAGCGCCCTGGCCGTCGCACGTCTCTTCAGCTCGGCCAAGGGCTCGCCGGTCACGACATACACATGCCACGGCTGAAGGTTGCCACTCGACGGAGCCCGCGCCGCTGCGGCCAGCACTCGTTCAAGCACCTCTTTGGGCACCGGCTCCTCGCTGAACGCCCGTACCGCCCTGCGACTGTTCACGGCTTCATACACATCCACGTCTTCTCGTCCTCCTCCATCACGCGACGGCGGTCCCTTCGAGCTCGACCAACTGGCCGGGGATCGCCAGTCGAGTCACGCCGAGCATCGTGGTGGTCGGCGCCACCCCCGCGGCACCCAACCGTGCCGCAAGTACGCCGTAGTGCGGGAAGAGCAGATCGACGTCGGTCGTGTAGACGTTGAGCCGGACGAGGTTCGCGAGGGACATGTCGGCCTCACCGAGCACAGCCTCCAGGTTGTCGATGCTCAGCGCCAACTGGGCCGCCATGTCACCGTCATGCCGGGGCTTGCCGTCGCCGCTCATCGCGGTCTGCCCCGAGATGTACAAGGTCCGTGTGTGCCCGGAGACGACCTCACCCTGGTTGAATCCCAACTCCGCCGCCGACGTCACCTCATCATGCGGAGGGCGGTCGCTCATCGCGGTGTGGGTGCGGTGTAGGTACCGGGCTTCGGAGGGCGTCGGATGCCTCCCGGCTCAGTGCGCCGAGCTCGCCCAGGGCCTCGGCCACCTCCGACCCGGTCTCCAGGTGGCGCCACAGCTCGTGGAGAGCGGTGGGGTGGAGACGTCCGAGCTGTTCTTGAAGCGCCGTACCGCGATGTCGAGGTCCCGCAGCCAGCCGTCCATGAAGGGGTCGGCCGCCAGCCGGGCCACGTACGCGTCGATCTGGGTGGCCAGAGGCGGAGCGAGCCAGGGCCCGCCGGTCTCCAGCAGCCGGCTGCGCACGGTCGTGTTGAGGAACGACCAGTGCGCCGTGACCTCGGCCACCGCCGGAACGGCCTGCATCCCCGGCCGTGCCGCGCTCCTGAAACCATCCAGGGCACGTTCCAGCGAGCCGTCCTCCAGCAGTTGCCGCAGATCGGTGAGGCCGGCATCGCCCTGGCCCGACTCCCAGTTCCTGATCGCCTGTTGAGCGGCACGCTCCAGCGCGAGCAGTCCGGTCGCCGCCTCATCCAGTACGGCCGAGGGCCCAAGGAGCAGACGGGGAACGGAGGAGGCGAAGTCGCCCGCGACCTGCCCGGCGAGACGCCGCGCCGCACGGGCTTCCACCGCCTCGGCCTGAGCCATCCCGATGCCGCTCAGTACGACCAGGGCCAGCGGGACACCGAAGGCGGCCGCCGTCGCGGACGAGAAGACGTTGAACGCCGCCTCGGCGGGCCGACGACCGGCCCCGTGCCCGATGCCTGTCCTGCGCGGAGCCGATCAGTAGGAGAGCGCGTCCTCCGCGGTGCCGAGGAAGCTGGTGACCGCGCCGTCGTTGACCGTGACGGGGCCACCGCTGATCGGCACTGTCGCCGGGCTCTCGGACGCCGTGAGCGCGACTTCCACCTCGTCGGCACTCTTGCCGCCCTCGGTGTCGGCGCGCGAGAACATGATTCCGGCGTAGGCCCTCTCGCCGGCGTTCAGAATCCAGTCCTCGCCGGTGGGCCCCATGTGCTCGGCGGCGCCGTCGAGTTCGGGAATCGTGATCACCAGCTCGTTCGCCGACAGCAGGCAGGGGTCGCCGCTCTTGTTGGTCGCGGTCAGCAAGGCGTGGTTGACCGGCTTCGAGGCGACGGTGACGCTGTAGCTCAAGTCGCTCGTCTCGCACATGCCCACACCGCCGTCCTGACCGTCGTCGTCCTGGCCGCCGTCGGATCCGGACTCCTCGGATCCGGGCGCCGACGCGGACGGCGTGCTGCCGCCGCTGCCGGAAGAGCCGCCGTTGCCGGAAGAGTCGTCACTGCCGCCACCCGGGTCGGCCGTCGAGGACGCGTCGGCGCCCTTGTCCTTGCCCGCGGTGGATGGGCTTGCCGACGTACTCGGGGAAGCCGTGTCCTTCTCCGCGTCGCCGGCGCACGCGGTCAGTGCCACGATGCCGAGCGAGAGAGCCGCGAGTACGGCGGTGATACGGCGTGAACGAGCTGTGTATGCCATGAGGAGCCCCCCGAAGGTCCGAACGTCCCGGTGATCGTGCCCCATGGGAGCGGTACCTCGACCCGCTCGCATCGAGAGGGAACCATCTCCGAACAGCTCTGTGACACTGCGACCGATCCCGGTACGGACGGCACGGACAGTACTGACCGCGCTGACCGCCCGCGCCCTGGCAGATGCCGCTGGGCGGGGCGGTGGGTGGCGTGCGAGGGCGGCGGCGAGGTGCGCGTGACGATGCGGTCGCGGGAGTCGGAGGTCGCCGCGTTCTCGGTCGACTGCCCGGCCGGGGCCTCCGGGGTGGGCTCGGTGACGATGGACGCCGGCGTGGTACGGACGCCCAACCGGAGCAGCCGGTGGTCGTACGACGGCGCCGCGCGGCCTCATCTCCCGTCCCGTCCCGGCTGGTTGAGCCGCGGAACACCGGTCGGTGCCGGGTCCGCGGCGGCGGTCGGCCGCGTCGAACACCGACCGCGTGACCGAGACACGTACGCACCGCATGATGGTCACATGAATGATCACGATCTTCCGGCAGCGGTGGACACGGCCGCGCTGCTCGCCATGTCCGAAGGGCACCACCCACGCACCGTACGCCCTCTGGGCACTCAGGAGGCCGGTGGCCACCTCGTCAAGGTGTACGCCCTGGAGGCGCCGGGCCGCAGTGTGACAGCGCGGGACAGCGCTGTGGCCCGGCGGCTCGCGGCGGCGCACCTCGAACTCGGCGCCGCCCGCGGATCGCTCGGGCTCGCCGTCCTGATCGTGCACGCGGGCGGCGACGGCGACTACATCCTGGTCCACACCTGGATCGAGGGACACATGTCGGACCTGGCGGTCTTCACCGGCCCGGCCGGGCTGCCCGACCGGCTCCGCCCGGGACGCGCCGGCCTCGCCCCCTGCGTCTGGGAAGCCGCGATCCTCGCCCACGAACGCGACGCGTTCTCCCGGCACATCCTCGACGGCGACACCCCGATCGCCGACCGGCTGGCAGCCTGGCAGGACGACACGCTGACGGGCGGCCTCCGATGACAGGCGCCCCGACCGTACGGCACGCACGCCCCGGCGACCTGCCCCGGATCGTCGAACTGGCCGCCGAGCACGCCGCCTTCGAACGCGCCGCCCCGCCCGCCCCCGACCTCGCGCAACGGCTCACGGCGCTGCTCTTCGACATCCCGGCACCCCGGCTGCGCTGCCTGGTGGCGGAATCACCCAGCGGTGAGGTCGTCGGATACGCCACCTGCGCCCCGGAACTCTCCACCTGGCAAGGCCGCGAGTACCTCCACATGGACTGCCTCTTCCTGAGATCCGGCAACCGGGGCTCAGGCCTCGGCGTACTCCTCATGGACGCCGTGGCGGCCGAGGCGCGCGACCTCGGCCTCGACGAGATCCAGTGGCAGACCCCGGCCTGGAACGACGGAGCGGTCCGCTTCTACGACCGGCTGGGCGCCCACGCCCAACAGAAGTTGCGCTACAGCCTGAGCGCACCGGACTGAGCCCGGTCGACGAGTCGGCTGCCGTCTTCTTCGTCATGTGGCCGACGCCCGAGCACAGACACCGCGACGCCAGGCACTCCGCCCGACAGAAAGCCGAGACCATGGCCATCGACCTCACCGCCCTGCGGGCCCACTTCCCCTCCCTCGACACGGGCCTCGCCTTCTTCGACGGTCCCGGCGGAACGCAGACGCCCCGCCCCGTCGCCGAAGCCGTCGCCGCGACGCTGACCGGCCCCCTGTCCAACCGGGGGACCGTCAGCCCGTCCGAGGCCAACGCCGAGCGCGCGGTCGTGGACTTCCGCGCCGCCTACGCCGATCTCCTCCACGTCCCCGCGAACGGCGTCGTCCACGGCCGCAGCGCCACACAGTTGACGTACGACTTCTCCCGCCACCTAGCCAAGACCTGGCAACCGGGCGACGAGATCGTCCTCAGCCGTCTCGACCACGACGCCAACGTCCGCCCCTGGATCCAGGCCGCCGACCGCGCCGGAGTGACGGTCCGCTGGATCGAGATCGACCCGGGGACGACGACGCTCGACCTGGACTCGTACGAGCGCGCCCTGACGCCTCGGACCCGGCTGGTCGCGGTCACGGCGGCCTCGAACGTGCTGGGCACCAAGCCACCCGTGCGCCGGATCGCCGACCGCGCCCACGAGGTCGGCGCCCTGGTGTACGTGGACGGCGTCCACTACGCCGCGCACCACCTCGTGGACGTACCCGCCCTCGGGGCCGACGCGTTCGTCTGCTCGCCGTACAAGTTCCTCGGACCGCACTGCGGAGTCCTCGCGGCGGCGCCCGAGTTCCTCGAAACCCTGCGCCCGGACAAGCTCGTGCCGTCCCCGGACACGGTGCCGGAGCGTTTCGAGTTCGGCACGCTGCCGTACGAGACCCTGGCGGGCGCCACCGCCGCGGTCGACTTTCTCGCCGAGCTGGACCCGTTCCCCGCCGAACCGGACGCGGCCCCAGAAGGCTCACGCAGGGAGCGGCTCATCCGCTCCCTGGACTCTCTGCACCAGCACGAACTGACGCTGCGCGCACGGCTGCAGGAGGGGCTGGAGTCCCTGGGCGACGCCGTCACCGTGCACTCGAAGGCCCCCGACCGCACACCGACACTCCTGATGACCCTCGAAGGCCGCGACGCCCGTGAGGCCCAGGCACACTTGGCGGCGCGCGGCGTGGTGGCACCGGCCGGTTCGTTCTACGCCTACGAGCCCTTCACCGCGCTCAAACTCGAAGCCCCCGCCCTGCGCGCTGGCCTGGCCCCCTACAACACCACCGACGACGTGGACCGCTTCCTCGACGGGCTCGCCACCTTCCTCCGATGACCGCGGCGAAGCGCGCACCACGCACACCGGCCGGGGATCGGCGGGGTACCACCTTGCCGTGCGCGAACCCCCCGGCTCCGGCGGAGTTCATGCTGAGTCATTCCCGTTTCCGCGCTGCCGCGATTCCGCGTCGATGGCGAGCAGCGCCACCGCACGGGCGGCGCGGGCGGGAGTGCCGCTGCCCTGCAGTACGCACTCCGCGGCGGCCCCATCCGTCAACGTGGCCAACTGCCAGGCCAGCGCCGCCGGGTCCGTCGCGGGCAGCGCCCGTGCCAGCGCGCGCAGCCGTGCCCGGAACCGTGCCTTGTGATCGCGTACGACCTGTCGCCCCGGATGTCCCGCGGGCAGTTCCAGGCCGGCCCGTACGAACGGGCAGCCGTGGAAGCCGGGGCGGCCGGCGGCTCGGGCGATCCTGTCGAACATTTCCGCCACCTGGCGGCGCGGTTCGAGATCGCTCTCCGGCAGCAGCCACTCCAGATGGGTCTCGTCCCTGAACCTCAGCACAGCGACGACCAGATCGTCCTTACTGGGAAAGTGCCGGTACAACGACATCTTCCCGACCGACGCGTGTGTGGAGATCACATCGACCCCGGTCGCGACGATGCCGTGCTCGTAGAACAGGGAACTCGCCGAGCGCAGTACCCGCTCTCGGGCGTCCCTGGTGCCGACCATGAATCTCACGATACAGGTCGGTATCGCTCTTCTCATGGCCGTCTCGCAGGCGGACGATACCGACCTGTATCGTCGTCGGGGTGATGAGCGAGCCCTTCTACCACCGGGCCGGACCCGCCGCGTTCGAGCCGACACGGGCCACCGAAAGCCCCTGGGACCAGTCGCTGCAGCATGGCGGTCCGCCCTCCGCGCTCCTGCTCGGCGAGATCGAGAGAGCGGTGGCCGGCCACGGGCGGATCACCTCCGCCCAGATCGACTTCCTCGGCGCGATCCCGCGCGAGACCGGACAGGTCGAGGTCCGGACACTCCGCCCCGGTCGCCGGGTCCGTCTCGACGCGGCCACGCTGACGATTCGGGGCAGGGTGGTGGCCGAGGCCAGGTGCTGGACGATGGCCACGAGCACCGGCGCGGATCGGCGCGTCGAACACCGCACGTCACCGCTGCCACCCGTCCCGGATGCCACACCTGACCCGCCGTTCCCCGGCTTCCCGAGGGCCTGGCACTATCCCGACGCGATCGAATGGCGGTTCGTGCACGGTGGCGGCGGGGAGCCGGGGCCCGCCGCGGTGTGGACCCGGGTCCGGGTTCCGGTGGTCGAGGGCGAGACCATCACCCCGTTGCAGCGCCTGGCGGTGGTCGCCGACTCGGCGAACGGCATCTCCGGCGAACTCCCGCTGGATCGCTTCCTGTACGTGCCCACCGCACTGCAGTTGAGCCTGCACCGGCATCCGGCAGGCGAGTGGATCCTGCTGGACGCCCGTACCTCACTGTCCGGCGACGGGATCGGGGCCACGGTGACGGGCCTGTACGACCAGTCCGGACCGATCGGCACCGGAACCCAGCCGCTCCTTGTCGCACCACGCTGACCCGCCGGACTCGCTGTTCGTCTGTCGCGCGGATGACGCTGTCGACAGCAGCATCCCCCGGCCGTTCCCGGTGAACCGGGTGGCCTACTCCCGCCACGGTTTCGAAGCGTCTCCCCGCCTGCTACTGCTCGCCCAGACCCGTGGCGTGTTGGTCCACCTCGATGTCCGTGCGCCGTACGCCGGTGAATCGCGTGGGCCGGAAGGTCCGGAGGAGGTCCTGTTCCTGGTCGGTGGTGATCTCGGTCGCGGCCAGGCGTCCCAGAATCGGTGCCAGGGTGATCCCGCTGTGCGTGACGAGACAGTAGACGCGGGACTGGGCGGAGGCGTAACCGGCGATGGTGTGGCCGTCCGCGGGCAGTGACCGGAGACCGATGCGCAGGTCGATCTCCGGTTCCCGGAAGGGGCCGGGCAGTAGTGCGGAGAACCGTCGAGCGAGGGCGTGCGCGATGTCCCCGTCGGCGGACGGAGGAGCCGCCGGGTCGATGTCGGCGTTCAGGTCGAGTGCCTGCAGGACGGTGTGCCCGGCGGTCGAGGGGCGGAGGTTCAGGCCGGGGCTGTGGATCACACAACGCAGGTCGAGTTCCGGGGACCTGGCGTACCCGAGCAGGCCGACGGTCTGCGCTCCGCGACCGGTGTCCGTCACCATGGGAACGTCGATCCCGGCCCGTGCGGCGAGCCGTTGTGTCCAGCGGCCTGTCGCCAGGACGACGCGATCGCCCGTGTGGACCTCGCCCCCGGCCAGGGTGACGGCTACTCCGTCCGGCCTGTCCTCGATGGCCTCGACCTCGCCGATCGCGCACATGGCTCCGTGCCGCTCGGCATCCGTCAGCAGGTTCTTCACGAAGAGGTCCGGCAGGACGTATCCCTCGCTGGGGAAGTGCGCGATGGACGTGATGGCCGCCGGGATGCGGAGGTCGCCCGCGATCCGCGCGGCCTCGTGGGCCGTGACCCAGTGCGCGGGGTAGCCGAGGTCCCGCAGTCGTGCCACGTTGTCGGCGAGCCGCCGCTCGTTCGCGGCATCCGCCCACTGGAGCGCCCCGCTGGGGAAGTACGACCGTGCGCCGCGCAGTTGCCCGGCGAGCCTGGCGTGCTCCTCCATTCCCGCGAGGTTCAGCCGGTGGTAGTCGGGGTCGGGCTTACGGCTGGAGTTGGTCCAGGCGAAGGTGGTCGCGCTCGTGCCGGTGGCGACCCCCGACCGGTCGAGCAGGAGAACGTCCACGCCGTGGGCCGCGAGGTGTCGCGCGACGCTCACACCCAGCACGCCGGCACCGATGATGATGACCTTCATTGTCTGCGCATCCCCTTTCCGGAAGCGACAGGGTGCTCACATGGCCGGGACCGGCAGCTCCAGGAAGAACTCGGCGGTTCCCGGACGGACGAGGGTCGTCACCACCTCGACGGTGCTCGCGTCGTCGGCACGCAACTCCCTGCGCCTCATGAGCGCGGGCGTACCGATCTCGCTGTGCAGCAACGCGGCGTCGTGCTCGCCGAGGGTCACCGGGTCGAGATAGAGCCGGATCGCGTCGATCGGGACGCCTCTGCGCCGCAGATAGGGGAGGGTGACGAGGTCTTCGAGGTTCTCGTTCAGCAGGTCGGGGGCGGCCGAGAAGAGCACGACGTGCCGCTCGACGGACTGTGGCTCCTCGCGAACGTCGAGCTTGCGGCGGACCAGTTCCACTACGGCGGTGTCGGCGGAGGCACCGGGGAGGGTGAGGACGGCGTCGGCAGCCCTGACGACGCGCGCGGAAACCACTTCATGCCTGCCCGGCGTGCCCTTCGCGGCTGTCGCGGGGGTGACGAAGTTGAGCAGGTTGATCTGCCGCGTCACATCCGCGACGAACGTTCCGTGGCGCCGCCGACGGATCGCCAGTCCCGCCTCCGCCAGCTCGTTGAGGACGCGTTGGGCCGTGGCGCGGCTGACGCCGTACCGGGTGGAGAGGTCCTTCTCGGTCGGCAGCCGCGCGCCGGAGGGCAGTTCCCCGGCCCGGATCTGCGCTTCGATCTCGCGCCTGATCTGGAGGTAGAGCGGCACGGTCATCGTCGGCCTGCCCCTTCAGTTCTTCAGTCCTGCGGTCTCCGCCTGCTGTTCCTGCTGTTGCTCCATCAGCCTCCATAGACCGTACAATTAATCATTTGACCGGTCAATTGGTTGGCCGCGCGGTCTCGACCCGATCCGGGAACAACATCGAGGTCGCCGTCACCGGATGACGTTCGGGATCGCCGGCGACCAGTACGTAGTCGATACGCTGCGCCCGCTTGCCGCTGGGCAGGAGTTCGGGTGGTCCCGCGTCCTGCCCTGTCCCGCCTCGTGGGGTGATGGGCCGCCGTGAACTCGGCGATCACTGGTGCGAGTTACTCGCACCGCTGATCCCGTGGGACGCCACGCGCCAACGGCGGGGGAGCTGCCACCGCACTCCGCCGACGACATCGGCATCAAGCCGTCGCCTGCCACTGCGACCACCTGGGCCCAACCCGCACCCACCTGAAGCCCAACGATCCGATTCTCACGGATATTTGACGCAACATCAGCTCTCGCCCCCAGGAACAGGCCCCTGAACAGCGGGAAGGGCGAAACGGCGCCGAAGTGCCGGAGGAGCAGACCGCATACCTCTCCTTCCGCTCGGGCCTGACTCCCCGTGCTGCCGCCGGGCACGCCCGTACCCCCGTCCCTCTGGCGCCTCTCGCCGGGGGCACAGACCCGCCAAAAATGCCTGCCGCAACTGTCGTGGCGCATCCCATGTCCGGCCGATTGGCGGCAGCTCCGCGTGCTGCGGGCAAGTCGTACAGCGGTGTGGACCGGGGGTAACCGTGCCGGTCGCCCCGGGGCGCAACCTGACCGTCCGCGTGCCGTTCATCCGAGAGCACGCGCGACCGACACCGCGACAGCGCCCACGGCACAGCGGCCCGCGAAACAAGCGGCAATCCGGACCGGCCGAATCGAAGGGTCCGTCGAAGCGGGGAACAGAGCGGCCGATCTGAGGCTGTTTGGCATGTCCCCGCCCCGCCTAGGTTCGCGGTGCTCCGCACACTGACTGGCCTTTCCGTCACAAACACGCACTCCAACGACCATCGAAGGAGCAGTTCGTGCGCAGTCTCAGACACGCGATACTTCCGCTGGCCGCGGCCACCGTACTGGCACTGATCGGTGCGGGAACGGCCGCGGAGGCGGCACCCGCCCCGGCGGGAACCAAAACCCAGCTCACCACAGGTACTTCCACCGCCTCCGGGAACGGCGCGACCAGCGTCGGCCGGGCCGCGCGGCTGTCGAACGGCGCCCCGGTCGACTCGGCGCAGGACATCGCCGCGCTGGAGCGCTTCTGGACGCCGGAGCGGATGGCGAAGGCCGTCTCGCTCGACAAGGCGCCCGCCGCGCCGAGGCCGGACGCCGCGAAGGAGGCCGGTCCCACGGGGAAGCCGGGAAGGATTCCGTCCGCCCCCGCGCGTTCCGGCATGCCGGCCCCGCTCATCAACGAATCCGCCGCCGTGGGCAAGGTGTTCTTCACCAACCCCAGCAATGGCGGCACCTACGCGTGTTCGGCCAGCGCCCTCAACAGTGACTCGAAACAGATGGTGGTCACGGCCGGGCACTGCGTGCACGGTGGCAGCGGCGGCACGTGGATGACGAACTGGGTCTATGTGCCGCGTTACCGTTCCGGAGCCCGTCCCTTCGGCACCTTCGCCGCCAAGCAGATGCGCACGTTCAACGCCTGGATCAACAGCAGCGACCTCCGGCGGGACGTGGCGATGGTGACCACCTGGCCGCTCAACGGGAACAAGATCGTCAATGTCACCGGCGGTCACGGAATGAGCTGGAACTTCTCGCGCACCCAGCCCATCACGATCTTCGGCTACCCCGGCAACTTCGACAGCGGCGAACTCCAGTGGACGTGCACGGGCACGACACGGGCAGCCAGTGACGGTGGCATCGAGCTCCAGTGCAACTTCGGCGGCGGGTCCAGCGGTGGACCATGGCTGCGTGAGTTCAACGACTCCAACGGTCTCGGCTCAGTCAACGGAGTGATGAGCACGGTGACCTCGACCGGCTGGAACGAGGCCGCCTACTTCGATGACGCGGTCAAGGCGATGTACGACGCCCAGGGCGGCGTCACCTGACGCACCCGAACCCAGGCCTCGGACAAGGAACATCGGCCTCGGACCAGGAGTACCGCCCTCGAACAAGGAGACAGTCCCGTGCGTCGCAGTAGTCCGAACCGCTGGGCAGCGGTCGCCGCCCTCGTCGCCGCCTTCGCCGCCGTCGTGGCGGTGGCCGCCTGGCGTACGGCGGCCGCGGCCTCGGAACCCGAGCCGCAACCGGACTCGGGAACCACGACCAACGATGTACGGCAGGACGCGGAGAAGGTCCGCGACTACTGGACGCCCGAGCGGATGAAGAACGCCGACAACGCGCCCATGCCGAAGCGCGACTGACGGCGCGTAAGTCCTGCCGCGAGCACGGCACCCACACGCGCGAGCGGGCGAGGGCGTGCTCTCCTCCGTAGCCCTGGGGGTGCCGTGTACCGATCTCGGGAGCGCTGGGGGTACGGGGAGGTTGCCCGGCACCTTCGGGGTGCGGTGCGGTGTTGCTCCCCCGCACCGCACCGCACCCCGGGGCAGACACGGGCCGGATACCTTTCCAGCCATGAAGATCGTGATCTGGTCCTTGCTCGCCCTGCTCCTTGTCGTCTGTGCCATCGGCGGCTTGCTCAGTGCCGTGAACGGACACGACGCCCCGGACACCATCCGTGGCCTGGTCGTCAGTGCCCTGTTCTCGTGGGGGGCCTGGGGCAGTTGGAAGAGGGCATCCCGCCCCCGGAACCCGGGGTTCGTCGGCATCGAAGAACCGCGCCGGAGACCATGGCGGCGACGGTGACCCTAGTGCCCGGCACCTTCTTCGGCCCCTCCCGATCCTTTGGTACCTCCCGACAGTCACGAGCCCCTGACACCCGACCCAAGCCTCTGGTCAGCACGGCGTTTCGACGTCATGCCCCGCGTAACCTCTTCCTGTGCCAGCCTCCCCCCTGCATCGCGTCGCCGTCCTCGTGCTGGAGGGCGCGAAGCCGCTCGATGTCGGGATTCCCGCGCAGGTCTTCACGACCCGCGCGAGCATGCCGTACGAGGTGCGGGTGTGCGGGGCGACACCCGGTCTCGTGACCGGCGGCGACGGCCTCGCGTACTACGTCGCCCACGGCCTCGACGCGCTCGCGTGGGCCGACATCGTCTTCGTCCCCGGCTACCGGTTCCCGGACCGCGACGACCCGCCGCAGGCCGTCGTCGACGCGCTGATCGCCGCCCACGACCGGGGCGCGCGGCTTGCCGCCATCTCGACGGGCGCCTTCGCGCTCGCCGCCACGGGCCTGCTCGACGGCAGGCGCGCCACGACGCACTGGCACTACGCGCGGGCACTCGCGGCCAGGCATCCGCTCGTCCAGGTCGACGAGAACGTGCTGTTCGTCGACGAGGGCAGCGTGCTCACCTCGGCCGGCGCCGCCTCCGGTATCGACCTGTGCCTGCACATCCTGCGCGGCGACCTCGGAGTGGCCGCGTCCAACCACGCGGCCCGGCGGCTGGTCGCCGCCCCCTACCGCAGCGGCGGCCAGGCCCAGTACGTGCCGCGCAGCGTGCCCGAACCTCTCGGCGAGCGATTCGCCGACACCCGCGAGTGGGTGCTGCACCGGCTCGGCGAGCCCCTCACCCTCGACATACTGGCGCGGCAGGCGGGCGTCTCACCGCGCACGTTCTCCCGCCGCTTCGTCGAGGAGACCGGCTACACACCGATGCAGTGGGTGATGCGCGCCCGCATCGACCTGGCCCGCGAACTGCTCGAACTCTCGCAGCGCAGTGTCGAACAGATCGCCGCCGACGTCGGGCTCGGCACCGGCGCGAACCTGCGCCTGCACTTCCAGCACATCCTCGGCACCACACCGAGCGAGTACCGGCGCACCTTCACCCGGGGCGAGTGACCCGCCTGGCGCGGTGCTGTGGGTACGGCAGGTAGGGCAGGTACGGCAGCAGGTGCGGTGGGCACGCCGGGGATTGCTGGTACGGCGGGCATGACGGATGTGGCGGGATCCTTTTGAACCATGGCGTTTCCGCCACTGTCAGCGATGCCGACCGCGGGCGAGCCTGGTGTGGAGAAGGGAAGGGACCTCACTCATGACTCGCATCGCCATCAACGGATTCGGCCGCATCGGACGCAATGTGCTGCGCGCACTGCTGGAGCGCGACAGCGCCCTGGAGATCGTCGCCGTAAACGACCTCACCGAGCCCGCCACGCTCGCCAGGCTGCTCGCCTACGACAGCACGGCCGGCCGGCTGGGGCGCCCGGTGACCGTCGACGGGGACGCCCTCGTCGTCGACGGCCGTCGAATCAGGGTGACGGCCGAGCGCGAACCGGCGCAGCTGCCCTGGGCCGAACTCGGCGTCGACATCGTCCTGGAGGCCACCGGCCGCTTCACCTCGGCCAAGGCCGCCCGGGCGCACCTCGACGCGGGCGCGCGCAAGGTGCTCGTCAGCGCGCCGTCGGACGGCGCCGACGTCACGCTCGCGTTCGGTGTCAACACCGACGCCTACGACCCGGCCCTGCACACGATCGTCTCGAACGCCTCCTGCACCACCAACGCTCTCGCGCCGCTGGCCAAGGTCCTCGACGAACTCGCCGGTATCGAGCACGGCTTCATGACGACGGTGCACGCCTACACGCAGGAACAGAACCTCCAGGACGGCCCGCACCGCGACGCCCGTCGCGCCCGTGCCGCCGGCGTCAACATCGTGCCGACCACGACCGGCGCCGCCAAGGCCATCGGCCTGGTGCTGCCGAACCTCGACGGCAAACTGTCGGGCGACTCGATCCGCGTACCGGTGCCGGTGGGCTCGATCGTCGAACTCAACACGACCGTCGCCCGCGACGTGACCCGCGACGACGTGCTGGCGGCGTACCGCGCGGCAGCGGACGGCCCGCTCGCCGGCGTTCTGGAGTACTCGGACGACCCGCTGGTGTCCTCCGACATCGTCGGCAACCCGGCGTCGTCGATCTTCGACTCGGCCCTCACCCGCGTCGAGGGCCGCCACGTCAAGGTGGTCGCCTGGTACGACAACGAATGGGGCTTCTCGAACCGCGTGATCGACACGCTGGAACTCCTCGCCACCCGCTGACGGGACGCCGGTACGTCCCTCGGGCGCTCTGGTCGACCAGTCGGGCCGACCAGAGCGCTCAGCCACAGAAGGGCCAGAGCGCGTGACCGACGACCACCGCTGACCCACCGCTGACAGTCCGCGACGCCCCTCGACGAGCCAGGCCTCGTGTTGTGAGCCGGAGCCCCGTAGGATCACTGTCGTACCGCATCGCATGGCGGCCTCCCGACAGTGTTCTTTCGACCGGAGGCTTCGCATGCCCGAAGTGCGCCCCTTCCACCGCGCCGACCGTGATCAGCTGACCGATCTGGTCAATGCCCATGTCGCCGCCGTCATCCCCGGTGTCTTTGTCTCCGTGAACACGGTCCTGAGCTCGCTGGAACGGCAGCCGGACGAGTTCATCACCGACCCGTGGGTGAGCGAGCGGGTCACCCTCGTCGCCGAGCGGCGCCGGTACGTGGTCGCGGCGGCCCATCTGCTCCGCTACGGCGCCGACGCCGAGGTGGGCGAGAGCTACCGGAACGCGGGGGAACTCAACTGGTTCATCTTCCAACCGCCGACCTCTCTCTTCCCCGACACTGAGAAGGCCGCGGACCAGCTCATGAACGCCTGCCTGGCCCAGCTGGCCCGCTGGAACGTCCGTGCGCGCCACGCCGACGGCGCGCTCCCCGCCCCGGCCGTGTACGGGCTGCCGCGCCCCTGGCCGCACATCCGCGCCGTCTACGAACGCGCGGGCTTCCGCCACACCGGGGACACGGAAGTGCTGTTCCTCGCCCGCGTCGCCGACCTGCCCCTGCCCCAGCCTCGGCCCCGGCCCGGCGTCAGGGTCGAGCGCACGGTGGGGGAATGCGGTACGCGCCTCACCGCGTACGTGGACGAGCGGTCCGTCGGATTCATCGAGGTCGACACCTCCCTGCCCCGCCCCGAGCGGCATGCGCGGGCAGCGGGCCTCGCCGACCTGAGCAACCTGCACATCACCGCTCACCACGACGAGGACTGGGACCTCCTCCTGGCCCATGCCGCCGACTGGCTGCGCCTCTGCGGCGTGGACCGCCTCCTCGCCTACGAATCAGCCGACGACCAGACCGCCATCCGGCGCCTGCTCACCGCCGGCTTCCGAGAGCTGACCCGCACGGCCCGCGGCTGGGAACACCGGCCCTGACCTCACGGCAAGCACTGTCCGCGATGCTCATGGCTGGGCGAGGAAACGGGTTCGGTGTTGCGGGTGGCGAAGAGACCGATGGTGCGGTGCCCGAGGTAGTCGATGCCGGGCGGCCCGTCGTCAGCCGTGGGGCCGCCCGTGATCGCGATGCGCTTGGCCAGTTGCCGTAATGCCATGTACGCCTCCTGCCTTCCCTGTACCGGATGCGGGCATGGCCACCGTGGGGGTCGCGGCTGTGGCAGTAAGTCGCTCGGCGGGGCATGGCAGGGGGAGCGGGCTGCGACAGCGAGTTGGATCGATAGGTTGGATCGATGACTGACTCCTTGCCGTCCGGCGGTTCTGTGCTCGATGTGGACGAACTGGATGCCCGGTGGGCGGACGCATGGGGGCCGGAGCGGGTCGCGCAGCGGTTGGGCGGGGTCAGTACCCCCTGGTGTGTTGCGGCGGGGTGGGCGCTGGATCTGTTTCGCGGGGCGCAGTCGCGTGCGCACGGTGATCTGGAGATTGCGGTGCCCGCAGCGGGATTCCCGGAGATTCGGGATCGCTTTCCCGAGTACGCGTGGGACGCGGTGGGTTCGGGACGGGTATGGGCGGGGGCGGGAGCCGAGGCGCTGATGGCCACGTACCAGACCTGGCTACGGGATCCGGCGAGCGGTCAGTTCCTGTTCGATGTCTTTCGCGAGCCGCACGAGAGCGGGATGTGGATCTGTCGGCGGGATGAGAGTCTGCGACTGCCGTACGACACGATCATCGAACGGACGTCGGACGGGATCCCCTACCTGGTGCCGGAGTTGGTGCTGCTGTTCAAAGCGAAGGAGCCGCGCCCCAAGGATCAGGCGGACTTCGACGGGGTGCTGGCGTTGCTGAGCCGAGCGAGGCAGGACCGCCTTGGTGAGTGGCTGGAGCGCCTGCATCCTGGGCATCCGTGGCTGGCGAAGCTGGCAACGTAAGGGGCGTGCTCCCATGCCGTAGTTGTGGATCTTCATCGCGTGGCTGTGCGACGGCGGTAACGGCATGTGCGGGGCTTGGGTTTGATGCCGGCGAAGAGTCACTCGATCTCGACCCCACCCAGACCTCCCCCCTACCTCGCGTACGGCTCCGGCATCGCCCACATTGGCCTGTCAGTCCCGGCGGTCAGCTCCTGGCCGCGTCGGATTCCGCTCCGGGAGACCTGCTGCCCAGCCCCGGGATCAGCACCGCCGCCACCGCCAGGTGCATCAGGGCGAGGGAGATCCGGGTGCCGGTGTCCATGCCGCCGCCGGTGAACGGGAGGAAGGACAGGGCCAGTACGGTGCCGGCCACCCCGGTCCAGATGGTGCGGGCGCGCCGGGCACCGAACCGTTCCAGGGTGGCCAGTAGTCCCCAGCCGGAGAGGGACGCGAGCAGTGCGGCGATCGCCACGGGTACGGCGCCGATGTCGAGTGTCTGCTCGCCGTCGACGATCCGCAGCCGGTGCTTCAGCAGGGGGTCCGCGACCAGCCACACCAGGACGGGGGCCAGGACGGCCAGGGCCGTGACCCTCAAGCGCCTTCTCCGCGCGCTCACTTGGCACCCCCCGAGATCGCCCCATGGAGGAAGACGTCCACCAGCTCGTGCGGGGTCAGGTCGGGCTCGTCGTCCGTGCGGGGCTGCGTGAAGAGCAGCCCGAAGAAGAGGGCCGCGATCTGCTCCGGCGGCCGGCGCAGGGTGGCCTTGTCGGGCTCCAGCAGTTCCGCGAGGGCCGCGCGGATACGGGTCGTCGACGTGTCGCGGCCCGCGCCGCGCACCGTGCCGGGGTGCTTGCCGCCGCGATGCCCCAGCGAGCCGGCGATCGCCCCCATCCTGGACAGGTGCGCCTGCAGGGCCTCGGCCGCCTCCGCGAGCCTGTCGGGCAGCGGCTGGGACACGTCGATCGCGTCGAGTTCGCGGACCGCGTGCTCGGGGGAGAGTGCCTCGGCCATGCAGGCGTTCAGCAGTTCGTCCTTGTCGGCGAAGACCCGGAAGATCGTGCCCTCGCCGATGCCCGCGGCGCGGGCGATCTTCGCGGTCGTCACCGCGGCGCCGTACTCGGCGATCAGCGGAATCGCGGTCTGGATGATCATCGCGCGCCGCTGCTCCGGCGACATACCGGGGGAGCGGCGGCGGGTGGTCTGGTTCTCCTTGGGTGCTGTCATGACGACGAGAGTACGGAGTGAGTACTCACTCCGTCAATGAGTGAGTACTCACTCCGCTACCTTTTCCGGGCTATTCGTCGAGGTACTGATATCTGATGTCGGCCGGTGCGATGAAGAGTTGGCCATCGCGGACCTGCCATTCGGTCATGCCCTCGACTTCGTGGCTGACGAGGAACACGCCCCGGACGAGGTCTCCGTCCTCGTCGGAAGGGGGGATCCGGGCGATCGCCCGAATCTGGTCGGCGAACCAGTCCAGGGACGCGTCACGGATGTCGGCGCCGTAGAAGACGTAGTGGGTCCAGTTGACATGCCGGCGCGGTGAGGCCCATCCGTTGGTGTAGTGGTCGTCCTCGTGGGAGGAGATGACCTCCTGGAGTGTGACGAGTTGTTTCTCGTCGCACTCCAGCCACCCTCGGATCGACACGTAAGTACCCATGGCCTCATGTCCTCTCTTGTCTTGTCGTCAGTCCTGACGTGACAGCTACGTTGCCTGCGAGGCAGCGAGCAACTCCATTGCTCTTTGCTTCAGTTGGGGAGTGGCTTCCGCGGCGTCGCCGGAGTCGAAGGGGGCTGGGGGTCGTACTCGATGGCGAGTTGGATCGCTTTGGCCGTGTCGTCGTCTGCGATGAGGGAGGCGAGATACAGGGCCATGTCCACTCCCGCCGACACCCCGGCCGCAGTGATGATCTTCCCTGAGCGTACGTAGTAGCGCTGCGGCACATGGGTCACGTCGAACGTGGACCGGAGGTACTCGGCGGAAGCCCAGTAAGGTCGTCGCCCGCCTTCCGTCCAGCAGCCCGGCTGCGGCGAGGACATAGGCACCGGTACAGACAGAGGCCACCCGTCGACTCATTCCGGCCAGTCTGCGCAGCTGTCCCAGCAGACGCTCGTCCGACGCCGGCGTTCTTACAGCCGATGCCGCCCACCACCAGCAGGGTGTCCAGGCGCCCCGCGACCGTCTCCAGCCCCTGCCCCGCGCCCATCGCGATCCCCGCCGAGCTACGGGCGGCTCGGCAGGACGGGGTCCGTTTTTCTCCCGCGCGCTGATGTCCGGCAAGCTCCTGCCGTCTGCCCAGCTCAAGGAAATGAAGACCACCACGTCAATGTCTCAGCTGCCCCGGCGGTGGTCAGCCGCGGCGGCGAGCTGTGACGATCCAGGCGCGTGAGTCGAAGTACACGCCGCCGTTGGTGCTGTGGGCGTCGAGGGTGGTGCGTAGCCGCGTACGCGCCTGCTCGGCGGCCGGGGCGTCGAGGGCGGCGAGCAGGTCCTTGAATTCCCACAGGCGGAGCACGGCGTCGAAGGCGGTGGCGCTGTCCGGACCGTAGTAGACGGGCTCGCGCACATCGGTGAAGCCGACTTCCGTGAAGCCGGCCGCCGTCAGGATGCCTTCCGTGACAGCCGGGTCGGCGAGTGAGAACGGGTCCGGACCGCGAGGTGTGGCCGACGCGTGGGTGAGGGTCTGGCGGATGGCGGTGGCCCACTCGTTGCGGTCGCGCTCCTGCCAGACCAGCAGCACCAGGCGCGAAGCGGGGCGCAGAGCGCGCCCGATATTGGTGAACGCGGCGACGGGGTCGGCGAAGAACATCGTTCCGAACCTGCTGATGCAGAGGTCGAAACGCGCCGGTGGAAAGCGATGAACCTGAGCGTCCGCCTGCTGGTAGGTGACGTTGGTCAGACCCTGGGCGTCGCTGAGCCGACGGGCCCGTTCGAGCATGGGCGCGGAGAGATCGACGCCCAGCGCGCTGCCGTTGACGGCGGCGCGGGCGGCCTCGCGCGTGGACTGGCCTGTGCCACAGCCGATGTCGAGCACATGGTCGCGAGAGCCGACGCGGGCAGCGGCGCGGAAGTGTTCGTTGTGCAGGCGCAGTTCCGCGTCGTAATCAAACAGATCGGAGGGACCGGAGGGATCGGAGGAAGCGGAGGGACGGGATGGGTCGGGCAGGTCGCACGGGTTGGGCAGGTCGGACGGGTCGGACGGGTCGCACGGTCCGGGCATAGGGGTCACCGGATCCTCTCGGTATCGCATTCGGCGGGGCCGTCGCGGAGTACTCCGCGCACCTGGTCCAGAGACACCGTTTCCGGGGCGAACTCCGCCAGCCACCACGTGGCACCCGCCTCGGCGTAGGCCGCGTGATCGGCGTCGGGCGGCAGGGGGACGGCGATGTCGTACGGGGTCGTCCTCGGCTCGCGGAGAGCGGTGAGGGTGGTGACGATGTCGGCGAGTTGGTCCGGGTGTTCGAGATTGACCGGGACGAAGCCGTCGTGCCGGGCGGCGCGGCGCAGCGGTTTGACGTGGCCGGGACGTCCCGCGGCCCACACCGGGACGCCGGGGCGCTGCACCGGGCGGGGGAGGAAGGAGATGCCGTCGACGGTGTAGTGCCGACTGTGATGACGCACTGGCCCACCTGACCACGCGGCGACGAGGATCTCCAGTGACTCGTCGAGCATCCGGCCCCGCCGCCGATCGTCGAGCTCTTCGCCGGTCGCACTCAGCTCGCCGGCGAAGCGGTCGCTGCCGAGGCCGACGCCGAGGGTGAGGCGGCCGTCGCCGAGCCGGTCCAGCGTCGCGGTTTCGCGGGCGACCTTGGCCGGCCGACGGCGGGCGAGGGGCGTGACCATGGGCCCGAACCGTAGGGATTCGGTGGCGGTGGCGATCGCGGCCAGTGTGATCCACGGGTCGGCCACCAGCCGGACCGGTTCCCGCCAGCGCAGATGGTCCCATACGAACACGCCGTGCCAGCCGGCCTCCTCCGCCTCGGCGGCCAGCCGCGCGACCACCACCGGGTCGGCGAGCTCGTCGAAGAGCGGCAGCCAGAGCGCCGACCGCAGCCGGGTCATCGTGGGCCGCCTTCAGTGTGCTCACCTTCGACGTGCTCGCGTTCGGCACGTGCGTGTTCGGCACGTTCGCCTTCGGTGTGCTCGGCTTCGGCGCGTTCGCCTTCGGTGTGCTGGAGCAGAGCCGGGACGAACACGTCCCACAACGGCTTCGGCAGGTCGTGCCCGGCGCCTTCCAGGATCAGCAGCGTCGCGCCGGGAATCGCGTCGCGCAGCGCGTGTCCGTGGGGGAGTGGGAAAACCGGGTCGTGGTCGCCGTGCACCACCAGAGTCGGTGCCTCGATGGAGGCGAAATCGCGGGACGCCCCGTCGAAGGCCATCGCGTAGTGATTGACGAGGGTGGACGCGATGTCGCGGGTCCGGGCCACGTCCCGTTCGACCAATGCGCGGGTGGCGGTCTCGTCGAAGTGGGGCGAGCCGCCCGAGTACGCCTTGGCCGATGCGACGACGAAGTCCACCACCGCGCCGGAATCGGCGGGGTCCGGGTCGGCGGGGACACCAGCGGTGACCTCGTCCGACGGTGGCGGGAGTCCGTCCCCGCCCGTGGAGGTGGACACGAACGTCAGTGACTCCACCCGGTCGGGGTGGTCCACCCCGATGATGAGGCCGATCCCGCCGGACATGGAGCGGCAGACGATGTGCGCGCGCTCGACGTCCAGGGCGTCCAGGATGCCGAGCGCGTCCCCGGCCAGGTCGGTGAACGCGTAGCCCGGCCGCCCCGGCGGGTAACTGGTGGACCTGCCGGTGTCCCGGTTGTCGTAGCGGATCACGAACCGGTCGCCGTGCGCGATCCGTTCGCACAGTTCGGCTTCCCACCACAGCATCGAGGCGGCCGCACCATCGATGAGCAGGATCGCCGGGTGCGCGGGGTTTCCGAAGGTCTCGAAGCACAGTTCGACATCGTTGATTCCGACGAGTTTCTCGCCGCGCGAATGGAGATCGGGATCGGTCATGAACCTCACGCTAGGCCCAGCAGTTAATCGCGAAAAGCGATAGTTTCTGATCGATTCAATCGTGTTCCGTGATGCTAGAGGCTAGAGGCTAGATGCTGAATGTCAGTGGCTAGGGGGGCGTATGTCCGACGTAGAACTGCGGCATCTCACCGCGATGGCCGCCGTCGCAGACGAAGGCACGTTCGGCCGGGCGGCCGCGCGGCTCGGATACACCCAGTCGACGGTGAGTCAGCAGATCGCGGCGCTGGAGAAGGCCGTCGGCGGTGCCGTGTTCGACCGGCCGGGCGGGCCGAAACCGGTGCGGATCACCCCGCTCGGCGCGGTGGTGCTGGCACACGGACGTGAACTGCTGGCGAAGGCCCAGGCGATGGCCTCGGCCGTCGACCGGTTCAAGGCCGGCGACGGCCGGGTCGACATCGGCACCTTCCAGAGCGTGTCCAATGTGATCCTGCCGCTGGTCGTACGCGGGCTCCGGGACGAGCACCCCGACTGCGACATCAGGCTGTTCGAGGAGGAGACCGATCGGCCACAGGTCCACGAGCTCGACCTGACGTTCTTCGACGGCCGTGTCGACGGCGACGTCGAGCACCGCAAACTGCTCGACGATCCCTACCTGTTGGTGGCCCGCCGCGGCACCTTCCCCGACGGCCCGGTGCGCCCGACCCGACTCGACGGTGTCCCGATGGTGGCGCACCCGCCGATCTGCGACCAGGCCCGGTTGGAGCAGACGCTCGCGCGCCGTGGCGTCCGGCCGCACTTCGTGTGCCGTACGGCGGGCAACGAGACCGTACTGTCGATGGTGCGCGCCGGAATGGGTTCGGCGATCCTGCCGCGACTCACCCTCCACAGCGCCGACATCGGCTCCGACGCGTCGCTGTCCGTCCACGAGCTCAAGCCAGGACTCCCGCCACGCGAGATCTTCCTGCTGTGGCAGGCACACCGCACCCACTCCCCACTCGCGGCCCGGGCGATCGAGATCGCGGTGGAAGTGGCGGGCACGATCGCCCGGCGCACTTGACCCGGTGAGGCGCGGGCGTGGGCGTGGGCGTGTGCCGCGCCGTGCTCGCCGTCGAGGACGGGGGGTTCCGTCGCGCTGTACGATCGGGATGTCGGCCTCATGGACGTCCCGTGGCGAACTCGCGGGCCCGCTGTCGGCAGCTACGCAAGGACCTTGCATGAGGCTGTCCACATTCCGTGCCCCTGTCGTGCTCGCACTGGTTTCCGCGCTGGCGCTGACCGCCTGCAGCAACAGCGGCGGCGCCTCTACTGAAGCCGCCCGCTCGGCAGACTCCGGTTCTCCTTCTCCTTCTCCTTCTTCTGCCCCCACGTCCGATCTGACGGATGATTCGATCCGCGCGATCCTCGACAGGACCCTGCCCCGAGACTGGAGCGGCACGATGATCGCCGCCCGGGGCGGTGAGGTCACGCACTGCGCCGGTCACGGGATGTCCGATCGGGCCCACCGCATCGCCGCGAGCTGCGACACGGTGTACGACATCATGTCGATGACCAAGTCGTTCACCGCCGTGGCCATCATGAAGCTGCAGATGGCGGGCAAACTGCGGGTCGGCGACACGATCAGCGAGTTCGTCGCACCTGTCACCGCGGACAAGCGCGACATCACGATTCACCAGTTGCTCACCCACACCTCCGGGCTGCCGGAGGGACTGGGAGACGACTACGATCCGGTCTCCCGCCGGGAGATGATCGACGCAGCCGTCAAGTCCGAGCTGGTCGCCCCGCCGGGCACGAAGTTCGCCTACTCCAACGTGGGCTACAGCTTGCTGGCTGCCGTCATCGAGATCGCCTCCGGCACGGACTACGAGCGCTTCCTGGCGGAGCAGATCTTCGCTCCCGCCGGCATGAAGCACACCGGCTACGTCCTGCCGCGCTGGGACACAGAGCGGATCGCGGTGGAGTACGACGAACAAGGCGCCTCCCAAGGGCGCCCGTTGGACCACCGCTGGGCCGCTGACGGCCCGTACTGGAATCTGCGCGGCAACGGCGGACTGCTGTCCACGGCCCACGACATGTACCGCTTCCATCGCGCGTTGTCCGACGACACCCTGCTCGACCGCGACGTGCGAGCCATGATGTTCAAGGCCCACGCGCCCACTGGCCTGCCGGGTTACGACGGCTACGCCATCGGCTACGGGTGGGTCATCATGCCCGACGGGAGCCTCGCGACCCACTCCGGCGGCAACGACTGGTCGTACGGTGTGAACGTGCACTCCGTGCGCGGTGACCTGATGGTGTTCTGGATGAGCAACCAGGCTGTCCAGGACGGGAAATGGGATCTCCAAGAGATCGCCCGCCCCCTCATGCTGAAGCTGATCGAGCAGCTCCGAACCGGCCCCGGCACCGGTAGCCGGTGACCTCGTGGGCAGCGGCGAGAGAGCCCCAGGCGGGGAGCGGGTCGCCTTAACCTGCGACCCGACTCCCGCCGGGGGCCCGGCCGAGTCACTGCCCCTAGCTCGTCCAGCTGTGGGCCACGTCGACCACGACCCGGTCGTCCAACTGGACCACACGGAACGGCAGTCGGGCACGCACGCCGACGGCGACCTGCGTCTGGCCCTCGAAGGTGCCGCCGAACCGGGTGTCCCGGAAGGTGCTGTAACCGCTGATGTTGACGCCGGGCAGGGGCTTGCCCACCTGGCCCGGGTAGGTCGGCGCGCCGGCCTCCAGGTCGTAGCTCCACGCACCGACGCGGATTTCGAGGATCGCTCCGCCGGCGACCGGTATGTGCTCGCCCGAGGGATCCGCCTCGAACCGGTCCACGTAATGGGCGTGGTAGCTGATGCGGTCTCCGCCGCCGGGCACGTCGAACACGATGCGGTCGTAGCACTCGTGCCTGCCGGTCCTGATGTCCTCCAGGTGATCGGCCCCTATGGCGGCACCCCCCTTGGCGCCGCTGCCCCAGCCCGTCGGACAGGCCGCCGCCGCGCGCGAGCCCTCCGCCGTGGCCGCCCCCGCGGTGCTCGCAGCCGTCCCCAGCGTGGCGCCCGCGAGCACGAGCACCGCCACCGCCGCTCCGATACGTCGCATCATGTCCCCCTTGGTCTGGTCGCGCCTGGTCGCGTAACTCTGACGCCGGGTGAGACGGCCCGCAGCACCGGAAGGTTGTACGCCAGTTGGGGCAAATGGGCTGGGCTGTGTGCAGGCCGCCGAGCCGACGCCGGTGTGGTCGCGCGTTACGACCTGTCCGTCAGGCGGGGTCACCGCGCGTTCCGTCAGGCGGGGTCGCTGCGCGATTCGAAGGTCCAGATGTTGCCGGTGTTGCGGCCGCCGCGACGCATCACCGTGCCGAGGGCGGCCGTGAGGTCGTGCTCGACCTCGGCCAGGAGTTCGGCGCCGAAGACGCACAGGGACTCCTCCCAGGGGTGCCAGAACGTGCCCATGCGCAGGTCGCGGGTGAGGAGCTTGTAGTACTCGCCCTCCCAGCAAGCGGCACCCGGCCAGGTCGGTCGGCCGGAGCCTCCGACGCGGGCCGGGTCGAAGCGGTAGCCCTGGTGCCACCAGCTGACCGAGTAGAGCTGCTCACCGGGGCGGACGCAAGCGCGCAGGCCGCGTTCGATGGTCCTCTGGAGGCGTGCGACACGGTGCTCGTCCGGAAGGTCGCGCATGAGCTGGTACACATGGCGCGTGTCGGTGACGTCCCCGACGTGCCAGGTGACGGAGTCGGGCGGCTCCGTGATGGCGGGGTAGTAGGTGTAGCTGGGCTTGAAGGCGAAGCGGTTGCTGAAGTCCAGGCACAGCGCGTCGTGATCCCGGTCGTCCATGAGCATGGAGACGGGGCGGGTCGCGGCCGGCGGCGGACCGGCCGGGGTCCATGCGTAGCCGCGGACGGTCGACACGGCCCTGAAGCCGACCGCGAGGAGGGCGTCGCGGAGCGGACCCTCGGGCGCCTCGGCCATGAGGTGGCGACGGTCCGGTGCTTGTCCAGGCCCACCGGTGACCATGTGGAGCGAACGGCCGTTGCGGGCCCACTGGATCCAGTTGGGCAGGAACTCCGTATGCGGACCGGTCATCCCGCGCACGGCCACGAACTCCGTCGACCCGACAGCCTCCGCCCAGCCGACGCCGACGAGCCGGGTCTCCGCCTCCAGGAGCTGGACGTTCAAGGCCCAGCCCAGCAGGTTCCCGTGATCCTCGCGAACCTCCGCGAGACCACGCGTGTAGGGGCCGCCCGCCTCGACGAGGCGATCCAACTCCCGCTCGCGGTGGTAGCCGTAGGACAGCCGACGCACACGCATGCCCTTGGGCGGGGCCACCGTGCTCGTGCCGTCCGCCACGTCGTCCAGGTCCGCGAGGAGCAGCGTCCGCTCCGGACCGGTCGCCGTGAAGCCGGCGGCGCGCAGCGGCTCGTCCAGGGCAACCGGGTCATGGCCGTAGGCTCGCCACTCGACCGGCTCGCCCCGGGCGGCGAAGGCCGACTGCGAGCGGCGGATCAGCTCAGCCACCTCCGTCGGCGTGGACCCGGCGGGCAGCGGAGTGTGGCGGACCGTCCCGTGGGTGCCGTAATGACTGCGAAGGACAGGCCCGTCCTGTTCGACCACCGCCCCCGTGGGTGCCCGTCCCGGCACATGCCCCCGCACTTGCTCGTCGTACGCCGTCAGTAGCGCGTCCACTCCGTCCAAAACTCCCCAAGTCTTGGCATGCCCCTGCTCGCGACCATGCCGATTATCGGGACGAGGGTCGTCGCGAGCCACTCAATATGCGGAGGGGCGTGTGCTGACCCCTGCGCCGGGCCGAGCGGTATCGGCCGGCGGCTCAGAGCGGTACCGCCGACCGGGCCTTGGCGAAAGCGGCAGTGGCCTGCGGCCACGACGACCTGACCCAAGAACCGCAGGAGTGACCGCCCCGGGCCAAGGTTGATTTCACGCCCATTGTGACGTGCACCTGTCGAATCTGCGGGTGGGCTGGCACTCTGCGTTGCGCGAGTTCGTCCTCGTCCCCACCGCGAATGGAGTACGCGTGAGAGACATACGCCGGGTGTCCCGCCCCTTGCGCAAGTCCCGCTCCGTCCTCGCCGCCCTGCTCGGCGCGACCGCGTTGCTCGGCACCGGCGTGTTCGCCGCGCCCGCCGGGGCGGCCTCGGCCGCCGCCGACCCCGCCTCGTTCTGGACCACGGAGCGGATGCGCCAGGCCGCTCCGCTGGATCTGCTGCCCGTGGACCGTACCCAAGTGAAGGCGCCCTCGCTCGCCAAGGGCAAGGAGAAGACCGTCGCCCCCACCCTCCCGGGCGCCCCGAACGATGTCGGGGTGCTGGCCTTTCCCCAGAGCGGCGGGCCCTGGACCGGAGGCGGAGCCGTGGTCTCCACGGCCGGACGGGTGTTCTTCACCTACCAGGGCCGTACGGCCTCGTGTTCCGGCAACGCCGTCACCAGCGCCAACAAGAGCACCGTCATCACCGCCGGGCACTGCGTGAAACTGGAGGGCGCCTGGCACACCAACTGGGTCTTCGTGCCCGGCTATCACGACGGACAGGCCCCCTACGGCAGGTGGAGCGCCACGAAGACGCTGGCCACGCCGCAGTGGACCGCGAGCGAGGACATCAACTACGACATCGGCGCGGCCGTCGTCGCCCCGCTGGACGGGAAGCGGCTGACGGACGTCGTCGGCGGGCAGGGCCTGGCCTTCAACACCGGCTACAACCAGGCGATGTACGCCTTCGGGTTCCCCGCCGCCTCCCCGTACGACGGGGAGAAGTTCATCTACTGCAGCGGCACCACCAACCGTGACTTCCTGCTCTCCAACGACCACGGCATGAACTGCAACATGACCGGCGGCTCCAGCGGCGGCCCCTGGTTCACCCAGTTCAACGAGTCCACGGGCACCGGCCTGCTGTCCTCGGTGAACAGCTTCAAGTACAACTTCCTGCCGAACCGGATGTACGGGCCGTACTTCGGCACCGACGCGCAGAACCTGTACCAGAGCGCACAGTCGTCCTGACCACCGGTCGGATCGCCCTGACCACCGTTCGGATCGCCCTGGGCCCGTGTAGCCGCGGGCCCAGGGCGATCCGCGTACGACGGCCGCTGTCAGCCGATGTCGAAGAGATTCGGCAGGCGGAGGAGATGGCGGGTGCGGTCGTGGCGTTTGAGCGCCTCGAACTCGGGGGCCCGGTACAGCGGGGTGACGGTGCACCGTTCGGCGGCCGAACCGATCTCGTCCAGCAGGGCGTTGACGGCCTGCCGGGCCGAGGTGTTGGCGCCTTCCATGGTGGCGAGATCGATGGGTACGGCCACGTAGTCGCCGGACAGGAAGAGGTTGGGGATCCTCGTCGCCGACCGCGGACGGTGGTGGAAGGTCCCCGTCGGATGGATCAGCAACTGTTCCTCGTTGACCGGGTTCGGGGTGCCGAGCCCGTCCACGGCCGGATCGAGGAACCAGGAGTGCAGCACGGAGTCCTTCAGGACCGTACGGCCGCTGTCGTTGAGGGACGCCTTCAACTGCGCCCACACCTCGCGGGCGACCTCGGTACGCGTGCACTGCTTGGCCGTCTTGCCGTACAGGATGCCCGGCCGGTCCCACTCGGAGACGTCCACGGACAGGCAGTCCCTGACCGTGCCGTCACCGAAGTCGGCGGGGAAGTCGTGGTTCGGCCAGTGCTGGGCCTGGGCGATCGCGGTCAGTGACCAGGGGGAGTCGATGAGGTCGAGATGGCCGTGCAGGATCGGCGTACGCTCGGTCAGATAGAACTGGATGCCGGTCATCCAGTCCGTCTCCAGCCGGTCGCACGCGGCCAGTTGGGGATCGGCGGCACGCACGGCGGAGTTCCAGGTACGGCGGGCGTGCTCGACCGGCATGGCCGAGATGTAGTGGTCGGCGGTCACGGTCCGACGGGTGCCCCCGGGGTCCGTGATGACGGCTCCGGCGATCCGGCCCGAGTCCAGCGTCAGGTCGCGTACGGTCCAGCCGATGCGGAACTCGACCCCGAGCGACTTCAGATGGGTCACCCAGGGGTCGATCCAGGCCTCGTTGGTGGGCGCGTTGAGGATCCGGTCCAGCGGTCCGTCCGCGCCCCGGCCGAGAAGGTTGAAGGCGAAGGCCTCCAGCAGCGTGCCGACCGTACGGGTACTGGCCTCCTCCGCCTTGGTGGCCACGATGTTGCGGGTGATGCCGACCGCGAGGATCCGCTGGTAGTCGTACGACATCCGCCCGGCCCGTACGAACTCCCACCACGGCATCCGCTCCCAGGCGTCGTCGCGGCGCTCGTCGCAGCTGGTGAGGAAGACCAGGAAGCGGTTGGCGAAGTAGAGGGCCTCGTGGAGGGGGAGGTTGAAGGCGGTGTCCAGGAGTGAGGTGAGGGCGCGCCGGATCTCGTCGGGGGTGAGTTCGGCCGGGGTGGTGTCCGGCCAGGGGAGCGGGATCCGGATGTCCTCGCGGCCGCCCGAGCGGGCGAACAGCATCTCCTTGGGGGCGACGAGGTTGTCGTGGACTCCGCCCGGGTTGCCGGGGAAGGGGATGCGCCGCATGGTGTCGGGCAGGTTGTGATAGATCCCCGGGATGAAGCGGAAGCCGTGCTCTCCGGGCAGCGGGGCGCGGCCGCCCGTGCCGCTGTCGGGCACGTCCATACTGCGGGCCTTGCCGCCCAGCGCCTTGCGTTCGTAGACCGTGACCCGGAAGCCGCGTTCGGCGAGTTCGTGCGCCGCCGTGAGCCCGGCGACACCCCCGCCCAGGACGGCCACGGTGTGTGGGTCGGCACCGCTCCGGGCCGCGGCTCGATGGGGCGTTCCGAGAGCGACGCCACCGCCGGCTGCCGCGGCCGTACCCAGGAACCCTCTGCGCGTGGTGCCGCTCATCGCCACCTCTTACCTTCGGTAACCATTGGCGCACGAGGATAGGAGCGGCACACCGATCCCGGAAGGCGACCGACGGAGCCCGGACCACTTTGGCTTGATGCCGCATCACCTCGACGTCCCCGGACGCCCTTCGACGCGCCCCGACGATGTGCGGCGAGGCACCTGGACCGACCGGGGCATGGTGACCTGCGGTCAGGGGTGCTCGCGTCGGAAGGGGCCCCGTCGCGCCTCCGGAGCGCGAGGTCGTGTCCGCGTGGCTGACCGCGTCGGAGCGGGAGTTGCTGGAGGCACTGCGGGAGGCCGGCCCGGATCGCGGTTGCTGGAGGTGGTGGGGTGCGTCGCAGTCGCCGCGGACTGTGGTGCCGTGGCCCGGCACCGGCTCCAGCACCAGGAGGTCTTCCCGGGCGCACGGACCCGGGACGGGTGAGGTCACGGCGTCGGCACGTGCGCCGCCACCTTCGCCCTCCCGTCCGGCCGCACATCGGCGGCCGGAACGCCGCTCGACCTCGGTGCGCGGATCGACACTGACCGAGTGGGGCGCTCGGCCTCGGGCTCGAATTCTTTTCCGTTCGATGGGCCGGCCTCTCGGCTCGACGCCGAGCTCACCGGCCGCGTCCACGATGCCCCGAGCGACCTCCAGCGTGTACGGACCGCGTACCTGATCAGAAACTTCGCCGCAACGTAACGGGACCCGACACGGGGAGGCAAGACCGGAGCGCTCTGTACCTCTGGCAGCGCGAACTCCTCATCACGGAGCCGGCCGCCACCCGAGGCCCTCCTCGCCCTCGCCTGCCGCGTGATCACCATCTCTGCCCTCATCTGCCCTCAGAGGTGCCCCTTCGGCTCTGGTCCGGCCGGCCGGACCCGGGCTATACGGGTAACTCGAAGGGCTCGGGGAGGAGCGGGATGGTTCCACGGCGGGAAGACCTTGGCCACGGTGACCCCGGGAGGAGGCGGGATCGGTCCGGCTCGGCGGGGAAGCCGACGGCCCCGGCGATGACCGGTGACGCCGCTCTGCTGGCGCTGCACCGCGCAGCGGGCAACGCGGCGGTGACCACGATGATCCAACGGCTGCGCTCCGCGACCTCGACGCCGGGCCCCGCGAACGATCAGGACGCACATGTCCACGGCACCGGATGCGAGCACGACCTTCCGGCCGTCGCACCCGTGCAGCGGAGACTGGCCGTTCACGATGTGCTGAGTTCGGCCGGCCGGCCGATGGAGCCCGCCCTGCAGCGCGAGATGGAGCAGCGCTTCGACGGAACGCGGTTCGACCACGTGCGCATGCACACGGGCGAGGAGGCGGACCGGTCCACGGCCGAGCTGGGGGCCGAGGCGCTCACCTCCGGGCATCACATCGTGCTGAGCCGGAAGGCCGCCGAGAACAAGCACGTCATCGCCCACGAGTTGTGGCACACGGAGCAGCAGAGCCAGGGCCGGGTGGAGGGATCCCACGTCGGTGGAGGCATCAGCCTCTCCGACCCGTCGGACCGGCACGAGCGGGAAGCCGAGTCCGTGGCGAACGACGTCATGTCGGATCGGCCCGTGTCCGGTCGGACCCCCGTACCGGCCGGCGGCGGGCAGCAAGCCCCGCGAGCCACCATGGCGATCCAGCGAGCTGTCACGATGCATGTGACCGGACGAGGGAGTGGCGTCGACTTCAGCGCTGCCGCGGCCGCCGCCCTCAATGAACCGGACCCGAGGCTGAACCAGGTGTTCGCCTTCCTGCTCGAGGAGGCCGGCAAAGAGAAGAGTGGCGCGAACGGCCTGTCCGACGAGGAGAAGGAGGCGCTGAAGAAGAACCAGAAGGCCGTCGAAGCGCAACTGGAGAAGTGGACGGTCGCAACACCTGGCACGCGGGTCGAGAAGTCGCATCCGCTGTACGGATCAAAGCAGCAGAAACGGTCCTACAACTCCTACAGCGACTTCGCGCGGGCGCTGCTCGGCTGGGTCGGGTCCAAGGAGAACCGGCACCGCGAGAAGGAGTTGGCGCAGAAGGTCAAGGGGGACTCGGACGTCGAGATCCACCTGGAAACCCTGTTCGTCCGGATCCGCGGCTGGATCGAGGGTCAGGAAAGCGGTGCACCCGATACGGACAAGGCGAAGTGGAAGGGTGTCCGACGGGAGCTGGAAACAGGAATCTCGGACGCCCCCGACCCGCACGGAGGCCACGAGATCGGCCACTACCAGAAGTTCTTCGACAGTGTCATCCAGAAGAACGAAGACCTGTCTGACGATGTCCGGAAACAGCTGCGCACGGGCATCCGGGGCGGCATGTGGAAAGTTCTGGTGGATCCGGAACAGTTCAGCTTCCGCGACAAGATCATCGTGCTGCACGACCTCATGGAATACTTCGGCACCCACCGTCACTGGAACGCCCCCTTCCATGGCAATGACACCATTGTCGATCAGCCGGGCCAGGGCCTGAGCACCACGGCGATCGACAAGGAGGGAAAGCGGATCGCCGCGGACGGGGACCGGGGTCAGGAAGTCACCCGGATGCCGGGTGGCGTCCTCAGGTCCCAGCCCTCCACCCGGCGCGAGTCCGCGGACAACACCCGCCTCGCCCGCCGCCACAACATTCCCGTATGGGCGGGCTCGTCCTTCACCGCCATGCGGATGCTCAATGTGGCGCAGACAGTGGGCGGCACGCTGGACGAAATCAGCGCCGTCGCTTGGGGAACCTTCGCCTTCTGGCGCCTCGATTACGATCACACGAGCGAACTCGCCTACCATCCGCTCCACGAAGTGATGGACATCGCCCAGAACTTCGGCATCCCGTACAACATGCTGAACCGGGAGGAAGACCTTCAGCGGCATCAGCCGGGAACCGTCAAGAGGAAGCTGCTTTCCAGCCTCACCGACGTCACCGAGAAGCTCGACACGGCCGTCCAGGAGATGGACGCCTGCATGGACGAGGTACGGAAACGCCTCCAAGAAGATCCGAAGCTCCGCTACGCGGACTCCGACCAGGTGCTTGCCTCGCTGGATGAACTCGCCGAGCGGATCGACAAAGCACGATCGGACGTGAAGACCTTCCGCGCGCAGATCGCCGGAATGGAAGATCCGCCGGGCCCGGACGGACGCAAGGCCCTGAGGCGGCAACTTGACGAAGTGCCGAAGATATCCGCGTCGCTCACAGGAATCCACGAAGCGATCGAAACCCGCCGCCACGACACGGAGATACTCCTCAAGCAGCTGGAAGTGCCTGAGGGGGAGAGCGCGTCGACGGAGAACGATGGAACGGTGCCTCTGGTGGCAGGGGTCGAGGAGGTCGTCGTGAAGAGGAAGAAGCAGAAGAAGGTGAGGCGCGCGATCATCGAGTAGGGCCAGGGAAGTACCTGTACGTTTCCGGCTCTTCACCATGCGAAGTCTTCGGTGAGGCTGATGCGCCGATTGATTTCTTACAGGAGCGACAGCTCACGACACGCTAATTTGGGGCGCCCCGAACCAGAGGAGAGCCCCGTGGGCGAGGTGGTCATGTACAGCTCGGTGTCGGTGGACGGCTTCGTCGCGGACGAGAACGACCAGCCCGGACCGCTGTTCGACTGGTTGTCCAGCGGTGACGTCCCGTTGGACGAGAGCGGCATGGTGAAGGTGTCGCAGACGTCCTACGACTACATCCGGCCGTACTGGGACCAGATCGGGGTGACGATCGTCGGCCGCCACGTCTTCGACCTGACGGACGGCTGGGACGGGAAGCCACCGGGCGGGATCGACCACGTGGTCGTCGTGACGCACCGGCCGGAGCCCGAGGGCTGGGACGCCGAGGCGCCGTTTCACTTCGTCGACGGCGTCGAGGCAGCCGTGGCCAAGGCGCGGGAGCTCGCGGGTGACCGCGTGGTCGAGGTCGCCGCCGGCGACGTCGGCGGCCAGGTGCTTGCCGCGGGCCTGGTCGACGAGGTGCGCATGGACGTCGTACCCGTCGTGTTCGGGTCCGGCAAGCGCTACTTCGGGTCGGTCCACGCGCAGCACCTGTTGGAGGATCCTGACGTGGTGATTCAGGGCAACCGGGTGCTTCACCTGCGCTATCGGGTGCGCCGTGAGAGCCACCTTTCCGAGTAGCCCCGGCCGCAGACGGGATGGCCGAGCCGCGGGCATCCCACCTCCGGCCGCCGCGCGATCCCTGTCCCGCCGCCCCACGAGGAAGCCCACCCATCATGCTCCAGGCAGCCCCGCCGTTCACCGGCCTCGGCCGACGCCGTTCGTCGCGAGGCGCGATGTCCGTGACGCCTTCTGTGACGCCGTCCGTGCCGTCGTCCGTGACGCCTCCGCGCAACTGCCGTGTAGGGTGCGCGTCCGTGTCGGGGAGGGTGTGAGGTGCGTAGGCCGGTCGATGGCGAGGTGCACGTCCACTACAGCCAGATCTACGTGGAGAGCGACCCGGACAGTGTCGGCCCAGGTCTCGCGGAGACGTTCGCCGGGCAGACCAGCGGACTGTGCGGGGCGGCGGTTCCGGGTGCGCTGCACCTGACGACCGGGCTGCACACCGGCAACGTCGGCTTCACCGTCGAAGTCCACGACCAGGCGCCGCCGTTGGACCCGGCTTGGGAGGACGTCGTGGAGGTGTCCTTCCGCCCGCTGTCCGCCGAGAGCGCGCTCGTGGAGTGGGGAGGGGAGGACGTCTGGGAGCTGCACCTGGAAGAGATCGACTACCGGGTGCGCTACTGCGCCAACGGCATGGACGCGGCCCGCGAGCAGGACACCCGGATGGACGACGAACCCCAACTCGACAGATACCTGCTGCAGTTCTGGCCCGCCCCGCCTCGCCCCGACCAGGTGATCAAGCAGACCTCGAAGGACGCCGCCCACCGGCATGAGTACGCCCGCCGGCAGCCGCCCCCTCCCACACCCGCCGAACGCGCCGAAGCCGAACGCCGGGCCCGCCTTGCCCAGGAACAAGCGGAACGAGAAAGCGACCTCGCCCACGAACGATGGGAATGGGGCGGACACCTGCCGAGCCAGGCCCTGCGCGAGGCCGTCGGCAACGCCCGTGGCCTCCTCGCCTTCGACCCCGCGCTCCCGCACGCCATCGACGCCGCCGGCCCCACCGCCCAGCGCTCGGTGGCCGTGCTCGCGGCGCGCCGGGCCTGCGAGCGGGCCGGCCTCACCCACCTGGACTGGATCGCCGACGCACTCACGGCCCTGACCGAAGGCCGCCCCCTGCCGCCGCCCTTCGACGACCCGGACCGCCTGTGGCGGGTACTGGATTCGGACCCGGGTGTCCCGGACAGGACCGTCGGCCGGGCCGTCCCGCCTCAGCGGCCGCCCTTCCAACCGCCTGTGCCGGCGGGGGAGGGGGAACCCGTGCCGGATCCCTCACAGGAGTCACCGGCGGTGGTGGGCCCTGCGGCTGCCGCGCTGGAACCGTCGAGCCCGCCCGCACCACTGCCCGACGGCGCCCCGATCCCATACGCCATGGGATCGCACACCATGGCGGTCGTCTTCGGCGCCCCGGACCCGTCCCTGCGGATGTCGCAGCCGCACATGGCACTCCCCGCGCTGACCGATGCCGCCCAGGCCGACCCGCTCCAGGCGGCCCTGGACGCGGTGTACGCGGGCGTGGTCACCTTCGGCGAGGACTACCCGGCACTGCTGGCAGAGGTCTGGTCCGTGTGCCGGAGCCATCCGTAGACCATCACTGACCCGCGCGCCCCCTCCGCTCCGATGCCCTGATCCACAGGGGAAACGGGCACCGAACGGGCACGCTCAGCGGACAAGCAGGCAACAGGCCTGCCCACCCCGGCGGCCTCCACCGCCTTGTGCAGGGCTTCCGGAGTTCGGAAAACGGTCACATTCGGTCACGAAGTGCCGCGCGACGAACCTGGTCAGCGGGTCTGCCTGCTTGTAGAAATTAGCCACCGGACGCCCAAACGGGCAGGGCTCCGGAAATCTTCTGGCGCGGGCACCATCGCGCGGAGCCGTGGAACGGAGGTGTCGCCGTGGACACCGAGGAGCGAAGGCGCTGGATTCTGGAGACGGCACGCCGTACCGGATCCGTGGAGGTCGGAAAGCTCGCCGCCGACCTCGGGGTCTCCAAGGAGACCGTGAGGCGCGACCTGAACGTGCTGGAGGAGCACGGGCTGGTCCGGCGTACCCATGGCGGTGCCCATCCCGTGGAGAGCGCGGGCTTCGAGACCACGCTCGCCTTCCGCACCACCATGCATGTCCCCGAGAAGTCCCGGATCGCGACCGCGGCAGCCGGACTGCTCGGGGACGCCGAGACCATCTACATCGACGAGGGCTACACCCCGCAGCTCATCGCCGCCGCCCTCCCTCGCGACCGCCCCCTGACCGTGGTCACCTCCTCGCTGGCCACGGCGGGCGACCTGGCTTCCGCCGAGAACATCACCGTGCTGCTCCTCGGCGGCCGGGTGCGCGGCGGGACGCTCGCCACGGTCGACCACTGGGCGACCCATATGCTGTCCGGCTTCGTCATCGACCTGGCGTACGTCGGCGCGAACGGTATCTCCCGCGAGTACGGACTCACCACCCCCGATCCCGCGGTCAGCGAGGTCAAGGCCCAGGTCATGCGGGCCGCCCGGCGCCGGATCTTCTCCGGTGTCCATACGAAGTTCGGCGCCGTGAGCTTCTGCCGCTTCGCGGACGTCACGGACTTCGAGGCCATCGTCACCGACGCGGGGCTGCCCGCAACGGAGGCCCACCGCTACTCACTGCTGGGTCCCCAGGTCATCCAGGCCTGAGCCACAGTTCCTCTCCCTCTCCCTTTCGCCCTTCCCCTCAACCTGCCCCGCAAGGCCGGGGGCCTGGTTCCTCACGCCCTCGAACACCCCTGGAGTCAGTCATGCGCACAAGAAGAATCACTCATGTCCTCATCACGGCCACGGCCGCGGGTTCGCTGCTCGTCGCCTGCAGCGGGGCGGGCGGCTCCACCGGCTCCGGCGGCGACGGGGAGAGCATCAACGTGCTGATGGTCGGCAATCCGCAGATGGAGGACATCGCGGAGCTGACGAAGGGCACGTTCACCAAGGACACCGGCATCAAGGTCAACTTCACGATCCTTCCCGAGAACGAACTGCGCGACAAGGTCACCCAGGACATCGCCACCCAGGCCGGCCAGTACGACGTCGCCACCGTCGGCGCCTACGAGGTGCCCGTCTGGCACGAGAACGGCTGGCTGCACGAGCTGGACTCCTACGCCGACAAGGACAAGAGCTTCGACAAGGGCGACCTGCTGAAGCCGATGGTGCAGTCGCTCTCCGGCGGGGACGGCAAGATGTACGCGCTGCCGTTCTACGGCGAGTCCTCCTTCCTGATGTACAACAAGGAGGTCCTGGCGGAAAAGGGCGTCACGATGCCCGAGCGGCCGACCTGGCAGCAGGTCGCCGACGCCGCCGCCGAGGTCGACGGCGCCCGCCCGGGGATGAAGGGCATCTGTCTGCGCGGTCTGCCGGGCTGGGGCGAGCTCGGCGCGCCGCTGACGACGATGGTCAACACCTTCGGCGGCACCTGGTTCACCGAGGACTGGAAGGCGCAGGTCAACAGCGCCAAGTTCAAGGAAGCGACGGACTTCTACGTCGACCTGGTGCGCGAGCACGGTGAGGCGGGCGCCCCGCAGGCCGGGTTCACCGAGTGCCTGAACGCCATGAGCCAGGGCAAGGTCGCGATGTGGTACGACGCGACCAGCGCGGCCGGATCGCTGGAGGACCCCAAGTCCAGCAAGATCGCCGGCAAGGTCGGCTACGCCTACGCGCCGGTGGTGGAGACCAAGAGCAGCGGCTGGCTGTGGACCTGGGCGTGGGCGATGCCGAAGACCACGAAGAAGGCCGACGCCGCCTCGAAGTTCATGCTGTGGGCCTCCAGCAAGAAGTACGAGCGGCTCGTCGGCGAGAAGCTCGGCTGGGCACGGGTCCCGGCCGGCAAGCGGGCCAGCACCTACGAGATCCCCGAGTACCAGAAGGACGCCGCGGCCTTCGGTGACATCACCCTGAAGTCCATCCAGGAGGCCGACCCCACCGACCCGGGTGTCCAGCCCCGGCCCACGGTGGGCATCCAGTTCGTCGCCGTCCCGGAGTTCCAGGACCTCGGGACCAAGGTGACCCAGGAGATCTCCGCGGCCATCGCCGGCCAGACCAGCGTGGACAAGGCGCTGAACGACGGTCAGAAGCTCGCCGAGGAAGTCGCCGCGAAGCACCAGTGATCCGGACGTGCCCGGCCGGCCGCCTGGAGCCTCGGGATCGCCGCGGTTCCCGTCGCCGACTACGTCACCGCGTACCACGACGAGATGG